>JAILMQ010000097.1 GCA_024692605.1 Eubacterium sp.
TATCTTATTAAGGAAAGCATCAATCTTTTCAACATCTGAAAGATATCCCAGATAAAAGAACGGAAAATATACTATAGTTTTTTGAAGTGCAAAGGTATTCAGAAGCTTTGTATATCCTACAATCAGTCCAAGGGCAAAGGAAACCGCCAGGATATAAGCCGGATGCACCTTGTCAATAAGCATTGACACAAGGAAAAACCAGAAAAGCGCAAGAGCAAACCAGGGCACACCCTTTACATTTACGAATTCCATGGATGCTTTTTTAATCCCATGAACGCTTGCATCCACTATAAATCTCACTACTGTCATAAATATGAACAGCATTAAAAAAGATACAGCTCTGCTCCATCTTTTTTCTCTTATAGCTCTCTTTGAAAAAAGACCGGATATATACATAAATGCCGGAACATGGAAAAGATAAATCCAAAGTCTGAGAGCCTTCAGGCTAGGATCACTGGAAGAATACTCCATACAGATATGTCCCAGTACTACAAACACGATCAAAACCAGTTTAATGTTATCCCATCTGGCATTTCTGGTCTGACTCATTTTACTTCCTCCAAATTATTTTTATACCGGAGTGGGGTCCGGCAGATTTATTCTTAATACTGTGTATAGATGAATGCGGAAGCATCATAACCGGCTCCGTAAACACCAAAAATAAGAATTACAAATATGATCAGATACATAAGAGCCCATCTCACAACTACATTCTGTCTTGCGATTATCTCTCTGATATGAACCCTTTCCTGTAACATGCTGACTGCCCAAAGAACAATAAGGCATACGATAAGAAGTCCCATCTCCTTACGATCGATTCCATATCCATAAAGAGACTCATCAACCAGCTTCCATGGCTGGAAGTTACCGATGATATTCTTTACTACCATAAGTGAGTTATGAAGTCCTCCTGCACTAGTAAGGAGACGTCCTCCCATGAATATACAGAAGGTTCTGAACATCTGAAAACCTCTGAAGGAATATGACTTTGTTTTAATTCTTAGAAGTTTGTTTAATGATGCAAACTCATCCTGGAAACCAACCGAAATAGTTATAAGAACTCCGTAGTAGATTCCCCATGCAACATAGGTCTTACCGGTTCCATGCCAGAGTCCAGTAAGGAACCAGGTTATAAGACAAGGAATTGCAACGGAAATGGTTTTTGTAACTCTTGATGGAAGATGCTTAAGATTAAACTTATTCAACTTCTTCATCCAGTTTGAAACAGTAACCGGATAGAACACATAATCCTTGAACCAGCTACCAAGTGACATATGCCATCTTCTCCAGAATTCAGTAACTGACTTGGAAAAGAATGGATGATTAAAGTTCTGCTCAAGCTCTACTCCAAAAATCTGTGAAGCTCCTCTTGCTATGTCAGTATATCCTGAGAAATCCGTATATATCATCAAAGCATCAAAGAAAAGTGCCACCAGAAATACGCTTCCCGCCTGAACTTCACCATTAAATACAGTAGTAACAAGCTTGTTAAGTCTGTCTGCAATAACAAGCTTCTTAAAGAATCCCCACATCATAAGCTGGGCACCAAAAACAATCCTCTGACTGTCATACTTAAGCTCCTGCTTAAGGGACTGGCCCAGAAGATTATATCTTGAAATAGGTCCCTGCATTATGTGAGGGAAGAATATAGCATATAAGAAAAATCTAAGAAAATTCGACTCATACTTATATCTCTTCCAGTAAACATCAAGAATGTATCCTACTGTCGAGAATGTATAATAAGAGATACCAAGAGGTACAATCAGCCATTCGATACCGAACCTTGGTTCATTTCCTCTTGATACCATAAAAAGATTAAGATAAGCCACAACATATTTTGTGAATTTGGTGACGCACAGAATACCTATGCATAAAACAAGCGAAAGTACAAGGGAGGTTTTTGCCTTCTTCTTGTACTCATCCTTCAGGGCTTTCTTACCCTTTCTATCTAATCCTTCTGCTTTTAGTTTTGTCTCCAGTTCCTCATATAATTTGCCGATTCTCGTGGAGGCGAGCCATATCACCAATGAAGTAAATATGATAAACGGCAAAAATCTCCAACTTCCCGCAATCAGATAAAATGCAATACTGCTCGCGAGAAGCACAAGCCATCTGTGCTTACTCGGAACAATATAAAAAACTATTATAGTTGCAGCAAGAAAGATCAAAAATTTTGCTGAAGCAACAGACATGACTTATGCCTCCTGTAATTCCTGAACCATCTCCCAGATTGCATCTACTGAATCGAAGTTGGAATTTTCCATATATTCCATACCGATTTCAATATCAAACTCATCCTCAAGAGTTGCAATAAGAGTTGTGATCTCAACTGATCCGAGAATCTTTCCTGTAACAATGCTCTTCTCGTTTGCAAAATCAACTCCTGACTTAAGTCCGTTAAGAATCTCAATAATTTTCTCCATGATATTTCTCCTTATTCATTATTATCTATGGTAAATCTTTATATAAAACCTTTCCGGCTTCATTCTTTGGAATGGCTTCAATATATACTACATCAAATGCTGACTCACTGAGGTGAGTTGTCTCAGAAAGCCATTTTCTGATCTCATCACATTTTGATTCATCAGTGATGTATACCTTCATGTGATCATCTACACCTGATGAAGCACATTCAATATTATCAAATGCAGCCTTAATCAGCTGGTCTATCTCATCAAGATTAACACGATTACCAAATATCTTCAAGAATCTTTTCTTTCTGCCGACTATGAAGTAAAATCCCTCACTGTCTCTCTTTGCCATATCTCCGGTGATAAGACGTCCGCCTCTTTCATCACCCTTGGCAAGATCCTCTCTCTTTTCAGCATAGCCATAGGTTACATTTGGTCCATCATAAACCAGTTCACCAACAGTTTCCGGCTCAGTGATCTCATTTCCATTTACATCAATGAGAATGAACTTACCACCGGGAATGGCAAATCCCATGCTTCCAAACTTTTCAATACTCTTCTCTGCAGGAAGATAGCCCATTCTTGCAGTTGCTTCTGTCTGGCCATACATTACTATAAACTTCTTGTCTCTTTCAGATGCCCATGTAGCAAACTCATGATGAAGCTCTGGACTCAGCTTTCCGCCAGCCTGTGTCATATATCTGAGGTCCGGAAGGTCCATCTTGAAGAAACGAAGCTTCTTCAGCATCTCATATGTAAAAGGTACTCCACCAAAAGAAGTTGCCTTATTATCCTTCATAAAGGTCCAGAAGGTCTTCATATTCATAGGTGCATCCGTCATCAGTATCGTAGCCTTCGCCTGAAGATGACTGTTAATGATGGAAAGACCATAAGTATAGTTCATAGGAAGTGTTGTAACAGGTCTTTCATCACTGGTTATCTCCAGATACTGAACGATTGATTCAGCATTTGACTGGATATTTGTATAGGTCTGTCTTACAAGTTTCGGGCTTCCTGTAGAACCGGAAGTTGTAAGAAGCAGTGCCAGGTCCGGATGAAGTTCAACCGGCTCCGGTGTCTTACTTCTCATAAGGGTATAAGAAAGATACTCTGCTACCCCTTCAAATTCTGTAAATTCATCACGGATTTCATCAGGAACTGCGATGTATTCCGGCTTATAAACCTCCAGAAGATGTTTCAGAAGATCTCTATCTATTTTCTTATCCACCATAAGTGGGACAACCTTGCTTCCCAGATATCCAAGATATGATACGACACTTCCCGGGCTGTTCTCGCAAAGGCAGAACGCAAGGGTTCGTCCGCTGATAACACTCTTAATCTTATCAACATATCCAGCCAGATCTTTATAGGTCAAAGTGGCTGCTTCAGATATTATTGCAACATCATCACTTGGAACTATTTCATAAAACATCTTTCGCACCTCCATACGATAATTCAACCCAAAGGGGTCTGACCCCAATGGGTTGTTTTATAACCCGAACTTATAAATTCCGATAGATTCTCTGATCGGTGTCTTATTCATAAAGAAGTTAACATGTGCATAAAGCTTTCCACTTGCATCCTTCTCAAGTTTCATACCCTCTATCTCAAGATCAGCAATACCCAAAGTTTTATCAGCTACTGTAATCTGAGGTGTTATATCGTAGATCTTATAGATTTGGGATTTCTTCATCTTTTCCTGCATCTTTATTTTTTTTACATTCTTGCAGGTCTTGTATTTGATAACGTATATCTGAGCACCTTTATTCATGTGCCCGCCACATACATAAAGCTTATTGTCGGAAATAGCAAAGCTCTGGAAGGTCATATAAGGAACAAGACTTGTTCTAAGGTTAGCCTTCTGCCACTTAGCCGCCTTTGTTATGCTGTACTTGCCATTATTTCCAACCTTGTTAAGAGCTGTATTAAGCTTATCATAATCATATGCCACATAATTAACTCCCTTTCCTGTAGGGAACTGCACACGGAACATGATCTGATTATTTGCTTTATCAATAGAGACATTTAATCTTCTTGGCTTTGGCTTACCCTTGAAGTATTTAGCCTTACCCTTAACTACATTTGCTTTTCTGAAATTGGTAATCTTAACTGTTTTAACTATTGAACCTTTTCCATTTGTAATCTTATAGGTAATTCTTGCAATCTCTGTTCCGAAAATAGTACCGCTATTCGGTGTAGTTGCAACCCAAAGATTATAAACCTCAGAATTCGGATCATCCTGAGTGATGTCAATAGCCTCACCATGGCCATATCTTCCGAGAACCAGTGTATCTACACACTCTGCCGAAGCATCAGCTCCCTTTGTTCCGGGTACTGTACATCTGCAAAGAAGGGTATGCTTTGTACCACTTGTACGACACTCGGATGTTGTGAAAATGTATTTGCCATCGGGAGTATATGCAAAGTTCTGTACCGAACTAAAATTAAGGGGGCTTCCCGCATACTCTTTTATAGGACTATGCTTTCCATTATAAGGCATGTTTGTAAGGGTGAACTGCTTTCCTGCCTCAAGGGTTGCTCCCGAGACGGTAGCCTTAAGGGTCTTTGCCTCAACCCTTGTTGAAAAAGATACTGCAATAAGAATCACAGCCATAAATAAAGAAATTATCTTAAAGTTCTTTTTATTCATATTGTGTCCTCCTCTCCATTATGTCTTTAACCCTATATCTTCCCCATAAAACACATTTTTTTCAATTTATTCTATGCCAAATTCATCATAATGTCTCTGACGTTCCTCTTCACTCATTGAACGAATAGTTTTCATCCATCTATTCTGCTTATTCATTGTAGATTCTTTAAGAAGTGCAATATCATTATGTTTTTCTGCACTTTCCTTAGCTGCAAGTTTTGTATAAAGTCTGAACATTCTGGATATTCTTCTAATTTCGCCAATATCTTTAGGAAGAACCCTCTTATCCTTTGGCTGTGCAAGAAAATCCTCATATGCATCACATATAGGTTCCATTTCTCCAAATGCAATCTGATCACCATGATCCAGCCAAAGTACTTTATTGCAAAGTTCTCTAACCTGCTCAACCGAGTGTGAAACCAGAAGACCTGTAACACCACCGTCCAGAATTTCTTCCATACGATTTTTACTTTTTTCTCTAAAAGAGCCATCCCCTACGCTAAGAACTTCATCCAGAATAATTACATCCGGATTAACAAGGCATGCAATAGAAAAACCAAGTCGACTCTTCATACCACTTGAAAGCTGTTTAAACATGTATTCCTGGAATTCTTCAAGTTCTGCAAACTCAATGATCTCATCATACATTTTATCCATGAACTCTCTTGTATATCCAAGAAGTGCTCCACGGAGATATGTATTTTCTCTAACAGTAAGTTGTCCATCAAAACCTGATGCAAGTTCCAGAAGAGCTGCTATTTTACCTTCAACCTTTACAGTTCCTTCTGTCGGGACCATGATTCCGGTAATAGCCTTTAACAGTGTAGACTTTCCGGCACCATTGGTTCCTACAATTCCAAGCATATCTCCTTTATTCAATTTGAAAGAAACATGCTTATCTGCCCAGAATCTGGTTACCTCATAATTTCCGGTAAGCTTTCTGGTTACATATTCTTTAAGTCCGATGTTTTTAAAGTCACCGGTCATATATCCTATTGAAACATCATTAACTTCAACTGCACTCATATTGTTATCCTTTTTTTATCGGCAGGAAATCCCCACCCAGATTTAATAATTATACGTAATACAAGAATCTCTGATTAAAATGTTTATAGAAGAAACATCCCAGCCCAAGGAACAGTAATGCATATAAAATGCAAAGTCCATGATATGAGAGACTCGGAATATTACCATCTATAACTATAACCCTAAAATACTTTATATAAACATATACTGGATTCGCCAAAAATAGCCTCTGAATCTTGG
>JAILMQ010000165.1 GCA_024692605.1 Eubacterium sp.
ACTCTTGATTCCTGCTGCTTTACTAATAGTCTTAACGCTTATTACAGCCCTCGGGAGAGCAAGAAAGATTAAGAAATATCCTCCGGTTATCGCATTTAGAAAAGGAATTAAAACTCACCATTTTGGAAGAAATATATTTCCAGTTGAGAATACAAAGTCTGATATCAATAAGAGACTTGGCTTAAAGGGATTGGTTGCAAATAAAGGACAGAATATCGGGATGTTCGTATGTATTCTTGCTGCCTCTCTTACGATAACATTTTGTATCTATCTTGCTGATATTTTCAAAGACAGAGGAGCCGTGTTTCTTGATTTCGCGGGGCTTGAGAAAGCACTCATGGTCGGATTTGACACAGGAACTGATTACGAAGAAGTTATGCAGGAAATCAGTCAGAGAGAAGATGTAAGAAAATGTCTCCTTTTTAGAGGAAATAACGGATTTAGTATTAACGGAAATGACATTGATACTTTTCAGACCTTTGCTTATGAGGATTTTGATGAGCTGGAGAATCTCCATATCGTAGAAGGCCGCTCCCCTCTTCACGATAATGAGATCATGATAGGATCAGGTCTTGCTGAAAAACATAGCATAAGTGTTGGAGACAGCGTACTGGTTAAGTATAACGGTATTGAAAAAACTTGCATCGTGTCCGGAGTGGCCAAGGCATTTATTAATAATGGGGAAATATGTTATATGACTACAGAAGGTTTTAACCGGTTTATGCCACCTTCAGAATGCCTAAATTATCTGTTTGTATATGCAGCAGACGGAGTGAATGAAGATGAGTTAAAGGACAGGCTTTCAGATGAATATGGAAGTGTAGAAGGTACAGTCGGGGAGTCGTCTGGTGAAGGAACTTATGAAGACAGGATAAGGGCGAAGGCTGATGAACAGATGGCACTTCTTAAGTCAAAATACGGAGTAAGTAATGTAAGCTACGCCATCAAGGTTGGTGATAAGGTTATAACCGGAAACAGTGGCAGCTTTAAGCTTACGGAGATTTCATCTTTTAGTGAAACAATAGACACATCGATCGGTGGAATCAGTGTAATGAGTCAGATTATCTCAGCAATACTTATGATAATTATATCAATTATTGTATCTATCATAATGAATTTCCTGATTGAATCGATCATCAAAAAGGAAAGACAGGCAATGGGTATAGAGAAGGCTTGTGGGTATACCACTAAGGATATAAGAAAACAGATCATCGTTCGTATGATGCCGGTCGCTATACCGGGAGTTATAGCTGGATCAATCCTTGCTTTTCCGGTTATTATGATGTTTATGAAGGTTGCATTTGGAACTAGCTTTGGAATCAGACTTATGTGGACACCGATTGCAGCGGTGATCATAACGCTGTATGTGTATGTATCAACATATATCTCTGCTGGAAAGGTTAAGAAGGTTTCGGTTACGGAACTAATGACAGAATAATGCTATTGACATTTTTGCTAAATTAAAATATAATTCTCTTAACAAGGTAGTCGGAGGGTGAGTGCACATCACCCGATCCGGCAAGTTTGTTAGGTTATAAGATTAGCTGTTCTACTTGTCAGGGTCAGGACGGCTTTTCTTATGTTCAAAAATTTGCCAATATGTTGTATATTATAATAGATAAATGCAATAAAGGGGTGTATGCATATGAAAGAAATCGTATTGGGAAAAACAGGAATTAAGGTTCCGCAAAATGCATTCGGTGCCCTCCCTATTCAGAGGGTTGATATGGATATGGCAGTGAAACTTCTGCGCAGGGCATATGAGGGCGGAATGAGGTTTTTTGATACAGCACGTGCTTATTCTGATAGTGAGGAGAAGATGGGAGAAGCCTTCGGAACTATTGAAGGAATGCGAGAGAAGATATATATATCTTCTAAGACCATGGCAAAAACTCCTGAAAAGTTTTGGGAGGATCTGGATACTACTCTCAATAATCTGAAAACAGACTATCTGGATATATATCAGTTCCACTGTGTTCAGCAATGCTATAAGCCTGGCGATGGTACCGGAATGTATGAGGCAATGGTTGAGGCGAAGAAGCAGGGTAAGATAAGACATATTGGAATCACGGCACATCTTATAGGAGTCGCAGAGGAGATCGTTGAGAGCGGTCTTTATGAAACTATACAGTTCCCATTCTCATATCTTGCAACAGATAGAGATATTGCACTTGTTAAGGCTGCTGAAAAAGCAGGTATGGGTTACCTTGCCATGAAAGGATTATCAGGTGGACTGCTTACAAACAGTACTGCCTGCATGGCCTTTATGAGTCAGTATAATGTGCTTCCTCTCTGGGGAATTCAGAGAGAAGAGGAATTAGATCAGTGGCTCGGCTTCTTTGACGAGGATGTGGAAATGACTGATGAGATAGCAGCCTTTATAGAAGAGGATAGAAAGAATCTGATGGGTGATTTCTGTCGTGGATGTGGATATTGCATGCCGTGTACAGTTGGAATTCAGATTAATAACTGTGCAAGAATGTCGCAGCTTATCAGACGTTCTCCTTCACAAAACTTCCTGTCGGAAGAATGGCAGGGACTTATGATGAAGATAGAGGAATGTGTGGACTGCGGACTTTGCAAGAGTAAATGTCCATATGAGCTTGATACGCCGAATCTTTTGAGAAAGAATCTGGAAGATTACAAAAATATATTAGCAGGGAAGGTTGAGATATAAATGGAAATAAACACATCAAAGATAACTACTATTGTATTCGATATGGATGGAACAGTTCTGAATACATTGGAAGATCTCACCCTTTCGATGAATTACGTATTAAATAGGTATGGGATGGAAGGACACACCCTGGAAGAATACAGACTTTTCTTTGGAAATGGTGTAGGAGAGGCCCTTAGACTTTCATTACCTGAGGGGGCGTCACCTGATGTGATAGATGAGATGCTGCCGGTATTTAAAGAGCATTATGATGCACATTGTCTGGATAAAACAAGACCATACGACGGAATAGTTGAGGCTATGGACAAGCTGAAAAAGAAAGGTTATAAGATAGCGATAGTTTCCAATAAGATAGATTCGGCAGTAAAGGAACTGAATGACAGATTCTTTGCAAAGTGTGTTGATGTGGCCATAGGTGAGAAACCCGGGATTAACAGAAAACCGGCACCGGATATGGTCGAGGCAGCACTTAAGGAGATGCATAGCACAAAGGAAGAATCAATTTATATAGGCGACTCTGAGGTTGATTTAATGACAGCTAATAATTCGGGACTCCCCTGTATATCTGTTTTATGGGGGTTTAGAGACAAAGATTATCTGATTGAACAAGGGGCTTACTGTTTTGCGGAGAAGCCTGAGGATATAGAAAGGATTTTAAAAAAATAAGAAAGAGTTTATTAAAAAGAGTCATATTTTGAAGAGTTTTCAAAGTATGACTCTTTTATTTTGCCCGTATTTATGCGGCTTCTGGAGCTTTTTATTAATTTCATTGAATTTAAATTCAAAAAATACTTGACATATGATTGAAGTTCTATTATATTGAATACAGATTCAATGAACGACAATTCAAACAAACGAAATATTAATTAGTCGTAAAAAAAGTGGAGGAATTTAAAAATGAAAACAATTGATGTGAAGGCAAATGCAAATGAGAAGGTAATCGTTATCGGCGGAGGAATCGCAGGTTTAACTGCTGGAGTATATGCCCGTATGGCAGGCTTTGATGTAACTATATATGAGAAAAATGCTATTCCCGGTGGCGAGTGCATCGGATGGAACAGAAAAGGCTATCACATAGATAACTGTATCCACTGGCTCACAGGTACAAAGAAGGGCACAGAGCTTTATGATGTATGGAAGGCCACAGGAGCTCTTACAGATGATACAGAGTATGCTGAGATAGATTCATTTTACTCAACAACCTATGAAGGTAAAACTGCCACACTTTGGAATGACCTTAAGCGTACAGAAAGAGAGCTTATAGCTTTATCCCCTGAGGATGAAGAAGAGATAAAGAAGTTTATTCAGTATACAGAGTATTCAAAACAGTGTCAGATTCCGGCTAAGAAGCCTATGGAAATGTGGGGAATGAAGGACTATATCGAGATGGGCAAAAATATGGCAGACTTCCCAAAGGTTATGAAGGAATTCGGAAGTCTTTCACTGGAGGATTATAGCAAGAGATTTAAGTCTCCACTTCTGCAGAGACTTATGTGTGATTATCTTCCAAAGCAGTATACAACATATTCATTCCTGGTTTCATACGCAACTATGGCAGATGGAAATGGTGGTATTCCTATGGGTGCTTCACTTCAGATGTCCCTTCGTATGGAGAAAAGATTTAAGGAACTGGGTGGAAAGATATGCTATAATACAAGCATTGATGAGATTGTTTTAGAGAAGAAGAATGCTACAGGAATAAGACTCACAGATGGTACATTTGTTAAAGCTGATTATGTTATACCTACAGTGGATGTACATTTACTTTTCAATAAGTTCCTTCCAAAGAGCTATATGCCAAAGGAACTTGCCGTAGCTTATGACTCACCTAAGGTATATCCAACATGCAGTGGCTTTCAGATTGCATTTGCAGTAAGTGAAGAGTATTCAAAAGGAGAAACTTTATTCATCGATGTTGATCCTATAAAGGTTGGCAGCAATACATTTGAAAGAATGTATGTTAAGGCATATGGCTATGATCCTATATTTGTGAAGGATGGCAAGCAGGTTATTCAGACCTGTATATCTCAGTTCGATGAGGACTATGAATACTGGAAGAGCCTTTCTAAGGATGAGTATGAGAAAGTAAAGGCAGAACTTATTGCAGAAGTTGAGAAGAGAATCGTAAAGGCATTTCCTGAGCTTGAGGGAGATCTTGAGTTTTTAGATGCATGGACTCCTATAACATATGAGAGATATATGAATGCTTATCATGGAAGCTATATGAGCTTTATCGTTACAGCCGGTGGAAAGCAGATCAAGATGAAGGGCAAGCTTAAAGGCATTAAAAATCTGTATGTGGCCGGACAGTGGACCAATTCACCGGGAGGACTTCCGGTGGCAGCAACAAGTGGAAAGTTTGCAATTCAGAGAATTCTGAAGGATAAGAAACAGAGTATAGATTTATAATAAGGGAAATGGGTATTATGACCAGAAAAGAACAGAAGGAAGAAAGAAGAAAAAAAATTCTTATGACCGCCCTCACGCTTTTCGTGGAGCAGGGTTATTATGATACAAAGATAACGGATATAGCAGCGGCGGTTCCCATGAGTACAGGACTTATGTTCCATTACTTCGCTTCTAAGGAAGAGCTTCTCCTGGAACTTGTAAAAATGGGGGTTGAGGGAACCAGAGTTGTTGAAGGACATGCAGACGTTCCGCCGGAAATATACTTTACCGGATTCCTGAATCAATTATTTTCTTACGCCAAGCAGCAACCCTGGGTATTCAATATGTTCGTACTGATGGGACAGGTCAGAAGAGTTGGAATGCCGGAGGATGCACGTAAGCTGGCTCTTTCTGTGGATGCCATAGATACGACGGCGGAAATGATAAAGAAGGGCCAGAAGTCAGGTGTATTTAGAAAGGGCGATGCAAAACTTATGTCCCGATGTTTCTGGGCATCTGTGCAGGGAATCATGGAAGAAATGGCCATGGATAAGGATATGAAAGTTCCGGATCCGGAGTGGATAGTTGCAATGCTTAAAGCAGAGTAGAAAGACTTATAATGACGAAGTAATAATTTTATGGAGATCATGTGATGAGACAACCTGAACTTACAACTCTATGTTACATAGAAAGAGATAATAAATACCTTATGCTGCACCGGGTTAAAAAGGAAAATGATATTAACAAGGATAAGTACATCGGTGTGGGAGGACATTTCGAATATGGTGAAAGCCCGGACGAATGTCTGAAGCGTGAGGTGCTGGAAGAAACGGGGCTTACGCTGCTTAAGTATAAGCCTCGCGGAATTATTACATTTATCTATGGTGATGCAAGTCGTCCGGAAGAGAGAATTGTTGAATATATGCACCTATACACTGCAACTGAGTTTGAGGGTGAGATAGGTGACTGTGACGAAGGCGAGCTGGAGTGGATAGAAAAGTCTGAGGTCTATAATCTTCCCATCTGGGAAGGAGATAAGATATTCTTCAGATTGCTTGAAGAAAGGGAAGACTACTTCTCGCTAAAGCTTGTTTATTCAGAGACGGATGAACTGATAAAAGCTCTTGACGCAGGTGTAGTTATTTGTTAATGTTTGAAAGTAGATAAAATAAAAAAAGAGGTTACGAAATTGTACTGGACAGATGTTAATGTTCAACTGAAAAAAGGTTATATATATCTCCATTAAGGGGATAGTGCGCCCATTTTCAGGATTAAAGTACAGTATCTGAAATAGGAATATCTATCTCCTAATAGTTTGAAACAGTGCCTTTACCGGCACAGAGATGCAAACAACGAAGGGAGATTTTTTTATGCTTAATTTAAAGAAACAAATAAGAACTTTATATATAACAGGAATGCTGGGAAATCTGTCAATTACCGGAGCGTGGGTCGTAATACTTGCGGCCAGGGGATTTTCACTGGTACAGATAGGATTTGCAGAGACTCTGTTTCATATTACAAGCCTCATATGTGAGATTCCATCCGGAATGCTGGCGGATATGTACGGAAGAAAGAAGATGCTGGTTCTGGGGAATCTGATGGCCATAACCGGGGATATTGTGATGTTCTTGTCACAGGATTACTGGATGGTACTGCTTTCCATGCCCTTTCATGCAATGGCATATAACTTTGCCTCCGGATCAGGAGATGCTCTTGCCTATGATTCCATGAAGCAGGAGGGAAAGCAGGAGGGCTATGAGAAGTATGTTTCGAATCAGTCCATAATCTATAGGATAGGAAGCGGAGTATCAACACTTGCAGCGGGACTTGCACTTTATCTTGGATACAGAAAATCATATCTGATCAGTGCAGTTATGGGCTGTGTGACACTTGCCTTTACATTTACTCTTTATGAGATAAAGGGAAAAGAGGAGCGGACACATTCTTCTATAGTTAAGGAAATTATATCATTCTTTACTGATTCAATAAGATTTTTATATCATAATTCCAAAGCTGCAAAGCTGATGTTTCTTAACTCCTTTGTAGGAGCGGTAGATATATTGCTTCTGTTCTTCCTGCAGAGTAAGCTGAGGGATGCAGGGCTAAGTAACTGGATACTTGGACCGGCACTCTTCATAATGGAGCTGGGTGGAATTGTTGGAGCAAAGCTGATTCTTAAGGCTAAGAAAGCAAGATATGTAAAGGTATTTATTCTATGCTCTATAGGAGTGCTTACAGGTGTTCTGCTTGAACATACGGGAATGGCTGTGCTTATGGTACTGGGAGGATTTATCTCAGCCATGTCAGATGATGCGATTGAAATAAGGACAAATGCAAAACTTAGCAGTATGTTTCCTTCGGAGCAGAGAGCCACACTTATATCAATTTCATCCTTTACATTTTCGGTGATAATGATCGTGCTGTCTCCACTGGCAGGATATTTCTTTTCTATCTGGTAATATTAGTTTGACTTTAGATACTAAGTGTAGTATCTTTGTATTATGACGAATAATACATAAATTAAACGTGAGGAATAGGCTATGATCATTAGAATAGATGAATATTCAGATATACCGATTTATATGCAGATTAGAAATCAGATAGTTATCGGAATTTCCAGTGGAGAGCTTTCTCCGGGCGAGCAGCTTCCGACAGTACGTGCTCTGGCACTTGAGATGGGCATCAATACAATGACTGTCAGTAAGTCCTATCAGCTGCTTAAATCAGAAGGCTATATCTTAACCGACAGGAAAAATGGTGCCCGTGTCAGAGAAAATATCAATCAGTCAGGGGTACTGAGTGATGAAAATAAAAAAGAGCTTAAGCGTATTGTATCCGAGGCCAGACTCTCCGGAGTTTCAAAGGAGAAAATTCTGGAATTGGTGGAGGAATATTACTAAAGGTTTATTATGACATCAGAAATGTGGATAGAAAAAGAAAGGCCTGATATTTTAGATGAATTATTTAGTTGATATTTTTATGTTGATAATAATATGTCCTATACTCTTAATTATTTACTTTGTTGAATATCCAAAAAAATGGAGAGAAAGAAAATATATATACGGAGTAACAAATCGTGAAGAGTTTAAGGAAGAAAAAAATGCAGCCCGAATAGAGGAGATTGTAGCCTCATGTAGAAAAAGTGCGGGAATATTCCTTATCCTGTCTTTTATTATGGTTATACTTTTTTGCTTTATTCCGGATTATATTATAAAAATGATAGTCTTTTCTGTTTTTATATTTTTTGATTTTATTTTTATGTTTATACCTCATACAAAGGGAAACAGAGAACTAAAAATTATTAAGAGAGAACTTGGAATTGCTTCAACCAAATGTGTTGTTTTAACAGATCTGAAAAGTGCAGGTGCAATACATGCCCTTAAAAAATCCAGTCTGATAGTCCCTGATATTATAGCCTTAGTATTCTTTCTGGCTGCTCTTCTGGCAGATCTGGGGATAGTAAAAATATCCGGACTCTTAGAAGGACAAAATGCGTATAATGGCCATATTATGGCGGGTATGGCAGGGGTGTTTTTGCTGGTGAATCTTATGATCATCCCTATCGCACTTATGATGGACAACATCAGAAATGAAGTGATATCAGAAGACAGTGATGTCAATACTAACTATAATAGAGCAAAGAAGAAAAATATGGCAAACTTTAGTATCATGTTTTCCTGGATCAATACAGCCTTTATTATAGTTATGATGTGTCTTATCTGTGTGTGGAATAATGAAGAAATACTCTTTGCGATATATGTGGTTTATATGTTTTCTTTGATGGTGGGGAGTATACTACTGATGAACCGCCAGCAGGCTATTGAAAAAATATATAAGAAAGAAACAACCATTGAAAACGACGAAGATGAAAACTGGATATTAGGACAGTTTTATTATAATCCTAAGGACCATCGTCTGAATATTAATAAGAGGGTAGGTTTTGGAAGTACAATAAATCTTGCGCACCCTGTGGGAAAAGCTGTAGGTGTGGTGCTGATACTTGTTATACTTGGTGTTTTTGTTGAATTGGTCTACGTGGGAATTATTTACCGCACACCACTTTCAGTCCGGGTTGAAGACGGTAAACTTATCTGTCATCAGATGAAGGATGATTATACTATTGATATAGAAAAAATAGATGAACTGGTTTTGAAAAAGGATCCGGAGAACCTGGTACTTCAAAAACAATATGGCTTAAATGCAAATATGATATATAACGGAAAGTTTGTAGTTAATGGTGAAAAGAATTGCCTTGTTTTTATGAATTTGGAATCAGACAGTTATATAGATATTCGTACCAAAGGAAAGACTTATTATATAAGTGGCAGTACGGAGAAAGAAACCAAGGCCGTCTATGATAGGATCTGTGAGGAATGGGAAAAATAGTTAAGAGAGGGGTCAGGTAAAGGTATGAAAAAAAAATATTTAGTTATTATATTTTTAATATCAGGTTATTTGTTGGTTAATTCCTCTGTTCCGGTTTTTGCTGAAACCGGAGTTAATCCTTCGCAGGGAACAGAGACAGGTACGACAGAAACAAGTGAGCAGCTTACTACGGAAACAACGGAGCAGCCTGTTCCACCGGTAGTAAAAAAATATAAAGCAAAATGGATAAAGAAAAAAGGCGGATTCTATTACAGAAAAAGTGATGGTTCTATAGTGCGGAAGAAAGGAACCATGAAGATTGGAAAATACTGGTATTTTCTGGGAAAGGGTGGAAAACGTCTTACTGGATTCAGAAAATCCAACAAAAAGTTATATTATTACAGTCCAAAGAATGGTCGTCGGGTTGTAAAGAAGGGCTGGATAAAAATCAAAGGTAAAAAGTATTATATTCAAAAGGGTGGTTCCCTGGCAGTTGGTATAAAGAAGATTGGTAAGCAGCGATATGGCTTTACAAAAAATGGAGAGCTTCGTGGATTTACCAAGCCTTTTGAATATGAGGGTAAATGGTATCGTACCGATAAGAATGGGGTAGCTGAAAGGTTAAATGACATACAGGTAAAATGCAGCAGAGAAACCTGGGATTATATTGATAAGTATACTTCATCAGGAATGAGTGATGATGAAAAATTCCGTACCTTGTTCAATAAAATGATGACCGGAAATTATGTTCCCGGATGTATCAAGAGAAGCGAAACAGAGGAAAAGGATTTTCCTTATCATATTGCATATAACGTTTTTATTAATGGAAGAATTAACTGCTATGGTTTTGCATGTTCTATTGCTTCCATCGCAAAAGAACTTGGTTATGAACCATACGTTATTATAATGAATTATGATCATGCTGTTGTGGAAATCGATGGCAAATATTATGACAATATGGGTGCCAGATTTGGGGCTTCTCAGCCGGCCATAACTGATTTCGAGGTTGAGCAAAAAGTAAAGTTCTAGTGGAGTGTATTAATCGTGTCCCTTGTATCGAATATTTTTCTGATTTTCGTTATATTTTCAGTAATTACATACTATGTGGTTCCGGCAAAGATTAAGTGGGTAACACTTCTTATTTTCAGTTATATCTACTATCTGGCAGGAGGTGTTCGTTACCTATTCTTTATCCTTTATTCTACGGTAGTGGTGTATCTTTTCGGACTCTGGATTGATAATCTCCAGCAGAAAGAAAAAGCCTCTAAAGTTCAGAAGAGAGTAGTCACCTTTGGAATAATTGCCAGCTTTTTAATGCTTGGAATAGTTAAGTATACCGGCTTTTTTGTTGATGTTATAAACTCAGCCTTCAAGCTGGATATACCCGGTGTAGCTATTCTTTTTCCCTTAGGAATCTCATTCTATACATTTCAATCAGTGGGTTATTTGCTGGATGTCTATTGGAAGAAAGCAAAAGCGGAAAAGAACATTTTTAGATTTGCTCTTTTCATCTCATTTTTCCCTCAGCTCCTTCAGGGACCTATCGGTAATTTTAATCGTCTGCATCCCCAGCTCATAACACCGCATAAATTCTCCTGGGAATCTATTAAAAATGGGTTGGCCCGAATTGTTATCGGTTATGGGAAGAAAATGATCATTGCAGACTGGGCAGGCGTTTTTGCTGATGCCATATGGGATGATCCGGATCAATATAACGGAATAGTTTTACTTGGACTTATTTTTTATGGAATTCAGCTGTATGCAGATTTTTCCGGTGGAATGGATGTTGTGATAGGTATAGGAAGGCTCTTTGGGATTGAGCTGGATGAAAATTTCCGTCAGCCATATCTTGCTATATCTATGGCGGATTTTTGGAAGAGATGGCATATAACTCTTGGTGAATGGATGATGAATTATGTCTTTTATCCGGTATCACTTTCCGGGTGGATGATGAAATTCTCCAAGTGGTCCAGGAAAACCTTTGGAAAGAAAACCGGTAGAGTTGTGCCAATTGCTCTGGCGGACCTTATAGTATTCTTCCTTGTGGGAATCTGGCATGGTGCCAGCTGGAAATATGTTGTTTACGGTCTTCTGAATGGTGGAATCATAGCATTTAGTGAACTGATGGGTGGACCATACAAAAGCTGGAAAAAGGCCCTGCATATTTCGGGAAAGGAAGGCTGGTATCATATCTTCCAGATTGTGAGAACCTATATTCTTGTAAATCTTCGCTGGTTCTATGATCGTTCAGATACACTAAAGGATGGTAACTATCTTGTGAAGCAGGCATTTACACATTTTAACTGGTCACAGGTTTTTGATATATCTGCCGGAAGCGGTGGAACTGAAGCGGTTCCAAAGGCACTTATTATCATTCTGTCAGGATGCATTATCATGGTGACGGTTGGTGTTCTGAAGGAAAGGGGAAAGGATCTTAGAGAAAAGATTCTGGCGCTTCCTGCTCCTGTGTCAGCAGCAATTTATATAATCATATTTTTACTGATTGGACTGTTTGGTTGTACTGCAGCTCCGAAAGGATTTATATATGCACAATTTTAAAAAAGTTTTGGCGGCGGTGGGAATAATAATAAGCCTGCTGGTTATTCTATGGGCAGCTGATTATATTCTCTACCCCTGTACATTTATGAGAAATGATATACATGCAATATCCACCAGGACCTTTGATGATGTGTATGTAGGAACTTCTCATGGAAAAATGAATATAGATCCGGAAACCATTGAAAAAGTGTCGGGAAGAACAGGACATAATCTTTGTGTTGGTGGAGAATATCCGGAGGATGTTCTTTATCTGACTAAGCTTATGATTGAGAAGGGCCATACTCCCCAAAGGCTGATCTACGAAGTTTCTCCCGGTTATTTCGTGCGGGAAAAAGAAGAAGGAAATAACTACCTTCTCTTTTACCATGAATTCCCCATATCCTTATCAAAGCTGGATTACTTCAGGGATTCGCTTTTGAAGTGTAATTTTCGAACTCTTTGTTTTCCCTGGTATGAGTATGATCTATCCTATGAGCTTAAGCATGCAAAGGAAACTGTAAAGAAAAAATCATCAAGAGATTATAGTGAAAATGGATTTGCTACAGAAACCCAAAGGTACCATGAAAGTGGATTCATAGAAAGATATCCTGTGGATCTGTCTGATGCAGATATCAGTGATGTGGATGAGTGGTTCCCTGAAGACATAGTTGATAAGAATATGAAGGATCTGGAGGAAACGATTTCGCTATGTAAGGATAATGGAATTGAATTTGTGGCCATAACAACACCACTTTCAGATATGACCTATGAAGGCTGCAAAGAGGGAAGTGATTCACTTAATACTTATTATGCAGACTTTTTTGAAGGTCAGGGTGTGAGATATATTAATTTTAATTATGGAAAGTATTATGATATGACAGCCCATGATCTAAACTCCTACACAGATCTGGACGGCCATATGAATGGAGATGCTGCAAGGAAGTTTTCAGATATACTTGCAAAGGTTCTTGCTGAATAAATCACCCAAGTCCCGGCGTCCCGGGGAGAATAGAGAAGACGATTATGAAAAATGTATTGGAGTATCTAAACAAAACGGCAGATCGACTGCCGGATAAAAAAGCATTTGAAGATGAAGTAACAAGTATCACTTTCAGTGAACTGCGTAATAAAGCTAAAGTGATTGGATCAGAACTTGCCGGAAAAGGGTGTCAGAAAAAGCCTATTCCCCTTCTTATGCAAAAAAAGGTTGCAACAGTTGAACTGATGATGGGAATAATATATTCAGGTGGCTTCTATGTTATTCTGGATCCCGCTCAACCTGCTGCCAGACTAAGCCGGATCCTGAAAACTCTGGAGGCTGATTTTCTAATAACAGATGGGGATAATCTGGACTATGCAGAAAAACTTGATTTTACCGGAGATATAATTCTTTCCGGGAATCTTTCAAAGGGTGCTGTTGATGAAGAAATCCTTCAGGAGATTGAGGAGGAAAGACAGGATACGGATCCTTTATATGTTCTTTTTACCTCCGGCTCCACAGGTGTTCCCAAGGGTGTGGTGGTCAGTCATCGTTCCGTAATTGATTTTATAGATGAATTCACAAGCATTTTTTCAATAACCGAAAATGATATTCTGGGAAATCAGGCTCCCTTTGATTTTGATGTTTCAGTAAAGGATATATACAGCGCTCTGGCGGTGGGTGCAACGGTTGAACTGATACCGAGAGAGTTCTTTTCAGTTCCGGTCCGACTTCTGGACTTCCTGGATGACAGAAAGGTGACCAACCTTACCTGGGCAGTTTCTGCACTTACGATAGTTTCTATAGTTGATGGTCTTTCCTATAAGAAGCCGGAGTCAATAAAGCGCATCATGTTCTCAGGTGAGACCATGGCAGTACGTCATCTAAATTATTGGAAAGAGTATTATCCGGATGCTCGATTCGTTAATCTGTACGGGCCGACGGAAATCACCTGTAACTGTACTTATTATGAGATTCAAAGGGAATTTGAAGTGGGAGAAAAAATACCCATTGGAAAACATTTCCCTAATGAAAAGGTGTTCCTCCTGGATGAAAAGAATCAGGAGGTTAAGGAGACAGGAGTCGAAGGGGAAATCTGTGTCAGTGGAACTGCACTGGCCCTGGGATATTATAATGATCCTGAGCAGACCGGAAAGGTTTTTGTTCAGAATCCTCTCAATGATAAATGGCAGGAGACCATATATCGTACAGGAGATCTTGCTCATTATGATGAAAACGGAGACCTGATGTTTACTTCCCGAAAGGATTTTCAGATAAAACATATGGGACACAGGATTGAGCTTGGTGAGATTGAAGCGGCCCTTGAAAAAATAAGTGCCATCAAAAATAATTGCTGTGTTTATGATGAGAGAAAAAATAAGATAGTCTGCTTCTATCAGGGTGACATTAGCAAGAAGGAAATAATCATAGAAGCAAGAAAACATCTTCAGGATTTTATGATACCAAATGCATTTCGCCAGATGGAGAAGCTGCCTGTGAATGATAACGGTAAACTTGACAGAAAAGCTCTTAAGGATTTGTTGATGTAATAATCAGATTTTTTTGGTACAATGTTATCTGGATTTTGAAATTAGTTTTGTTTGTTAAGGAGAAAAAATCAGTATGGAAGAATTAATGGAGATTTTGGAAGATATCTGTCCGGATGTGGATTTTGAAACTGAAACCAGCCTGATTGACGGCAAGGTAATATCATCCTTTGAGATCCTGTCTATAATAAGTGAAATAAGTGAAACCTTCGGAATAAAGCTTTCACCGGCAGAAATCATTCCTGAAAATTTTAATTCAGCTGAAGCTCTTTGGAAGATGATACAGAGACTTAGAGGAAAGAAAGATGAATAAAATAAAAATTATATTAGCTTCCCTGACACTGCTTATTGGATGTCTGGTATTAGCCGGCAGGACTTACGAGGTTAATGCTGAGGGAACAAGTACGGCTCAGAAAGACAGTGGAGCTGAGGATAACTACACAGGTCTTAAAACTGTTGAATATGATGATACCTTTGATCTTTATTACTATGTTGCCGGAAAGTCGGTGGTAAATAAGTGGGTGACTGTCAAAGAGAAGAAGGGCAAGTTCAGATATTATTTCGGAAAAGATGGAAAGGCTTATAAGGCTGAAAGCATTAAAGGCATGAGAACCACAAAGGTTCAGATCAGAACTGTCAAGGGAAAGAAATACGGCTTTGACGAAAATGGCCACCGTGTTAAGGGACTCTGGTCCACAGGTGAAAAGCTGGCCTTCTTTAGTAAGAAAAATGGTGTCTACAATAAGAAGCTAACAAAGAAATATCAAAAGGTAGTCAAGTATGGCAAAACATCTCCGGATATGATAAAGACCATTAAGAAGGTATTTGGAAAGCCTAGGAAGATAAAGGAAACCAACTCCTGTAATCCATTTGATATAACTGATGGATCCGGTTTTAGTGGCGATACTTTGAAAAAATATAAGGGTTATACCTGTACCTATAAGAATATAGTTATATCTCTGACTAAGAATGTGGAAACAGGTGTTTATCATATGGAGGGTGCAAGTCCTCTTGATGTGGAAATTTCTGCTAAGTCAAAGGGAAATGCTTACGGTGCCGAGGCAGTAAAGGCCGGTCTCATAGAGGAAAACGGAGTGCTCCACTATTATGAAAATGGAGTGTTAGTCAAAGATAAATGTGCCATTAAGATTTCTGTAGATGGAAGAGACCAGTATTGTAAGATAGATGCTGAGGGCAAAGTAATCCAGTGGAAGTCTGCACAGGCTCTGGCTGCAAAGCAGCTGATCAAGCTCAAGGCAGTTCCGGCAAATACAAGTAATAAAAAGTCTGTAGAGAAATGCCTGAAGAAAGCATTTAAATGGTCAGCAAAAATTAAATATGTTAATATTTCAAAGAAAGTGAAAAAGGATTCCAAGGCTTTGGAATATTACGGAACCTATGGATTTACAAGAATGAAGGGTGACTGTAATGTTCAGGCGGCAACCTTTACACTTATGGCACAGGTTCTGGGATATGATGCCACCTTTGTAAGAGGTCTTGTTCCGCAGGCTTTGAAAAACGGAAAACCGGCAAACTTTGGTAACCATGCATGGGTTACAATTAAGCAGGGAAAGAAAAAGTATGTATATGATCCAAACTTTGAAAGAACCCATAAAGCCGGATGGAAATTCAGATACGGAGCAAAAAAACATTACAGATATTTTTCAAAGAAAAAGAAAGAATTAAAAAAATAATCGGGAGAGATAAATGAAGTCGGATAGATATAAAGTATTACTTGTGACAGCAGCTTTGATGATGAGCTTTAGCCTGACTGCATGCGGAGGAAATGATACATCCGCGGAAATAGATAAAACAGAAAAGACAACTGTAGCTGAAACTGAAAAAACTACGGAAGCTACTACACAGAAAACGACTGAAGCAGAGGAAGAAAAGGCTTCTGATACTGCTACAGAAGCAAAATCAGAGGAGAAGCCGGAAGAGGAAAAGGCTGTTACGATGTATACAACAGAAAGTATTACTCTTCATAAGGATGCTTCAAAGGACGGAGAAGACCTTGGAGTGGTTCCAATCGGAAGTACTATTGAGGCTTTTGAAATCTCAGGAGATTATATAAGAATCATATATGATGGCAAGGAAGGCTATGTCCTTAAGGATTATGTGACAGAGGATAAGGCTGTCATGGAGAAGGCCGTAGAGGCATCGAAGGAAGCTGCGAAGCAGGCACAGACTTCGAATTCTGATTCATCAGCAAGCAGCTCCGGTGATGAAGAAATTGTTGAAAGTGAAAGCAGTTCCTCTGATGATGATTCAAAAAGTGAAACAAAGAAAAAGAAGAAAAAGAAAAATGAAGAATGTCTGGATGACGGACTTCTCAATTAAGATGTATCAGGTTTTATTTGAGGAAAATAGTTTAATAGATAATATATATAAAAGGCGGCGGGACATCAGTCCTGGCCGCCTTCTCTCATGGTATAGTTTTTATCTTCGTCAATCATTCTCAGCATGATCTCTGCAAATCGTGGATCAAACTGGGTTCCTGAACCATCAAGTATTTCCTGACGTATCTTTTCCTGAGGCATGATATTATGATAGCTTCTCTTACTGGACATTGCATCGTAAGCATCTGCCACTGCAATAATACGAGCCTCTTCAGGTATCTCTTCTCCCTTAAGTCCATCAGGATATCCTGAACCATCAAATCTTTCGTGGTGCCAGCGTGCACCGATGGAAAGCTTCGGCATCTCCGTAATCTCCTTTAGTATCTGAGAACCGACAACAGGATGTCGTTTGATAAGTTTGAATTCTTCGTCATTAAGTTTTCCGGGTTTATTGATAACTGAGTCAGGTACACCGATTTTTCCAACATCGTGCAAAAGCCCCATGATATAGATGTCGCTTTGTTCTTTCATGTTATATCCAAAACGACGGGCTATCTCTTTTGAATATTCAGCAACACGACTTGAGTGTCCGTTGGTATATGTATCCTTTGCATCTATGGCACCTGCAAGAGAACTAACCACATGAAGGAAGAGTTGTTCATTTTCCTTGTTCTTTCTATCAACCTCTTCTTCAAGATGCTTCTGAAGTCTCAGCAGCTCCGCAATCTGTTTAACTCTGAGAGTAAGGATCTCAGGGATGAAAGGTTTTCTTATGAAGTCCTTTGCTCCAAGACTGAGGGCCTTCTTTTCGGCATTGATATCATTTTCTGATGTTAAGAATACTACAGGAATATCTGCGATTTCTGTTTCCTCTGCACGGAGCTTTGTAATGGTTTCATATCCATCCATTCCGGGCATGTTGATATCAAGCAGAATAAGATCCGGACGGTTGTCCTTTATAAAACTCATTAATTCTTCACCTGATGAAAGCTTGCTGACATTGATATCACTCTTGTTAAGAATTCTTTCAGCCATTTTAAGATTAACTATATCATCGTCAACAACAGCTACCCAGAGCTTATCTCCACCACCGGTGAAGAGCTGTTCTGATTCAAGAAAATCAGTTTCATAGCCGATGTTAAGTACATTTCCATACTGAGTACTCCAGCTTCTGATTATATTTCCCGCAACCTGCTCAACGGCCTCAGCTTTTATGTCAGTAAGTACCACGAAGTACATATTGTTTCTGACCTGAAGCATAAGATCACTTCTTCTCAGAAGTCCCCCTATATGTTCGCCAAAGGATTCATAATATTTAAGCAGCTCACTTTCATCTTTACAATCACCGGGAGTTAGTTTTATCAGAATCTTACATGCGTTCCTGTGATATCTGATGACATACCTCATAATGAATCTGTATACCCCGACGAAGGAAGACATATCCAGTTTAAGGGCAGTAGAACCCATATTTCTTTCAGAAAGGATCATTGAAAGCGTTTTAAGATCCATTTCCACCGGTTCTTCCGAGGTATCTTCAACATACAGTGAGTATCCATGCTTTCCATTATTCTTTACTTTATAAAGTGCTTTGTCAGCCTTTTTCAGAGCTTCATTATAATCCACTCCCTGACCTGTAAGCTTAATAGCACCAATTGAAACTCCAAGAGGAATATCCAGGTTTTCCCCCAGAATTCTTTTGGCATCTATAAGCAGATTCTTATTCATTTTTTCTGAGAATTCTTTAATGTCATCTTCAGATTTGAAGGAAACTGAAAATGCAGTAAATTCATCTCCGCCCATTCTTCCTGCAATATCATCCGGTCCAAGGAAACCCTTCAGAAGGATAGAAAAGCTGATAAGAACCTTGTCACCGGCTGCGTGTCCGTATATATCATTAATAAGCTTAAAGGCATCCAGATCGATCATCATAAGATAACCCGGCTTTCTGTGGACAAGCATTTCCAGCTTACTGTTTGTAGCATTTTTATTCAAAAGTCCCGTCAGGTTATCAATGGTTGCTTCCTCCTGGAAACGGTTCAGCATCGCCTGGCGGTTCAGTACATTTTTAATTCTTCTTATTAGCACTGCCGGCTCGAAGGGCTTTCTGATATAATCAGAAACTCCCATTTCAAAACCCAAGGTTTCAGAGTTACTGTCCTCATCCGAAGTCAGAAAGATAACAGGTATCTCATCTATATCAAGCTTATCCTCCAACTGCTGTATCTTAGTCAGAGTTTCGAAACCATCCATTTCAGGCATAATAATATCCAGCAGAATAAGATCCGGTATTTCCTCCCTCAGATATTCCAGGAGTTCAAAACCTGATTTAAGCGCTGTAACATCATACTCACTTTTAGTTAAAATATTAGTTGCGATTTTCAGATTAAACGGATCATCGTCAACAAGAACAATATGATTAGCCATAAAAAACATCCTTTACATTTATCATTATAACCATAGGATACTTGAATTGTGATATTTTTGCAATTATAATGACATAAATGTCAAAAGTCACAATGCGTCATGCTTGCATGAAAAGCATTGTGACCTTATGACATGCTGAAACACGAGGAAGTAGCATTTTCGCAGAAAATAGCGGATTCCGAGTGTTTCGAGGATTGCGAAAGTTTCGAAGAAACGGAGTAATCCGTATGTCATTAGTTTTTTGTAGGGGTTTGGGATGAAGCGCAGAAATCTTGTTTTTACTTTGGTAATTTCTTTTATACTCATGGTACTTCTTGTTGTTTTTACAGCAAGAGTTATCTTCCGAACAGCATTTACCTCAGTTCAGGAGCTGGGAGATGATAAGGCTGTTGCAATTTCCGCAGATCTTGAGAATTATCTTGATACAGCAAAAAGTGTTCTTTGGCTGGCAGCTGATACAGTGGACCATATGGTTGAAAAGGGTGCCACAAATGAGGAAATAGTTGAGTATATTACCAAGGAATCTACAAATACAGAAGAACAGTTTGATGAAAGCTATACCGGAATCTATGGTGTTATCAGAGGCGAGTACGTGGATGGTGTTGGCTGGGTGCCACCGGAGGATTATGATCCTACCAGCAGAGACTGGTACAAAACTACTGTAGCCGGCAACGGAGATGTTATTATTGTGTCTCCCTATGTTGATGCACAGACAGGAAATGTGATCATTTCCGTAGGAAGATCTTTATCTGATAATAGAAATGCACTGGCTCTTGATCTGACTTTGAATGGGGTCCAGGATGTAGTTGAAGATATTCAGATTAACGGATCGGGTTACGGCTTTGTGCTTAACAATGATGGGATGGTTATAGCCCATCACGATAATTCTGAAAATGGTAAGAATTATAGCAGTGATTCAAAACATGAAGAACTGTATAAGATGATAACGGAGAAAAAGAAAGGTAATTTCGTCACAGAGATAGATGGTGAAAAATGTACTGTATTTGTTGATCAGGTTATGAAGCAGTGGTATCTGGTAATCGTTACAAAAAACTCTGACCTGTATCACGCTCCTATGTCACTTCTTGTTGTAAGTATTGTCATTACATTTATCGTATTCCTGCTTATTTCAATCTTTTATATAATCGGATATCGAAGTGAGAGAAAGTTCTTCGTAAGACTTGAAGAAATGAAGGAAAATGAACGTAAGAAGGATTACGAAGCTAAGGTGCTTAAGCTGGAAAAATCCGCAGCGGACAGTGCCAATAAGGCTAAGAGTAATTTCCTTGCGGATATGAGTCACGAGATACGAACACCTATCAATGCTATCCTTGGAATGAATGAGATGATTCTTCATGAATCTAAGGAATCGGATACTATCGATTACGCCACCAATATCAAGAATGCAGGAACGACACTTTTATCAATAATAAATACTATTCTGGATTTCTCCAAGATAGAAGATGGAAAGATGAGTATCGTTCCGGCTGAGTTTAAAACAACAGATCTGATAAATGAGCTTGTTAATTCCATAAGTGAAAGAGCGAAGGAAAAAAATCTTACACTTAAACTGGATATAGATGAAAATATTCCTTCCGGACTTTTAGGGGACGATGTAAGAATCAGTCAGGTTATTATGAACCTGCTGACCAATGCTGTGAAATATACAGAAGAAGGATATGTTATGTTCAGGATGGAAAATCTTGGAAAGGTGGATGGAAGAAATCGTATTCTTTTTTCTGTGAAGGACACCGGAATCGGAATCAGAAGAGAGGATATAGATAAGCTGTCCATATCCTTTGAGCGTGTTGATGAAAAGAAGAATCGTCATATCGAGGGAACCGGACTTGGAATATCCATCGTTACAAAGCTTCTTGATATGATGAACAGCGAGCTTCAGATAAAGAGTGAGTATGGAGTCGGTTCAGAGTTCTTCTTTGAGCTTCCTATTGATGTTGTGGATGAAACTCCAATCGGCAAATATGATCTGAATGTAAAAACTCCTCAGAAGAAGGTGGAGAGTCACATCAGTATCATGGCGCCAAAAGCCCGGGTGATCCTTACGGATGATAATGAGATGAACCGTAAGGTTGCAGCAAATCTTCTGAAGCTGTTTAAGATAAAACCGGTACTCTGCAGCTCAGGTGTAGAGACTATAGAAAAGATGAAAACCGGTGAGTTTGATGTGATGTTCCTTGATCATATGATGCCGGAGATGGATGGTATAGAAACCTTAAAGTATCTTCAGGAAATGTCACTGGTGGGAGATACAAAAATAATAGCCCTTACTGCCAACGCTGTAGTTGGAGCTAAGGAACAGTATCTCAGAGCCGGATTTGATGATTATCTTTCCAAGCCTATTGATATCCCCGAACTGGAAACACTTTTGAAGAAACATCTGCCGGAGGATATTGTTGAAGAAAAGGACGGAGAATCTTCTGATGGAGAAAAACCTGAAAATGCGTCCTTGGGTTCAGGGGCTCTGAAAAAACTGGAAGCGCTGGGAATCAGTGTGGAAAACGGCCTGAATTACTGCGGCGGTGATGAGGATTTTTATCTGGAAATCGTTAATGATTATGTGGCGGCTGCGCCTGAGAAGATATCTGAATTAAATAAATTCCTTCAGGATGAAAACCTGAAGGATTATAAGATTCTTATTCATTCAGTAAAGAGTTCTTCTAAAACAATAGGTGCTATGGAGCTCTTTGAAAAGGCAAGAGACCTGGAGCTGGCGGCTTCCGAGGAAAAGCTTGAATATGTCCGGGCTCATCACGAAGAAGTGATGAAAATCTACCGCGAACTGGTAGAAGTTTTATAATAAAAAATAGCCAGATTGGTTCTGTCTCTAAGATCCAGTTTGCTGAGAATTGTGCTGATATAGTTTCTTACTGTTCCTTCGGACAGGAAGAGCTTATCAGCTATTTCTTTGTTTGAAAGTCCGTCTGCAACACATTTGACTACTTCATATTCCTGTTGGGTGAGACCGTAGGCTTCGAAGTTAAAGGTTGATTCTGAAGCAGGTTTGTTAAGCAGGATATTCGGCAGCTTTTCTGTTACTTCATTTCCGAATACAGACTGGCCGCTGTGAACTGCTTTGAGAGATGGAATAATGGAATCAAAATCCTGTTTAATGATATAACCCTTGGCACCGATGGAAAGTGCTTTAACTATATACTCATCATCATTGAAGGTGGTGAGATACAGAATTACAGCGTCAGGATGTTTTTCAAGAATAGCTTCGCCGGCTTCGAGACCTGTCATTCCTTCCATACGAATATCTGTCAGCAGGACATCCGGATTGTATTTGTCATACAGCTCTATTGCCTCCTGACCGGAGGAGCCTGTTGCAGGAACTTCTATCTCAGGATCTGATTCAACTATTGTTTTTAAGGATGCAGCTACAAGTCTGTCATCATCTATAATTACAACTCTCATTTTATTTTCCTTCCACGTTGAGATAATTTCTACATTCTATTTTGGAATTGTCACAAATATACGGAAACCATTTTCCTCTGATATTGTAAGAGTTCCGTTTACGGATTCGACACGGCTTCGGATATTTTCAAGTCCCATGCCGATTTCATTTTTAACATCATTTTTAACCTCGTTATTAGTTTCACTTCCGGAACTATTATAGTCGTGAATGATCAGCTGGTACATAGAGGGATGTTCATTTAGTGAAATGATAACATCACTGTTACTGCTATGTTTGATGATGTTGGAGATGCCTTCTTTTGTAATTCCGATTATAGCATATTTCACAGGCCGGGGCATGTTGTCACTTATATCAATCTCCATATTCAGATTGAAATTCTCCTTAAGGGGTTGTGCCATCTGGGCTATGCTTACCTTTACATCTATTGAGTCATCATGAAGATCATGAACACTGGACCTTATGTTGTTCATGGCACTGTCAAGAGTCTGTCTTACTTCCTCAAGCTGTCCGTGAACAGGTTCTTCCTTATGAATCGCAAGCAGTGCACCCATCTGTAGAATTGCTCTTGAAAGGGTGTGGCCAACATTGTCGTGAATCTCCCTTGCTATACGGTTTCTTTCGGAAAGCTGTGCATTATGAATTTCCATATCTCTGGCCTGGAGAAGTTCACTGTTTTTGGAACTGAGAAGGGCGTTTTTTTCTTCGGAGTCATCCCTGAGTCTTCGATACTGCTTTTGCAGAATATCCTGTTTTTCAGTATAGATACTGAGGATGATCGACAGAAACAGAATGGTGATCACATAAAGGAGTATTACCGAACTTACGTCCAAGGATAGAAAGCTGTTTATAATTCCCATAACTGAAATAACTGCGGCGATATAGTTTCTGCTTCTGACCGAATCATACATCACGATTGGGAGTAATGTAACAGCCGGTGGGAAGAAAAGTGAAATGGTGGCAGTGAGTATTTCCAGAATAAATGCAATCCATTCTTTTACATTTCCCGGCTTCATTGACAGGGATGAGTTTTCTCTGTTTATAAGATAATAGTTTAATCCGCTGAGGATGATAGAGAGATAAAGCAGTACAAGAAAAGTATTGCCATGCATTATATAACACATGGCGAATACTGAAAGTGCGTGTATTATTATCTTGTCAATCAATCTATGCATAATATCTCCTGAAGAACATAACTCATAAAAAGCACTATGTTCATTCTAACACATGAGTGAACATAGTGCTATTAGTAAAACTTAAGGTTGAAGTTATGTCAGGCAAAATCAGCTGCTTGCTTTCTCTCCATATAATTTGGTTACCACCAGGCCGATAGAGAGACAAACAACTCCGAAGAGAAGCTGAAGTCCGTAGCAGCCCAGCAGATCCGGAAGTCCGGCACCTTCATACCAGATTCTCTTGCAGGCAATACTATACCAGTAGTTCGGTATAAATCTTCCAACCTTTGCAACTCCCTCACCCAGGATGTCAAGATCTACAAAGGTTCCGCCGAGGAATGCGAAGGACAGACCAATTATTACTGTCAGGAAGGAGGCAGGATTTGTAGTACCTTTCTCTGTAGTAAGGAATGGAAAACTGGTTATCATGGAAAGCAGAAGTGTTGCAGTTATTGTATAAATAAATGTATTTAATACTGAGAACCACCAGCCCTCCGTAAAGGCGAATTCCTTTCCGTTTTTGAAAGTTATAACAGCGATAAATATAGCTGCTACTGCAAATGCTACTGTGGTTGCACCAAGAATAAGTGATATATTTCTTGTTGTTAATTTGATAGCTGATACATTTGTTCTGTTTTTCTTTTCCTTCTCATTGAAGGCGATTATTACCGGAATAACTCCGGAGAATATTATTGAAAGAATACCGTATGGAAGTACAAGGAAAGATGTATATATAGTGTCATATTCATCAATATCTTCTTCGTGGTATGTTACAAATCCCGAGATGTCCAGGGCTTCATCAGCTTTCTTGGATGCATCCCTCAGGCTTTCTCCTGAAGACATATAATCAGTAACCGCATTTAGATACTGGTTTATCTGCATGTTAATGAAGATTCCTCTTGGCATTGCATCATCATAGGTTCCCTCCAGAAGATTTGGGAAGCTTTCTTCATCGATTTCTTCTCCGCTTTTCTTTGCATCAACCACAGAGTTCACATCGCTTCCAAAGCCTTTTGGAATAACTATGTATTCACTTATATTTTCGTAGAAGAGCATATCCTTTATCTGATCATCTGAATACTCTCCATCTATAAGTGTATGCTTCTTTCCCAGGTAGCTCACAAATTCCTTGGAAACTTCGGAATTATCCTCATCAACAACAAGAAGCTGATATTTTTTCTGAACTATTTCGTTTGTTCCCGAGCTGCTCTGAGAAGCAAATATCCAGATCATAAAGATCATTATTGCACCATACATTATTAAGCTTACTTTATATTTTCTAAGCACTTTGAAAAATGTTTTATATATCTGCATGCTGCCTCCTATAAGCTTTTGTAGCTATTCTTTCGTGAAAGTATA
>JAILMQ010000171.1 GCA_024692605.1 Eubacterium sp.
TCAAGATATGGATCTGAAATACATGTAAGCCCATGACTTTTTAGCATTTTAACAACTTCTTCAGCTATTCTTTCCGTAAGAAGTACAACTCTATCTGAAAGATTCAGATAATTCGGACTATATGTTTTTCCTTTCCACACACTCAAATCCCCCGTGCAATCAGCAAGTTCACTTATCCATCTGGAGTAAAGCCCCGTCGAATCCAGTTCAGTCAATCGCCTATATGTCCATTTATAATAAGGTGGATAAACCCTTTTCATCAGGAAAAAAAGCTGCATGGCAGCTTCCAGGCCATGGAAATGGCATAGCCTTGCTGCTACAAGATCACCTCTGGACATACATCTGGCATAGTTAACCTGCAAAGCAGCAGAGAATTTATGTAGCTCATTTACTATTCTGATCTTCCATATCTTATCCGGATAATAATCCAGCAGAAGCTTACGAAAGGCAGAAAAAATCCCAAGGTCATCTCTGAAGACCTCTCCGTTTACTGCTGTAGCAAGACAAGTATGATCCAGACTTTGCCAATCCTCTTCAGTGATTATCAGCTTTTCAGTATCTAAGTCTATTCCTAATATATTCGAATAATAATCATGGATACTCATTACCCCTCGTCTTTCACTAAGCCTCTGGGTCAGTCGACTGGAAGGATGCTGATCAGCTAATTTCTGATACTCCTCTGCCAGAGAACTTCCAAAAAGCTTCATATCTTCATCCGTCAGCCATATGCATACTCCTGTTCCAAAATCATGATCTCTTGACATGAAATCATCATATCCGAAACAGTCGGAGCCCTCTCCTGCCAATCCAACAGCTATTCTGTTTTCATATTCAGCAAATCGCTGCTTTATCATTACAGCTATTTGTTTCTCATAAAACCGTCTGCTATTTTCAATCTGTGAATCCAACTTTGATAATACCACCTTTATTATTTAATCATTTAAGTATTCATCATTATAACATATCTGACAGAGTATTTAATGTGAATTAAAAAAACTTCAAACCAAATAAAAATCCCCTCCTTACCGGTTGTCCGGTAAAGAGGGGTAAATCTGCAGGTTATATATTAATCTGTTTCAACACTATTCAACTTTCTCAAGTCTGACATTTCTGATGTGGATGGTTGCAGTTGAACCCTGATTACCCATGTTGAATTCCACACGGCCTTTATCATCGCTTTCATCCTTCATATCAAACTCGAATTCAAAAGGCTGCCACTCTGTAGTCAGATCTATAGGTGTATCCGGGAAGTATCTGATCCAGTTTGCTGTTGGTGCTGTAACAGCAGGCTTCATCTGTCTTTCTTCATCTGCATATGCTTCGAAGGAAAGCTTGTATTTGCAGCCCTGTTCCATAGGCATCTCAGGCTGAACAAGCTGAATGGAGTATTCTTCCGAACCTGCATCTTCTGTAGTAATGATGATCTCATTATCTTTTATCTCTGCAGTTCCTACACCACCATTCTGTGCCATAAACTTCCAGTCTAAATCATCTGTCAGATCCTCTGCCTCGGCAAAGTCTGAATTATGAATGAAGTTACCTGTTTCATCTGCTTCTCTCATTTCAAGAACCTTAACAGGCTTTTCAACATTCTCATCATAGCTGTCTTTCTGATAGATACGAACATAGTCTACATACATAGCTCCTCTTTCATCAAAAGGTGTTGTATCATCAGGATCTCCCGGCCAGTCTCCGCCGACTGCTACATTAAGTATTACATGGAATGGCTGGTCAAAAGGTGCAGGATAAGTTTTTTCAGGTGCTCCCGGCCATTTTGAGAACCAGTCGCTGGTTTCATAGTACTGCTCACCATCTACATACCACTTAATAACTCCAGGCTCATAATCAACTGCAAATACATGGAAATCATTTGCAAAATCTCCGCTTGCAAGGGTATATGTTCCCTGATTCTGGTTATGTGGCTCACCGTAATGAACTGTTCCATAATTAACTGTAAGGTTATCTCCTAAAACCTCTGCAATATCAATCTCACCACACTTTGGCCACTGTCCATAGTGATCCTCATCCTGTGGCATCATCCAGAAAGCAGGAAGATATCCCTTACCCTGAGGGAATTTAATACGTGCCTCAAATCTTCCGTACTTTACATCATGCTTATTCTGAGTATTAACACGGCCGGAGGCATAGGATACATTTCCATCATCATCTACTGTTTTCTTCGGCTGAATAACAAGATTTCCATCCTTTACAAATGAATACTCATCTGTTGGAATATATTCCTGAAGCTCGTGGTTAACCCATCCCACTTGATGCTTCTCTCTATTCCAGTCATCCTCACTGAGCTCAGTTCCATTAAACTCATCATGCCATACAAGGTTAAAACCTGAAGGGACCTCAATTTCATCCTCAGATACATCCGTTGCACTTGTGTCAATGCTTGCTTCTTCAGAATCAGTTGAAGAAGCAGCTTCACTTGTCTGCTCTGTAACCTCAGCAGTTTCCTTTTTGCCACAGCCTGTTACTGACGAAGCAAGCATAGCTGCCGAAAGAATCAAAGCAAAGCCTTTCATCATCTTTTTTCTCATGATAACCCTCCATTAGTAATCTTAATTCTCTTACAAGAATATCATAAAAAAAAAGAGACGTGCTATTATATCGTAATTATTACTTATTTGTCGTAAATCTGACAAAAAAAACCCATTGGGGTCTGACCCCAATGGGTTGGTAAACTGGGTTTTACTCTGTTGCCTGCTTCATCTCTAATGCAACGCTTTCGTCAAGTCCTACTGCCTTATGAGACTTTCCGTTCTCATCAACTAAGAAGCCTGACATAGCAGTTTCATCATCAAAATGATATCCAAATACCTTGTCTTCTACATAAATCTTAACGTACTCAGTTCCGTCCTCAAGCTTGGCATCCTCTGTAGTAAACTCTCCGTAGTAATAATTCTTGCCTTCCTGAATTACTACAACAGGTGTACCGGATGACCTGAAGAGTGCAAGGTTCATATCACTTTCACCATCAGTTGCATAAAGACCACCCATATAAACTACTTCATTATCAGCACTGTCTCCTGCTGAGAATTCAACCGGATCCCATCCATAGTCCTGATACTTTGTGGCAGGTACATTATGTGATGAACAGTACTCTGCTATAGTATCTTTTCTAATCTGTTCTCTTGTTTCATCATCACTACTGACCTTTGTGAAGTCCTCATAAAGGTCTCCGAAGATTTTCTTTGCACTTTCATCGTAGTTTGCACCATCTTCTACTACATCAAAGCTTGTAACCACGAAGCCGGCGCCTGCATCTGTTTCTTTAACATGGAAACATCCCGGATAGTTTCCTCCGGACTGGCATACAAGAGTATCACCTTCCAGGTTATAGTTATAAAGACTGAAGTCTCCGTATACTTTTATATCCTGCGGATCGCTTTCATCTCTGTCGATTACATTTACAACAGGAATAGAAACATCTGCCTTATCATAATTCTTGGCAAGTTCATCACACATATAGTAATTGATTGCGTAAAGAACGTTATCATCTCCGGTATATGTATATTCACCGTATTCCCAGGCATCACCTGATGATGCATTATCTGCAGTTGCTTCAGCAACCTCCTCTGTAACTTCTTCAGTAGTTTCCTCTGCAACTGTTGTAGCCTCAGTTGTAGCTTCTGTTGTGGTCTCTGTTTTAGAACCACAAGCTGTAACAAGCGAAAGTCCCAGAGCTGCAGTAACTATAAGAGCTATTTTCTTCTTCATAATTAATCCCTCTTTTCCTTTTTACTTTATTATCGTTTACAAGTTGAGTATACTACTTCCACTCCATCAATATTGCAACAAAATAAAGATATTTTACATAGGTATTCGTGCATTTTGTATTAAATTATTAAAATTTATATTTTTTTTGAAATAAAACCAATCTTTTTTGCGTAGTCTTAAGTATAAAAAACGAAAGGAGGAGATTTTAAATGAAAAAATCTTCAAGCATTATTATCACATTGTTACTGGCAATGATCATCATTTTCTCAGCAGGCACAGGTGCTGAGGCTAAAACAGAAAAAGTAAAAGCCCCAAAGGTTACCTGCACATCAGCCGGAAAGATAAATGTTTCCTTTAAGGCAGATGTGGTATATGATAAGGAAGTGTCTGCTGTTGTTACAGATGCAGACGGAAAAGAATTCGCTTCTAAGATAATT
>JAILMQ010000248.1 GCA_024692605.1 Eubacterium sp.
CTTAAGCCTAAGGCAGCTGATAGAAGAGAGAGTACAATTCGTAATCAGATCGAACCATACCTTATTGGAAAACTACAGATAACCAGCATTAAACCACAAGATGTAAATAACCATATTGAAAAACTGATAAATGAAGGTAAGTTATCCGTTTCAAGCATAACAAAGACTTTGGATGTCATAAACTCTGCATATAATTGGGCGAATGATCAAGCTTATTATACTGACTTTAATCCTTGCAAACCTGTTATGGATAAACTTAAAACCAGATTAAGAAATCTTGAAAAAAGAAACAGTTCTTCTGGTGTAGTGAGAATCTTATCAGATGAGCAGATTAAAATTATTGAAGAATATGTTGAGCATATGAATAAAGATCCCTCATATTACTATATTACAGGTCTAAGCTCATTACTTCTTTTGTATACTGGCATGAGGCAGGGAGAGATGTGTGCGCTGAAATGGAGTGATTATGACAACATAACAAATACCCTTAGTATAAGTAAAACAAGAAATGTAGCAAAGAATAGAGCTACAGGTGAATATATTCCTAATGAAAACGAAGTGAAGAATTATCATTCACGAGATATTGTATTAAGTGACGATGCAAAAATGGTAATAGATGAAATCAAACGAGTATCAGTTAACACAGATCAGGATGATTATATTATATATAACAAGGTTTATAAGCCGACCAATCCATCTAACTATGGATATAATCTAAATAAGTTTTACTTGAAGGCTGGATTGCCTACTGAAATAAGTGGTGCACATATTTTACGACGTACATGTGCTACGAAAATGCATCGTGAGGGATGCCGAGTTGAAGATATAGCAGCTTACCTTGGAGATACTCCGGAGACAATAATAAAGCATTACATTTCGCTTACGAAGAAAGTAGTTGCTGAAGGTCGAGTATTGAATGTAGTTAATGTACCAAAGGGTGTTAAGAAAGAATAAAAAAGTATACAAAGATGAAAATTTATAGAAAATACACATTTCCTGTGATAATATAAATTTAGAAACGCGGAGGTGATACCTTGGAAGAAAAGAAGATAAATGAAGAAAAACTCAAGACTATTGCCCAGTTTAAGATGTTTGATGATACCTTTATGTCAGCGGTTTTTGATGGAAGAATTGAGGAAACTTCATTACTTATCAGCGTTATACTAAACAGAGATGATATAACTGTAGTGTCAGTAAAGGCTCAGCATTATATAACAAATCTATATGGTAAAGAATCAAGGTTGGATATTTATGCTAATGATACTAATGGTAATGCATATCATTTTGAGGTTCAAAGAAAACTTGCAGGTGCATCAGTACAGAGAGCAAGATTTTTAGGTGCACTTGTTGATAGTAGATTATTAAACCGAGGAATGGATTATCCGGATATCCCGGATAGATATACAATCTTTATCACTGAAAAAGACAATTTTGAAGCAGGACTTCCTGTTTACAATGCAGAAAATACTATTAAGGAGCTTAATAATAGACCATTAGGAGATGGAGCCCATATAGTATATGTAAATGGTGATTATAGGGACACAAGTACTCCGATAGGAGAGCTAATGCATGATTTCTTCTGTGACAAAGCAGAAGATATAATAAACCCGTTACTAAGAGATAGAGTACATTACTTAAAGGATACGGAAGGAGGTCGAGGAGAAGTGTGCGAACTCATGGATAACATCATTAATGAAGAAAAAATCGATATGGCTAAGGATGCTATTAAAGCTAATGATCTTACATTAGAGCAAATTGCTAAAACACTTAGACTTCCACTTGCTTTTGTTGAGGAGTTGTCTAAGCAGATGATAGTAACGCCACAGTAAAATGTGTTGTCATATTTATTATCATACAGATTTTTTTGAAGACTTGAAACATAGATAAATACTACATTTTCCGGAGTCAGAGTGATTCACTCTGACTCCGTCATTTCAAGGTTCGAATCCTTGTACCCCAGCACTGGTAACGATTTCTGAAAGAAATCGTTGCTCCGAACGGAGTGAGGATGCGTTACGCGAAGCGGAACCAAGCCTTGCTTTTTTTGTGCAAGGCTTGCATAATCGCTATAGCGATTATGGCACTCAGAGACCTCGGTAAGTATGCTGAGGTCTTTTTCTGCCTAAACCCAATAAAATAGCGGGTTTCGTGTCTTAGGATCTGTTAAAAATCATATTTTTACGAGTTGCACTAAAACACACACTAAAACATTTTTCATTTAAATCGGGGGAAAATTATGAGAGAACTAATAAATTTAGATTATTTTTATGGTATTGAAGCATAACAGTTTGCATTTTATAGGATTCCAAAGCTATTAATTAAGGACAAAAGGTTTTCCGGGATTTCAAGTGATGCTAAGATGCTTTATGGCCTGAATGAAAAGGACATCAGGGCTGTTCTTAGTGCGGCCGATAATGATATTCAAAAATGCAAAGTAGCATTGGAAAGGCTTAAAGCTCAAAAATCTCATGTAGGAAATATTGTCGGATGGCTGATAAAGGCTATAAAGGATAATTACCAGCTGAAAGGATATGATGGGACGGATATCTATTCTGCAAATGTATCTGGTAATAAAGAGCGTTTGAGAGAACTTGAGGAATACTATTTGTCATGGTGATAGTAGAACTTGTAGCGAATCTGAAAATTAGCTATTAAAGCTTCGGTCTGATAATCTTATCAACATATA
>JAILMQ010000262.1 GCA_024692605.1 Eubacterium sp.
GATGATACGCATGCACTCACTATGCCCCAGATTCTTGCAGAACTTGCGAAGTATGATATCGAGGCACAGCGTAAAAGTGTATATGATGATCTGGCAGCTCTTGATGATTTTGGAATAGAGATAATAAAGGAGATGGATGGCTTCAGAACTTATTATCACTGCGGTAACAGAGATTTCGAGATAGCGGAGATCAAGATTCTGGTGGATGCAATACAGTCATCGAAGTTTATTTCCGAGAAAAAGACGGAAGAACTGATTCATAAACTGGAAAAATCTCTCAGTAATTATGATGCCAAGCTTTTCGAACGAGAAGTTAAGGTTTCCGGCCGCGTCAAAAACATGGATGAAAGCATTTATTATGCGGTAGATGCTATTCATACAGGAATGATTGAAGATAAAGCCATAAAGTTTAAGTACTTCAGCTGGAACGTTAAAGGAGAAGAGGAGTTCCGTCGGGATGGAGCTTTCTATGAGGTTAGTCCATGGGCACTACACTTTGATGATGAGCGATATTATCTTATCGGCTTCGACCATGACAGGAATGAGATGCGCCACTTTCGTGTGGATAAGATGAGAAAAGCCTCTGTTACAGATATAAAGCGTAAGGGGGCTTCGGAATTCAAAAAGCAGGATAAGGCCAAGTATAACGAGCAGTATTTCCGTATGTATGGCGGTGACTTTGAAACTGTAACCCTGAAGTGCAGGAATGAGATGGCAAATGTTATCATCGACCAGTTTGGTTCGGATGTAAAACTAATGCGTGTGGATGATGAACATTTTGAAGTAAGAGTAAATGTTGCGGTGAGCAGCCAGTTCCTTTCCTGGGTCATTGCATTAGAAGGTAATGTAAAGATAATACGACCGGAAAAAGTAAAAAAAGAAATGCAGAAACTCTTAAAACAAAAATACACTGAATAGTTAAAATATATATGTTTTATTACATATGTAATATAGAAAAGGGTTTAGAATAATATGAAGTATTGTATTAATTGTGGTGAACAAATTGAAGATTCTGTGCTGTTTTGTAATTTCTGTGGTCATCAGCAACCTCTGAATATTGATGTAGCAGTTGTACTTGCCAAAGCAGGAGATAATAGAGGTTTTGAATATCTTTATAATGAAACTTATAAGGATAAGAAGTATCTTGCTTTGAAATATGTGAAGAATGAACAGGATGCAGAGGATGTACTTCAAGATTCATACATCAAGATGATGAGCAGTATTAATTCACTGGATGATCCTAAGAAATTCAGTAGCTGGTTTGGAATGATAGTTGCCAATAAAGCGAAAGATCTTCTAAGAAAACAGAATAGAAAAGATGCAGAGGGTAATTCCAGAAGAGATGTTCTTTTTTCTGAGATGGAAGCTGAGGACCCAGATGGCGATGTAATGGAATATGAGTTTGAAGATGAAAATACTGAGTGGCAGCCGGAGGTGGCTTATACTCAGAAGGAAACTCAGGATCTGGTTCGGGAAATGATGTCTACGCTTTCGGATGAGCAGAGAATGGCCCTGATTATGTTTCATATAGAGGGTATGAGTATAAAAGAAATAGCTGAGGCTATGGATGTTTCTGAAAATACTGTAAAGTCCAGACTTAATTATGCAAGGAAGAATATCAAGACTCAGGGCGAAGAACTCAGAAAGAAAGGCTACAAACTCTACAGCTTTGCACCACTTCCATTGCTTCTGTACCTTATACGTCTGGAGGCTCATCTATCCGGAGCAACAGGTATATCAGGTATGGCTGGTGGAGCAGCAGGAGGTACAGTATCAACCAAGATTACAGCGGAGAGTTCTGCAGTATCCTATGCGGGAAAAGCTGGAAGTCAGTCTGCAATAATAAGCAAGTCTGGGGCAACATTAGGAACTAAGATACTAATCGGAGCACTTGCAGGAAGTGCGGCAATTACAGGAGCAATAGTTGCGTTGAATATAAGTAGAAACAGAAATATTACGTCTGAATCCTCACAAAAGGTTGTAGAGATGACTACAGATGAACCGGAAACAACTGAAGCAACTATATCTGACACAACGGAGGCGACAACAGAAGCTATAACAGAAATTACAACTGAAGCGACTACCGAGGTTACCACCGAGGCTAAGATAGAATATCCGGATGATCTGGTTGTGGATAGTGATATATCACAATATGGATATGGATTGACTTTTAATGGTTCAACATATGACCGACTTATTCCAAAGATAAACTTTGATTCTGAGGCAAGCGAAAAGATTAACGAAGAGATTTCGGCTGACTTTTCAAATTCTGGTTATCCTGCAGCTTCCTATGAATGGTGGAGAAATGATGATGTGCTAACTATTGTTTTTCACAAGTATGAACCGGATATTGATACTGCTTATGATATAACGGTTTATTCAGTTGATTTGAAACAGGATAGGGTATGTGATAATTCCTATTTCCTGGAGATGGCGGGCATGTCGTCTGAAGATTATAAAGAAAAACTGAAGACAGGACTAAATAATTATTTACATCAATCTGGTTTATATTCGTTAGTAAGGGAAGAGGAAACATTTACAGACAGCAATCTTCAATCCTTTGAATTATATCTTGGTGAGGATGGAGAACTATGGGTATGTGGTAATGCAAAAGTAAATGCCGGAGCAGGAAATAATTGGACTGATTTTAGTCTGAATGAATATGCAGATTAAAAAAAATAAAAAAATTTAAAAAATCATAAAACTTTTTCAAAACTTTATTCGTCTAAAAAGTACAAGCAACAAATAATCTTTATATAAGAAAGGAAAAAAGACGATGAAAGAAATGAAAATGAAAGGTAAAATGAAAATTAATGTAACCAGGATGGTGGCAGGAATGATGGTGATTTTTGCAATTATTGCAGATTTTGGGTGTAATTCATATGCATACACCGATGAGAGCAATTCCTATGTTTCAACGTATAATGATGCACTAACTCGGGCAGTTCAGGTTAATCTTGTAACACCCTATAGAAAGACTTTTTCAGAAGGAAATAACATACATTATTATAAAATAAATATAACAGAACCCGGAAAATATCGTTTCTATAACAAGGATATAGATATTGAAAGAAGTTGGGGAGCTTTTGATTCAGATATATATTGTAAGATATATGATGAAGACGGAGCGATGATGGAATGTATGAAAACCGATATGGGCACGGAAAAAACGTATCTGGTTCCATTTAAAAAAGGAACTTACTACTTTTCAATTAGTTCGCACGATATAAAATCTTTTGGAACATATATTTTCTCGGTAATAAAGGAAGAAGATATTTCTGATGAGGTATCTGGGGCACAGACCATTTTACTTAATAAGGATTACACAGGAGATATAGCAAATGGTTATTTAGATGATAAAGACTATTTTAAAATAAATGCAAAAAAGGCTGGAAAATATAGATTAAGCTGTAAAAATATAGATATGTATGAAGCAACATTTAGCATATATGATAAAGATGAAGCTTTATTGTCTTCTTCAACTATTGGTAGTGCCGGAACTAAAGATATAACTTTAAAACTGAAGAAGGGTGTTAATTATATTTTAGTAAATGGAAATGAAGGAAAATACAAGTTCAGTATTAAGTGCTTAAGTGACATTAGTGATACAAAGAAAAATGCAAAGACTATTAAAGTTTCAAAGAAAAAAAACACAAGCGTATTATATGGATGTAAGGATGGAGATATAGATTATTACAAGATAAAATTTTCATCCACGAAGACACATAAAATGACATTTAAAAATATAAATGTTAATGGAAACGTAAAATATACAGTAATCAAAAAGTCAGGTAAACAAGTAGAAGAAATTAATGTATATAAAGGACAATCATATAAAACAAAATTAAAACTGAAGAAGGGAACATATTATATCTGTGTAAGCACAGGAGAAAATCTGGAAGATGGAAAATACTCTTTCATAATCAGATAAACCATTGAAGGCCAGCCTCATAGAGGCTGGTCTTTTTATTGACCACGGGGAGGATTTATCATGGGGATAACAACAAAATCGCGGAAGTAAGTGTTGGGTGGATGAAAGGTCGTCGGGAGAGCGACCTGCAATCAAAAAGAGTTTTGTATAATGAAGAAAAAATAAAACATAAGGAGGACATAGGAATGGGTAATGAGATGAAGAAGATTTATATTACAATCGCAGGGATGAACTTCAGATATGGTACAGACATCCTTGAAAGAGGAGATATTGTAACGCTGGTTAAGGAGCCGGCCAATGAGTACGATAACGAGGCTA
>JAILMQ010000024.1 GCA_024692605.1 Eubacterium sp.
ATCAACATGCTGAAGCAGGTTTTATTCACACTACTTATCAAGATGAAATAAGAAGATTCAGATATCTGATCAATGGAGACGAAAGAGCTATCGCTGATTCAATAAATATTTTGAACCCTGCTATACAAGGCACTCTCTCCAAGGACCCACTTCGAAATATGAGATACCTCTTTATCGTCAATACCGGACTGGCAACAAGATATTTGATTGAGGCAGGCATGCCTTAGGAAACTATTTATTCTATCAGTGATGTGTATATTCAGAAAGCTGATGTCGCAAAGTCCATTAATGAGATAAAAAAGCTTAATAAAGAGGCGTGGACTATATTTGTGGAAACCGTTAAGAGATATAAAAAAGAGAGTCAATATTCAAAGCAGATCTTAGAATGCCTCAATTATATCGACTCTCATTTTAACGAAAAAATAACTTTAGAATTACTAGCAGACAGAGTTCATATGAACCCTTGTTATCTCTCTACTTTGTTTAAAAAGGAAACAGGAAAAACTCTCGGAACATATCTGACAGATATTCGAATTAAAGCTTCGGAAGCTTTGCTCTCTAGAACAGATTATAATTACTCACAGATTTCATACTCCATGGGATTCTGTTCACAGAGCCATTTTACAGCATTTTTCCATAAACACACAGGCTACACTCCAAAAGAATATCGAAATGAATTCTTCAACAAGAGTATCTCCTTGAGTTTTCGTAAACTCCCCTTTAATAACCACCCATGATAATAATGTATATAATTTAGCTCTATTTTTTGACATCTAAATTATACTGATTACTAATCACAATACCGGTTAATACAAGTATTATTCCTATCAAAACCCATATAGTCATCTTTTCATGGAACCACACAATTCCTATGAGAGTTGCAACAACCGGTTCAATTGAAGCAATTATTGAAGCGCGTCCATTTTCTACACCTTTTAGGCCGATAGTATATGTTAGATAAGGAATGATTGTGGACACAAGCGCAAAAACTATCACCAGACACACAGTCATTAGCGAGCTTGTAACTACACTTGCTACATGAATTGGACTAGCAAAGAAAACCGTTGATATCGATGCAAAAAGAAATGTATAAAAGCTAATTGTCGAGGATTCATATCCTCTCTCTAACGCATATCTACTAAATATAGAATAAAGCGCATAGCCAAGTCCGGCTCCCAAACCAATCATCAAGGTCTTAAAGCTTAGTTTATCTCCACTACTGAAAACTCCGGTAACAAAAATAAGCCCTACGAAGGAAAAAATAAGCGCAATTATTTTTTGTTTTGTAAGCTTTTCCTTAAAACAAAACAAGGAAATCACCATAACAAATGCAGGTGCTGTATAAAGCAGGATTGCCGCTACAGATAGCGGCGCTATTGTGATTTCTTTGAAATAACACATATTAAAAAATACTATACTCAGTATTCCGGTTCCGAAGAAGCACCAGATATCCTTAAGTTTTATCTTAAACAGACTTCTATCCTTAATCAATAGGAATGCTGCCATAAAAATCATTGTCAGAATAGCTCTAATAAATACTATATCCCAAGAAGTGAGCCCCATAGAATTAAGCGGTCTCACAAATAGTCCCATGGCTCCCCACAGAATGCCGGCAAGTAGTATTAAAAGGCTATTAAAATATCGGTTCATCCTTCTTTCTCCTAACGTATAGCATACATCAGAATATACCTTATACGTCACAAATTCAATTGTATTTTAGTTCGACCAGAACCCAGTCGTCGGATGTGCCGTCATACTGATTTCCGCAGTATGGGCAATTCTTGATCTTCGTCGCGTCGAAGCTTGCTCCACAGGATGGGCAAGTGATTCTCGTTATCGAAAAGTTGAAGTTAACCGGTATATCGGTACGACGCCTAAACGTCGCGCTAAACACCTGGGATTTCGAATAGACCTTGCTGTCAGTTGCATAGATAACGTCGAAATAGGCCTTTGTCACGACAGTTGCGTACTGCCCTTCATCGACAAAGCTTTTAATTCCCAATGCACCGCCATAATTCAGATCGATGATATCCTTCATTTTCGGATCGAGTGGTCCACCCTCATAAAACATGAGCTCACTCTCATTCTGCGAGAAGACCGCCGTCTTGATCAGCGACAGTGCCTTACTCGTGAAATATTCGTATGAGAACTCAGGGCTGATTCTCTTCATCCTCGACTCAAACATGCTCCTGGAACCAGCCGTACCCATTTTGCCTGTATTTGCAATCGCCTTCACAATCAGCCTCATAAAGAGGAAATATACGTATAATATATAGGCTACCGGGAAGCTTCCAAGGCCAATCCCAATAATCATCCAGATAAGCGTAGACACATGCCTCACCAGATTCCATGGCAGATAAACATCCGGTTTTATGATGCAGCACAGAATGTACATGGCAATCGCCGCAATGGGATACAGCTTGAAAAATCCGGTCTTAAATTCTTTCGAAGTCATGCCGGGTTCTTCCAGAAAATAATACGATGTAATCTTCGGAAAGAGCTCATCCATCCTAAATCTAGTACCACAATATGAGCAACCATTCTGAAGGCCGGCAACCGTTGAAACCGCCCCACAATTCGGGCAGCCGTACGGATCATTGTCGAGACGAATGCCATTTAGAACATCTGTGATTGTCCCATACATAATAGTCCTTTTGTCGTCTCGATAAGATACATTTCCGCCTCTTCTAACGATTCTCTTAACGCCGCATCGATTGTTGCACACGGCACTGTAATAATGCGCATCCCGCCATTCGCTTCCAACGTTGAAGGTCTTATCACTTGGGTCTCGGGCGTAAATGTTATATTCCAAATCGACGCACTTCCTGCGAAGCCTGTCATTTTGCAGCTTCAGCACATACGACACATCGCTGTCAGCAAATGGGATATTTACCCCCTTGCTTATAGCCGTACCAATCGATGCACAGAACTCATTTAACTTATTGTTAAATACCTCCGGAACCTGTTTTATTTTGAAAAAATTATATCCCATCCTAGCATCCTTTCCACATACAAATACACATCACTCATAGACGCCTTATCGCTGTATATATCACTTTATTGCCCAGAATCCTGCCTGAAGATAGGATGCCCACAGAACATTGACCGATCTGAATCCACATTTCTTAAGGAGTTCTATATGCTCTTCTACCGTAATCGGGTGAGTCTCCACACCACGTCTGTCAATATGCATTTGAACATCCTGAGGTGAATTTCCGTGTTCTTTCAGAAATCTTATCCACCTTTTCATCATAATCTCATCACTTGAATCAGTTGCCATTCTGATATTTTCGAAGGTTATAAATAATCCCGATTCATTAAGCGCTCTATAAATATTTCTGACCGCCTTCTCTCTTCCCTCAGCATCATAATAATGATGGCACTGTACAGCTGTGACTACATCGAATTCATTATCGTAATCCAGTTCATCTGACGAAAGGTTTACATACCGCACTTCTGCATTACCGAGTTTTTTCTTTGCAAGATTCAGCATATCATTCGAAGGATCACTAAGTGTGAATTCTACATCATGAAGGACTTCCAGGGCTTTAGCAGCAAGGGTTCCCGTTCCGCATCCCGTATCCAGCCATTTAGGTTTCTCAGGACACATGGTTTGCACCATATCTATTATCTGGTTTGAATACTCATTATAATATGGTAGTACATTCACTATGTGTGCATCATATATATTTGAATCATAAGCAGATTTGTTATCCATAACTTCTTCTCCTATAAAAGAATCATTTTCATAATTTCTTTATTTTCCATATCAGGATCAACATTATATATATCAATTTTATCTTTATCAGGGCTGCGGTCAGCAAATGCCGGATACAGGAATCCGAATTCCGGCCAGCCCACTTCGTAGTCACCTTCATAAGGGGCTATGGAACAGATCAGGAAGTTGTACATTTCCACGGAATCTTCTATCCACTGGCCATCGGTACCTTTTTGTGGAATATCATAAGTACCAAAGAATAGTGTGATTGCATAATCAAAGGGTACTTTATAACGCTCCATAATGACTTCATATAGAATACTGAGCAGTGCATCATCCTTCAGTTCCGTCTCCTTGAGAGCTGTAAGGAGTGCTCGCATGCTGTCTCTGCGGCCTGTAGTATTTGGAAGATCGTATTCCTTCAGCTGAATATTAGTCTTAGCGAAGGGAATTGCCTTGGCAAGTTCCAGATTCTGCTTCTTCTCCGCTTCCGTCAGCTTTCCGAAGTGAATATTAAATGTTCCATCCATCTCGCCATCTCTCGTTACATAGCATCCGGCTACTCGTGAGAAGCAGGTCCGTTTTGGTGTCATCCTCCTCGTAAGTTCCAGCATATCATCTCTATTAATCATAATTCCTCCATATATACCATAGGGTCTGACCCCTTGGTATACTTTTATTGTTTGTCATAGTAATACTTTCCATCGTTTGGAATGAAATAGGTTCGGATGAACCCCCACTTGGAGACCACGACGAACTCCCCAGTGTATTCCAGAAAATACAAGGTGTCATCGTCGGCAGACTGCTTGTGAAGCGAGTCTTTATTTTCGATGACTTTTCCTGCAGCTTTTTGATACGACGCGGCAGATTTAAATCCCATATCGATTCCATGTTTCTGGTAATGCTGTGCCAAAAGGTTATTGTTAGCAAATGTATAAGGTACCGTAGGCTTTTATGACAGCCTTGCCATGCCCCACTGCCTTGACAAATCCTTTGTTTGTTACTGTTGCTACGGACTTTTTATCAGATTTCCATCTCACTTTGCCGGGTGCATTCTTGACACGCAGGCGTTTTCCCTTGTTCAGTTTTAGTGTACGGGGATCATACCCATATTCTATTCATATTAACAAGCATTTTATGTATATCATGTATGGTCTTTGCATGGTACCCCTATAGCAAACTATAAGCAATATTTTAACATATTTTCTCCTTCATTTTTTTCTCCAAAAAAAGTATACAGTATGTTAAAATGCTTCATGGAGGATAAACTCATGTATAATGATTATTATTATGATACACAAGATGATTCTTTTAGGACACCTGTCATCTCTTCATTTACAGTTGAATATAACAAGATAAAAGCTATTCTTTTAGTATTTTTTATTATATTTCCATTCTTCGTCTTTCATTTTGCAAAGAATCTATTATCAGATATGTATATCCATGGCAATACGAGCATGGTATATATGTTTGTATTTTTCTTAGTGCTGATTTCTCTTATGTTCTTGTTTATATTTCTTGAGTCAGTAGGGAAAAAGATTATTGTACAGGGAAATGCAATCACTATCAGAAAATGGTTTATTTTTTCAGATATAATATCAATGAATAACATTTCCCAATGCGAAGTAATAACTAACCTGGTTGTGTATACTAAATATGGCTCCAGAACATATAACAAGATTGTGCTTCACTACAACGATAAGACAGTTTCAGTCACAGATGATGTGTATGTTAATTGGAACACTCTCAAAGATTATATGAGTGCAAATGGCAAAGCCACTACAATAGACGGTAGCAGCAAACTGTCTCGCTTTCTGGAAGATTTAATGAGAAAATAATTAATATCTGTTATGAACCTTCTCTGCAAAGCACATCATATCCTTCACTTCGACAACAGTTCCATCATCCAGCACTGCCTTTCCTGACATACGGCCAAACACCTGATGCTGATCCGAAACTATAACTTTATAGTCCAGGCACGCTGCCCTATCCAGCACAGGAATAAAATCCATCTCGAACCTATTGTCTGATGAAGTAAAACTCCACTTATCCATTATATTCTCCGGAATATGGAATTCTATATCATCCAGCTTATGAACCACACCATTGTAAAAAATTACATTTTCTGTAGCTGCACTGGTATTACCGAAACCGTAACCAATATTGAAACCGAAACTGTTGCCGTTAACGTCAGCATTTCCGGATCCCCATAACCAGATATTGTCATAGGTCCAAACTCCACGTCCCCAGTCTAAAGTTCCAAAATCAGTTTTAGGATTAAACTCATAGAGCTTTCCATCGAACTTCATATATCCGGAAGCACGCATAGTATTAATCTTCTGATTATAGTAAAATGCATGTTTTTTATCCCATGGTGTCGCAATGACCATTGAATCCATTTCCGGCTGCTGAAGTATGATGTCACATTCAAAAGGCTTACCTTTATAAAAATCATCAAACTTACACCTGATACGTCTCTTACCCTTGCCAACATCAAACTTCATCTTCAGGCGCTTATCCATGTATTTAGTTGGTCCAACATCGGAACTCCCCGGAAGACTAATCCTTCCCATAGGAAATGCATTAAGCACAGTTTCTGTATGTTCCCATGGTTCGTCCCCAAACTTCAGAAGAGAGACAGACTGAAGGCCTATATATCCATCATCAGAGATAGTAAATGCCCCGGCAAATTTATCACTTAAAACCAGGTAGTAATCCCATTCCTTAATTCTCCACTTTGGAGCCTTGATCATGCTTCTATCGTATTTCTGAACCTGACTTCTCGACCATCCCGGTTCCCTAAGTTCACCATTTTCATCCAGCAGAAGCTGTGATGATGTAACCTCATGATTTCTCCCCATATTATCCCCTTTTTTCATAATATACCCCATCTCATTTTTGTAGATTTGCTTCTTGGATTTATCCTGCATTCCTCCGCTGAAGGTCTGATCACATCCGAAGAGATATCACTAAAGATTCCTTCTTTATATAATCTCTTAAATGCTTTCTTCACCAGGCGATCCTCTCCTGAATGAAATGTAAGTATCACAACTCTGCCTCCCGGATTCAGAACATCCGGCAGTTTCTCAAGAAATGAATACAGTACTTCA
>JAILMQ010000054.1 GCA_024692605.1 Eubacterium sp.
TTTAATATCAGGAATACCAATTAATTCGGCAATCTCATTTAGATATTTGACTCTTTTTATTAGTTTCATTCCATCACCTCCACGATTATAATACATTCTCTATTCCCCAAATTCAACATTTTTTTATTTTTGGGGAATAAGTTTTTCCCTAACCGTCATCAAAATATCCTTTCCCAATTTATATTGAGAAAGGATATTAAAGGATCTGGACTCATTCAATAGTTAACTCTTGCAAAAAGGTGCAAACATGGTGCAAATCACAGCTTTGCCTTCCTTCAAATCAAGTATTTATTCGGCTTAATGATAATAGGCTGGTATCTTGCCGTGGCAGACGAATAGTACTTTTATCATAATTACTTACCTCTATGAGCCGTGATTATCGTATAACTCTTAGCATTTACTACTATCCGGCTTTTCCATCTCTATTTTTTCAAGTGTATCTTTGAGAATTTCCTGCCTAAGTTCTTTCAGCCATTCAGAATGTTCAACCACATTAAATGCATATGTTTTATTTAATTCATATTCATTTTCTGACCAGGTGTCTATTGGAGATTCATTATGTTGTATCAGAGCCTCGAGTTTATCGAGAGCTTTATAAAGCTTCGCCTCAAGAGTTTCTTGTTTCTCCATTTCATCATATAGTTCCGTCATAGACTTTGATACTTCTTCAGGGAGGCTCTTCACCCACTCACCAAGAAGCTCATCTTCTGTCTTTCTGTCACCATCTGTCTTAACGAATGTCGGAATATCACCCGTAAAACATTCCCCAAGATCATGAATCAGACACATACAAACCACTTTGTCACTATCCACCTCTGGAAACTCATCCTTAAGAAGAAATGCCATAAGTGATACTCTCCAACTATGCTCGGCAACACTCTCTATCCTTCTCTTGCTCGTAGTACAGTGTCGCGGAGTATCCTTAAGTCTCTCAGCCACATGTAATATTTCCAAAAATTCTCTTGCATTCATATTAGCATATCCTCCTAAGCTTTATAATACTGAAATCATACATCACTTTTCTATTTGCTGTCATTGGACTAATAGTATAATTATTTACGGCTTCTAGGACTTTCGGCAAATGGTGCCGGGGCGGACGAAAAGTACATTCAGGCACTGTATAAACACTGAGTACATCTCCGTAAAGCCCATTCAGAAGAACAGAATTAGCAGGCATTTCTATAATATGCAGATATGCAACTGAAACTATCCTGTCGTTATCTCTTGCAACAAACGCGATAAATTCAGTTCCAAGTTTTCTTTCAAAATAACTAGGAAGCTGTTTCTTCATTCCATCCTTTTCTACTTCAGATACACTGCCGAAATCATCTATCATATAAGCTATTCGGAGTTGTATTAACTCTTCTATATCATCTTTTGTAGCTAATCCGTATTCTAGCATTAGAATTCATACCTCCAATTAATTCATATACAGAGCATCAACCTCAGGAAACTCATTTCTAAGAAGAAATGCCATAAGCGATACTCTCCAACTATGTTCAGCAACACTCTCTACCCTTCATCTGTGGCTTTTAAATACGAGGTTGCTCTAATGCTTTGTTCATCTTCTCGGCCAGGTTCTTATTGTACTTCAGGAAGCATGCCCAAATGATAAGTCCCACTACTATCACACCTGCAATGGTTGCAACACATGCAACCGTTCCTGCCTGCTTTGGTATCCATCCAACCTGAGATGCTACCAGGAAGTAGATAGCAAATCCAATTCCTAAATGGATGATGGATGCAAATGCTATTGGGATATTTTCCATACTGTAGAGGAAGGTTGGTACTCCAAAACCAAGTCCAGTGATCACGCATGCAATCACCATTTTTGTAAACATATAATCTTTAAGTACAAAGATTCCTTTTCCCACCTGATCAAATACCATTCCAACAATCACAAAAATGCACATCGATGCCACTATACTTATTAATGCTGATTTTAGTATATCTTTTAATAATTTCATATTCTTATCTCCTATATACTGAGGTATTTCTTTAACTCCGGAACATATTTGCGGGAAATATATTCCTTCTCTCCATCCTTAAGATTAAGCACCATTACTCCATTAAAATATGGTTCTACGCTCCTCAGGAATTTGAGATTGATACTTGCTGACTTGGAAACCTGCATAAAGTCCTTGCCAAGTATATCAAGCAATTCATACATTCTCTTATTAACCCTGTAGGTCATGCTTTCAGATACAATAAAGACCTTTTCATTTTCTACACGGATAACACTTATTTTATCTGCTTCGATAATGATCTTTCTGTCGTCGATAGTACCTATGATTCGGCCTACTGACTGGCCAGATATTTCCGATATAGTATTTGCAAGTTCTGAAACTTCAGGTGTCATTTCAGCCGTATGAATGACAACATATGGTTCTTTTACCTCTTTTGATATATTAATATCGACTTTCAAATTATTCCTCCTTTAGGCGGTGCGTCTACTCTACTTTAATGATTTAATCGTCACTACCAAATATGTGACTAGAAGAACTGCAGCGAGTATATATGAACCAACATGACTCTTGGAAAAACAAAGTGCTACATATCTGTCCAGCGGTGTAACAAGAATAGCCAACGCTACACAAATGATCATTCCAACTATAGACACTGTTCTTCTCTTCTTATTCTTAAAACATGCAATCATCATTATATAGAATAACGTTGCAAACATCCATAATAAAAATGTTGTTGCTGAGTGAAGAATTCTCTCCTCAGGCCTGCTCTTTAAAACAAATGTGAAGAGTATTGTAAAAACCATAGCCGCAATCACTGGAGCCACTGTAACTATGCTAAGCATCACCTTCACAAACTTATTTGTCTTATCATTCATCTCTCTTACCTCTTGCAAAAAACTTACTAACATTTTTAAAGCCTCCTTGTTCTTTGTTTGATGAGGCAAATATATCAGAAATGTAAGCAAAAGTATCATTTCCCTCGGTAAGTGGTAGAAATCGGGAGTTAAGATGCGTTTTAGAACTCCTTTATTTTTAGTACCCTTAAATCCTTATCATAAAGTGGTGAAAATGGATGTTTCTTTCACCTTCTCTTCTACTGATCCGATACAAAAAAGCCGCAAAACCGTTATTTCGATTTTGCAGCTTGCCAATATTTCGCTTTTTCAGTTTTGACTATCTTCACTTTCAAATACCTTAGGTGTGTTATGATAAACCTCATTTGTTTAGTTCCTTAAAGTTTGTTACATTGGCCTTATAGAGTTTTTTGAATACTTTGTAATTACGCTCATATACTTCTCTATTCTTAGGATCAGGTATATAGGTATGATTCACTTTTACAAGCTGACGCGAAAGTTCCAGCACATCAACTCCTCTAATACCCGCAGTAGCAGCAAGTGCGGTTCCGATAGCGCCAACAGCCTGAGGATTATCCACGGTTTCTATTGTCCGACCAAGAATATCTGCAAGTATCTGACATGTAACAGGTGACAACGCTCCTCCACCAACTAAATCTGAACAGTCTATAATATCCGGCATATGCTTAGAGTCTACCTTATACATTTTTAAAAGACCTTTATTCCAGCCTTCCTTTCCTTTACGTGTATCATAAAGGAAGGTGGCGTATCTGCAAGTGAATCGGAATAGAAAATTGTTCCGTCAAAATCATATACATTCATCAACAATTTCTCCTGTCATTATTTTTGAGAATCGTGAAACTGTTTTTCTTAATTATATCATGAAATACATCATTTTAAAGAAATATCAAAGAATGCTTTTCTTTTTGCTTAATATACGTTATTATGATGTGTGGCATTTTTATAGCCAAAACGAATTATTTATTATTATAGAAAAGAGGTCAGTAAATATGGATAAAGTTGTTTTAGCATATTCAGGTGGACTTGATACAACTGCGGTAATCCCATGGTTAAAAGAAACATATGGTTATGAAGTTATCTGCTGCTGCATAGACTGCGGTCAGGGTGAAGAGCTTGATGGTCTTGAAGAGCGTGCACGTCTCTCAGGAGCCGCTAAGCTTTATATTGAAGATGTGGTTGATGATCTCTGCGAGAATTATATCATGCCATGTGTTCAGGCCGGGGCTGTATATGAGCATAAATATCTCATGGGTACTGCTATGGCAAGACCTACTATTGCTGCTAAACTTGTTGAAATCGCTCGTAAGGAGGATGCAGTCGCTATATGCCACGGTGCTACCGGTAAAGGAAATGATCAGATAAGATTTGAGCTTGGTATCAAGGCTCTCGCTCCTGATATTAAGGTTATTGCTCCATGGAGAGATGACAGATGGCAGATGGATTCACGTCAGGCTGAGATAGATTATTGTAAGGCTCATGGTATTGATCTTCCTTTCGGAACAGATCAGTCCTACAGCCGAGATAGAAATATATGGCATATCAGCCATGAAGGACTTGAACTTGAAGATCCTGCACAGGCTCCTAATTACGATCATATGCTTGTTCTTGGAGTAACACCTGAGAAAGCTCCTGATGAAGATGTAGAGCTTACTATTAACTTTGAAAAAGGTATGCCTGTATCTCTTAATGGCGAGAAAATGAAGGTAGCTGATATCATCCGCAAACTTAATGAAGTAGGCGGAAAGCACGGTATCGGAATCGTAGATATCGTTGAGAACAGAGTTGTTGGAATGAAGAGCCGTGGTGTATACGAAACCCCAGGTGGAACAATTCTTATGGAAGCTCACCAGCAGCTGGAAGAGCTTGTTCTTGACCGTGACACTATCGCTCTTAAGAAAGACCTTGGAAGCAAGCTTGCAAGCATAGTATATGAAGGTAAATGGTTTACTCCTGCTCGCGAAGCTATATCAGCTTTCGTTGATGTAACTCAACAGTACGTAACAGGTGAAGTTAAGCTTCGTCTTTACAAAGGTAATATCATCAAAGCAGGTACAACTTCTCCATATTCACTTTACAGCGAATCACTTGCATCATTTACAACAGGTGATATGTATGATCATCATGATGCAGAAGGCTTCATAACACTTTGGGGACTTCCACTTAAGGTTCGTGCCATGAAGATGAATGAACTTAAGAAAGAAAACAAGAAGTAATCAATTACATAAATAATTGTTTATACCAAGACAAAATAAATGCCCACTGGTCTATACTTCCAGTGGGCATTTATTTATTTTAAAAGTTCTCGGATCATATCTGCATCGTAGGTAACTCTATCCAGTTTTTCAACTTCTATTCGGTATAATGCATTTGCAGCTATATGCTCAGCTGCCTGTTCTATATCTCTTATACCTGATGTATTCTTAAATATATCCATTACAGCATCCAACGCTTCTTCTGTTATAACAATTTCTTCACTTCTAAGTCCTATTCTCTTTAAGACTTTAGGCATAGCAAAACGTGTAAATATTACTCTCTTTTCCTGAGGCGTGTAATCCGGAAGTTCTATAACCGCAAATCTTGACATAAGCGGTGCACTTATATCTGCTTTGTTATTTGCTGTTGCTATCGGATAAACTCCCGTTGTCGGTATATTACATTCAACATAGTTATCCGTAAATCCCAGGTTATCCAGGAGTGTCAGAAGAACATCCGCAGGATTTCCATTTCCCTTGCCTGATGATGCTTTATCCAGCTCATTTATAATAAATACCAGATTAGAACTTTCTGCATTTGCAAAGGCTTCCATGATAAGTCCTGGTTTTGCATTTGCATATATACGTGAGCTTCCGGTCAACTGCTCCGGATCATTTATGGAACTCATCTCAAGGGTTGTCCATGACATTTTAAGAATTCTTGCTACTGCATATGCTATCTGTGACTTACCTGTCCCTGCAGGGCCTATAAGAAGTATTCCATATGCCGGTAGTGTATGTGTACGGTTTATCTGAATTATAGTTTCGATTATTCGCTGCTTTACGCTTTCCAATCCGTAGAGTTCTTCATCGAGAATTCGTCTTGCCTCCACCGGATCTATAGGTTGAAAATCAGTATTCTTCCACTGAATGCTGAGCATTATTGAAAGGGCTCTCTGTGCATGTCTTCTTTCTTCCGGCGTCACTTCCGAAGACTTCGCAACAGCAAGATTACGCCTCGCCCAAAGTCTTATATTATCCGGGAGCGTACTGCCTGCACACATGAGATAATCTGTTATGCTCTGAATACTTGTAAGTCTCATATCATCTGCATCATCTATCTCATCCGGATCGACTGTCTCTTCAGATGGTGCATCACTTTGAAGAAGGCGGTCAATCATAAACTGTAAGAATCCATTTTCACCGGATAACTTTGATCCTCTTACAGCTACTCCGGTTTCAAGAATCTTATATACTGCATAGCCTCTTTCGGTAGTCTGTCCTGAAAGACGTACCATTATGTGATTCTCGCCAAGCCACTTTAGCAGATTCTCGAATCTTGCATCGATTTCAAGAATATTATGGGATGACTTTTCATCTGTGTCATATATAAAGGCTGACCCTACAGTAGGAGCCTCAAACATACCATTTGAATGATGAACAAGTTTAGAACCACTGTCTTCAAGAATCATTATTGGATGTTCGGCACTGGTTATTCTTTCACTTGAATACACCAGCTTATAGCTTCTCTCAGCCTTTACTTCTTCTTCCTTCTTCTCATTAAAATCAAATACCGGCATGTAATCATTCTCCTCTCCAGATGGTCAATCGATAACTAAAATACTCATATCAGTCTACCATACTATGCATTTTTTGTTAAGTATCCTGCTGATTCCAGAACTTTTAATGATAATTCAAAGTTTTCTTCTTTCACGAGAATGTAATCTGTGTTGTATGTTGATACTGCAAATACACCTATTTTATGGTCGGCTAGAATCCCCGTTATTTTTGATAATATTCCAATTAACGAAAAATCAAGAACTCCCTGAATACGAAAACCTTTCCATCCATCCTCTCGTTCTATCGTGCTTTCCGGTGTATCTTCTGTCTTGCATACCAGAGATATTTCTTCATCTGTTTTTCCGATAAAGAAAAATTCTGTAGATAAATCAATAGCTGATATATCAGCCACTTTGCATACTGTTAGTTTATAATCTAATTTTTTAAGTTCCATCATTTTTCCGGAATCTCCCCTCTATTTATGTACGAATAATCCAATCAGTAGATATCATTTTACCACAATAGATTCTGTTACACCAATCACGCAAAACCTTCTTGCGAAGACAAGTACGTTATTTTATACTTTAATTTGTAGAATATAATTATTTCTATTCGTAAAAGGAGGCCGGATATTATGGCAGCACCCAGAACAGAGCTTGCTGATTTTCTTGAACAGGAAGTTAATAAATACGAAGGAATCATGGTTCCTGTAAAAGCAAGTCATGCCGAACGCATGTTTACTAAGAAAGTTCCAATTGAAAAGCTTCATCCAAATCCCGATGATGAATTCTGCAGTAGAACCGTAGGTCCAAATTATAGCATCTACAACCGCTATATTCGTGCCTTCCAAAAATATGGAGAAATCGATCAAAACTCTCTGGATGAACCTATAACGGTAGAAAAGGTCCGTCCTGACGGCTATATGATTCTAAATGGACATCATAGATGGGCAGCTGCTCTCAAAGTAGGGATAGAGAAAATCCCTGTAAAGATCGTAAATCTTACTAATCAGGTTGATATAGATAAAATGCTCAAAGCTTCTGAGCATGATAAAAGAGTTTCGTTTGATCTGGATGAAGTGATTTTTTGTTCTAAAGAGTATGACATTCCCGAGAAGCCACTTCCATATCCGATTAACAAGATTTATAAAGAGCGTCTCAGACTTGGAGTTCCCGGCTTAATGCATTATCTTGGAACAAAGGGATATGACATCTGGGTTTACACCTCTGAGTATTATTCTCTTGAATATATTCGTCTCTTATTCAAGAAGTATTCGGTAAAGGTAGACGGAATAATCACCGGAACCGAAAGAAAAGAAAAGAAGCATTCAGCTGAAAAGAAAAAAGCAGAATCAAAGCTTGAAAAAAAATATAAAGAAACCATCCACATTGACAGAGATATGGTTATCCGCACACTTCATAGTGGTAAAGACTTTGAAGAATATGAGATAGATGCAGATGCTGCAAGTTGGTCAAAAAAGGTAATCAGCATAATTCACAAAATGAAAGATGGAGAAAACAAATAGTAAATGAAACAAGGCAGAAATGATAAACCTAAAATGAGAGTTTCCTTTGATCTTGATGAGGTCCTTTTTGTGCTGCCTGAAACCCACAAGACTGAACCTCCGCTTCATTTTCCATTCAACTACATCTATAAAGAACGACTACGACTAGGAACACCTGATGTTATCCGTGCACTTCAATCCCAGGGTTATGAAGTATGGGTATACACTTCATCCTTCAGATCAATGAATTACATCAAAGGTTTATTCAGACATTATCACGTAAAGTTTGATGGAATAGTAAATGGTAATCGTCATGTAAAAGAAGTCCAACGAGATAATAAAGAACAGCTTCCTCAGAAGCTGCCCAGCAAGTATAGAATATCTCTGCATATAGATGATGAAGCAATAGTGTGTTCTCTTGGAAAGCAGTACGGATATAATGTGTACCAATTAAACGCCCAGGACGATGACTGGAAAGAAAAAGTAATTGCCTGCGCAGATAAGATACGAAAACGAGAATTTGGAGAATAGGTATGGGAAAAAAATCAATTAAGGAAGATAAAAATATATACTTTACAAGTCGCGAGGAAGCAAATCTTACTCGCGCTCAGGCAAGCGAACTTATGGGGTTCATATCAGAAAGCCGAATCGAGAAAATCGAAAGTGAAAAGGTCACTGTTCAGCCGGAAGATGTTGTTGCAATGGCAGAAGCATATAAAAAGCCTGCCCTGTGCAACTACTACTGCTCACATGAATGTCGCATCGGGCAGGACTATGTTCCTGAATTAAAACTGTTATCACTTTCGGAAATATCTCTTAGCATTCTTGCTTCAATAAATGCACTCAGCAAACAGCAGGAAAGACTGATTGAAATCACTGAAGATGGCAGCCTTTCAGAAGATGAGATTCCTGATTTTATTACAATACAGGACAGACTGGAAAAACTGTCTCTTACTGTAGATTCTCTTAAGCTATGGATGAATCATGCAATTGCCAATAATCAGTTTGACCAGGCTACAATCGATAGAATTAAAAATATGAAAAATCCATCTAATTAACATTGCTCTTTATTGATTCCCAGTTAAGACATCGACTATAATTATCACCCGGTAATTGATAGTCCCTGTTCCATGGCCTGTCAAATACCATCACCTTCATATCAGGAAGATGATCAAAAAATCGAAATGCCGTTGGAGAATCTTCAATAGCATAATCAAACTTCATCTTATAATAATCATCTAATTCCAGGCTGAAGGTGCTGTTTTTTATAAATGCGTCTCTGCCGTATTTATCAAGGCAGTAAAGCCTGACTCTTTCTAATCCATGCTGATCCAGCCAATGTCTTGATGGCTCATAGGAACTAAATGGGCGGCCGGTTATTATAGAAACATCATAGCCTCGGTCAACCCATTCATTGAGTGTCTCTGAAGCACCGGGTGTCTCTTCAAAAGACAGGAGAACTTCAGGTCTGTGGCCTTCAATCATCATCTGCTCATATTGTTCATCATTAATCGAAAATGATTTCTGCAAATCAAAATACTTTATATTCTCATAGGGCACATTCTTCCCAAACATTTCATCTAAAATCTTAGTAAAGTACTTTGCCGTTTCGCAAAGGCAGTCATCAAAATCAACATATATTTTCATAAAATGTAACTCCTTGCTGTCATTCATTTCAGGACAGGTATCAGTATAATTCCAGTATGTAACAACTTAGAATATGCATAGTCTCCCTTATAATAATCCTGTCCCGCCTCCGACAAGGCCTCACAAACAATATGACGACTTGCAGAGTTTTCCTTCAGTTCATCATGTTTTGGAACTGTATTTTCAGCATATGCAGGCATATCCAAAAGCGGTATAATAGACAGTGTCATAAGAACCGCTAATAATATAGAGAACCTTCGACTTATTGTTTTCACATATTGTTTTCACATATCTTTTTCTCATATTACTTCATCCTTTATGAGTTCTAATACTCATCTAAAAAACTATGGCGAACTCCATCCTTCTTGTAGGCAATTACCGTATCAAGATTAACATTTCCAACACTATTGAATATATTGGATTCAACAAAAGGATTTTCTTTTTTCAGTTCAGCAATCAACTTCTTGGTTTCTAAACGTTTTGAAGATGTTGTTCCATCCTCATGACAGGTCTCACAGGTTTCCGTGAAGTGGCAGGCACACTGTAGAAAATGCAGATCATTATAATCTCTCCAGGCACATATGTCACTTTCCCTGACAAGATAAAGTGGTCTTATAAGCTCCATCCCTTCAAAATTTGTGCTGTGAAGCTTTGGCATCATGGTCTGAATCTGTGCTCCGTACAGCATTCCCATGAGAATAGTCTCAATCACATCATCATAATGATGTCCCAAGGCTATCTTATTGCAGCCCAATTCTTTTGCATTACTGTAAAGATACCCTCTTCTCATCCTTGCACAGAGATAGCAGGGGCTTTTTTCTATAGTATCCACAGCATCAAAGATATCGCTTTCAAAAATAGTTATGGGAATCCCAAGTGCAGCAGCATTGCTTTCTATAAGTGCCCTGTTCTCTTTTTTATATCCCGGATCCATTACCAGAAATGTAAGCTCAAAATTACATTGTCTATGTCTCTGTATCTCCTGAAAAAGCTTTGCCATAAGCATAGAGTCTTTACCACCGGAAATACAAACTGCAATATGGTCTCCCTCTTCGATCAGTTTATAGTTTTTACACGCCTTTGCGAAGGGAGTAAATAGCTGTTTATGAAACTTCTTTCTTATACTCTCCTCTGCTTTTTTCTGTTTTTCTTTTTGTGTTTTCTCATCAGCCATTGAGGCTCTGACATATCCGATATAGCCACCCTCAAGGCTGTAATATTCCCTGCCTGTAGGAAGAAGGCTGTCATCAATATCTCTGGTTTTTCGTCCTACATCACAATAAAATATATATTTTTTGCCTTCAGGCAGCTCTGAAATCTGACTTAGTACATCCTCCGTATCAGTGTCTATATCAATAACTATAGCATCAGGGATCATTCCATATGCTCTGAGGCCTTCATCCCTAACATCTATCATTACGAAACTGCCTTCCTGCAATTTACTTACTTCCTCTAATGATATTTCTTTCACTTATAATTCCTCTTTTATACCTTCTATTTTTATTCCTCATATAACATCTTAAGTATATCAGTTAATTCGTCAAATGTAATCCCACTAATTTTTGCTTTTGAGACAGCCTTCTGCAATAATTCCTCGGTTTGCCGAAGGTTTTCTTCTCTCAGAAGTTCCGCGTTCTGCGCTTTTACGAAGCTTCCCTTACCGGTGTAGGTTTCAATGAAGCCATCCCGCTCCAATTCCTCGTAGGCGCGTTTAGTTGTGATGAGACTTACTCTCATCTGCATAGCCAGATTACGCATCGAAGGGAGAGCCTCCCCAGGGGAAAGCTCTCCGCTCATAATCATAGCCTTTATCTGATTAACG
>JAILMQ010000109.1 GCA_024692605.1 Eubacterium sp.
TTCAACAGAAAAGAAACATGTAAATCATCAGGAAGCGTATATCCATCCATTGACATACAGTTGTCATATACATTCTTTTGCTCTAACAGCTGGGCATCCTGCATATAATTTCTTATATACATTTCTTCCATGACACCGTAATATTCCTTTAGTCCGCTTCCATAGAAAACGTAGTCGTATACCGGTGTCTGAAATGTAACGTAACCGGTAAGCACCAGAAAATTCTGATTCAGTTTTTCCAGACGAGATATCCTTTTTAGATTCCATCTATATTCATCAACCGAATTATAATTACCATCAAGGAACCTGGTTGCAAGTTCCGGAAATACTGCGTCTATACCAACCAGTCCCGCAACTTCATCAGGGTATTTTTCTATATAACTATAGGAATAAATAGCTGAAATCTGGTTAGGAACAAGAATTATATTCTCCTTAATCCCCAGGCCTTCCAAAGTACCATGTATGATATCAACGAAATACTGAGTTGTTCTTTCAGCATCTGATTTCTCACTAAAACCCTTTCCCGGAAAATCAATTATAACAACCTTGTAGGTATCCTTTAGATTATTCAACATGGGAACAAGATACATGGTGGGACAGGGATCCCAGTCCGACCCCAGCAGAACAACCGTGTATTTACCTTCACCTTCAACATGTGCTGCTACATCTGTACCATCCACATTTACATAGGTTATTGTTTCTTTCTTATACTCTTCCAGCTTCGAATCATTTTCAGATGAAACACTGTGACGATAGACGGAATAAATAATAGTGATAATCACCAGTATCCCAAGGACTATCAGAACCAGTCGTTTCTGATCGTTGAAAATCCTTTCAAATATTGGTTTAGTCTCATATAATCTCGTCATAAGATCTGCAGCAAGTTTCAAAACAAATGCCGAAACGGTAGCTAAAACAAATACAACCAGTACATAAAGAAATACATTTTTTATATAGAATACCGGTGGGGTTTTGTCATCTACAAAATGATGTCCGAACAACTGTATAAAAAGGCCATGTATGAGGTAGAACTCCAGTGTCATTCTTCCATAAAATGCCAGCGCGATGCCTGCCACCTTCTTGAAGGACATTTTACCTTCCTTCTCCTCTTCTTCCTTACCGGCAGCCAGCACATATATGCTATAGCTTAAAGCCGAGCAGCATATTATCTGAAGAATCACTATAATTATATTTACTATTCCGTAATTATTAATTCCAAAAATGTGATAAAACCCCGGCATATTTTCAGAGAGAATAAAGGTAACTATAAATATAACTACCGGAACAATTATCCTGATCAGTTTATCCTTAAGTTTAAGATTCAAAACTGATTTTTCTTCGCCGGCAGCAGCCTCTTCTTTATCCGCCATAATTATTCCAAGCAGAAAAACCGGAGGGGTATTATACCACCAGTTGCCACTTATCAGTATATAACAGATAACACTATAAGCCAGTATCCAAAGTGCCATTAAAAAATGAGAGACTTTGTTCTCCTTTCTATATATCAGGAAGAAGCCAAAGTACATAACTATTATGGAATAGGCGTACCAGGAATAAGGATTAGCAGGCAGATAAACTGTGCCATACAGATGTCTGACAATCAGATAAATGATATTAGTGATCACCAGGATCATAAGTATTCTGTTCAGTCTTCTAACCAGAAATCCTTTGAAATAATCATCATCTTCTTTCATCCTCTTTCTAAGGCCGTAACCTGAACAGAAAAAGAAGAAGGAAACCAGAAGAAAACCGATAGGAACGAAGGGTTCTAATCCATGCTGTCTCACACTTGCAGGAACCCAGAACGCTGACACCTTCTGTCCCAGATGATGCATCATGATAAGAATGGCAAATAAGCCAAGAATTCTTTTTGATCTTGCTTTACTCATACTTCCCCCTTTTAGAAAATACATATAACTCTTCACTATTTAATATAGTATCATCTTACGACGAAAATGTCTTGTTAAAATAATAAACACTTGTAGCACTCCGGATACATTATCTGTTATAATAAAAAAACATATAATACATTTATAAAGGAGTTATATATGGGGTTTTCAAATGATTTTATATGGGGAGCTGCTACAGCCGCATACCAGATTGAAGGTGCTTACAACGAAGATGGAAAAGGATTAAATATCTGGGATGTTACTTCAGCTATGCCCGGAAAGGTAGCACATGGCGAAAATGGAAATGTGGCATGCGACCACTACCATAGATATAAAGAAGATATAAAGCTTTTTAAAGAGCTGGGAATTAAGTATTACAGGTTCTCTATCAGCTGGACCAGAATTATTCCGGATGGTGATGGAGAGGTTAATCCTAAAGGAATTGAATTCTATAATAATCTGGTTGATGAACTTCTTGCAAATGGAATTACACCGCTTATTACACTATTCCATTGGGATCTTCCTTATGCACTTTATCTTAAGGGAGCTTATGCTAATCCTGACTTTCCACTTTGGTTTGAGAAGTATACCAAGATAGTTATAGATGCGCTTTCTGACAGAGTTCATTATTGGATTACATTTAACGAACCCCAGTGTTTTATAGGAAATGGATTCTGGCTGGGTGGACATGCTCCTTTCCTGAAATGCGATAACAAGACCGTACTCAGAATGATTCATAATTATCTTCTGGCACATGGCAGGGCTGTCAAATATATCAGAGAGAATGCGAAGAGTGAAGCAAAAATCGGTATCGCACCTATAGCACCGGTTCGCATCCCTAAGTCTGATAATCCCGCTGATATAGAGATTGCCAGAAAAGATACATTCTCACTTAATGATATGTTCTTCTCTCTTGCCATTTATTCAGATCCTATTGTATTAGGGAAATATCCGGAGGAAGCCTACGAAGTTTTTGGCGATGACATGGTTACCCCTGCAAAGGGAGATATGGAGCTGATATCTCAGCCTATAGACTTTTACGGAATGAATATATATTATAGTGCTGCCGACCGGGTTGATACAGGATACTGTGACAATGAGTTCACCGGTATATCAAGAAATGCTTTGGGATGGGTTATTGATCCTGCAGTTATGTATTGGTCACCAAAGTTTATGTATGAAAGATATAAACTGCCTATTCTTCTTACTGAGAATGGAATGGCGGTTAATGATACTGTCTCCCTTGATGGAAAAGTTCACGATCCACAGCGTATTGATTACATGCATCGATATCTTAAAGAATATAAGCGTGCCGGAGATGAAGGAGTTCCACTTATGGGATATCTCTACTGGTCAGCAATGGATAATTTTGAATGGTCTCTTGGTTATGACATGAGATTCGGTCTTATCCACGTGGACTATCGTGATCAGTCAAGAATCATTAAGGATTCCGGTCGCTGGTACCGCGAAGTAATTGAAAGTAATGGCGATATTATATAACTTAATATCCATGCATCAGCATAAGCAGTCTGTTATAGTAGTTTAGTTTTGAAGCACTGGAATCAACGTCTGCACTAACTATACATCCCTTTTTTAACTTTTTAGTTAAAGATGGATATAATCCTCTGCCGGCGCAGTGACTTACCATACATCCAAATGGTTGTGCAGCAAATACTTTTTCTACGCCATGATTTATATAGCCGACTGCTTCTGCTCCTATCAGCCATCCATCGGCATTTCTGACATTATAATTTACGAATCCATGAGCCTCCCTTTTCATCTGTCGATATGGAGGCAGCGTAAAAAAGCCAAATTCTTTCAGAGCTTTTATCATATCCCTTTGAATCAGTTCCAAAAGTTTCATCAGAAGCTTTGCACCTTTAGCCTCAAGAGTATGCTTTCTCACCATATGTGTATCCATATAATAGAGAGCATAATACGAAAGACCGTTCACATGAATCTCTCCACCATTTTTTTCAACAAAATCCACCACATCCCAATTACCAAGATGACAATACTTTACATATAGTTCGCCCACAAGACCTATAACATTCTTTTTAACCCGTCTGTCTGTTTTAATCCTTGCAAAATCCTTACAAATAAGGCGAAAATTCCTGTGCATATATAATAGTGACAGATTCCTGCCACTTATCATATCCCGGGATAATCTTTTTATCCATTTCTTCCAGCATCTGTCAGCATCACCTTTATGAATCTCATATGGTCTTGTCTGATATAAAAGCATCATAAGAATGTCACAGTAATACATTCCAAACATCGCACGCCATACCATTGCCAGATCAAACTTCATCATATTTTCCGGTTCGTAATCTCTGACATTTAACGTAAGCACTGGAACATCACCGTAACCCGCAAGTGTCATAGCTCTTCGAAGTGCACCTGTATAGTTAGCTCCCCGGCATGCATCTCCTCCCGTTGGCATTAACAGTCTAACCCTGTCTACATCATATCGACCGCTGTCAAGAGCCTTCTTCATCTGCCCTACGAATTGTGACAAGGGATAACACATATCATGATTAATGTATATAAGTCCGACATCAGTAATACCTTCTTCCTCACTCATCACAACAGGATAATAATCCTTTGAGAAGAAGGCATATTTAATAAGTGGGAAATGCATATCAAGCATAGCAGGTACAAAAAGTATGCTATCTGCTGTATTTTTATTCCATTTTATCTTCTTTAATCTCATAACAATTCATTATTTTAGTTTATGTATTTAAAAAATTCCAATATATAGTTCAAATAATGGTTACAAATTATTGATAAAAAACGTTTAATATTGATATAAATGTCTTTTTACAAAAAAACGGAGAAGTTTTATGACATATTCTATTATTGGCATAACCAAAAGTATTGTAGAGATGATGAAGGGACAGATTGAGGTTGAAAGTGATGTTGCTGAAAACGGCAGGATTGCCGTAGACCTTTTCACATCTCACGATCCGGGATACTACATGGCAATTTTTATGGATATGAAGATGCCTGAAGTAGATGGTCTGGAAGCAGCCAGATTAATAAGAAATAGTGAGCATCCGGATGCAAAAAACATCCCCATCATCGCACTTACTGCAAATGCATTTGACGAGGATGTTCAAAAGAGCCATGAAGCAGGTATGAATGATCATCTCAGTAAACCTGTTGAGCCTGAAATCATTTTCAAAACATTAGGAAAATACATCTAATGCTACAAATCCTCTTCATCTCTATTTCTGGTGATATCTCTGGCCCATTTAAAACTATAAAAATACTTAAATACCCATGGCCATTTTACAAACTCATCAGTACACATCAAAAAATAAACTAATTTCACCGGCAGTTTCAAAACAAATGCAGCTATAAGACTAAGTGGTATTGCATAAACCCACATGTCTATGGTGTCACATATCAAACCGAACTTACTATCTCCACCTGCTCTGAATATTCCACCTATAAGGCATGTATTAACTGATGTTCCTGATATATAATATGTATTAATAAGTAACATAAACTCAAGATAATCTAAAGCAGTCGGGGTAAGGGATGCTGTTTTAAGAGTAAATGGGATAAGCACCAGCACTATGAGTCCGCCCAGTATTCCTGTTATCACTGCCAGCCTTAGAAGTATCCGGGAAGTCTTAATAGCTTCTTCTCTATCTCCTTTACCAAGAATCTGACCAACTATAATTCCTGCAGCCGCACCTATTCCATAACACATTACACAGCCCAGGTTTCTTATTACATTTACTATGGAGTAAGCTGCAATCGCATCGCTTTCCATATGTCCAAGAATTCCGGAATATGCTGAAAATGCCAGCCCCCATACCATATCATTTCCAATGGCAGGAAGTGCCATATTAAAGAAATCTTTTTCAAGAAGTCTGTGTCTTTCAAACATAGTTCTAAATGTCAGACTTACTCCGGGACGTCTCAAGGATACTATGATACAACCAATCAGCTGAATAAGTCGGCTGAGAGATGTTGCCACAGCAACACCTACAACTCCGAGTTTAGGGACTCCGAAAAAGCCATATATAAAGATAGCATTAAGTATCACATTACTTATAAGTGCCACTGCCTCAAGTATAGTGCTTGTCGATACCTTACCTATGCACCTGAGAATTGAGGTATATACAGCGCTGACTGCCCAGAAGAGAAGCCCGGGTGATATAAACATAAGATACACCCTTCCAAGCTCTATCAATTCTTTATCAGATGTATAAATATTCATCAATGTACCTGGTATGGTGAGACAAAGTACCATACCAATCACTGCTACAAGAACCGCAAACTTAAGCCCTATACCCTCAACTATTTCAATCGTTTTGTAGTCACCCTTTCCATAGTACTGCGCGGCCAGCATGGCTATACCTGTTCCTATACCATAAAGGAACATGAAGAATATACTAACCATACTATTTGCCAGGGATGCCGCACTTATTGCGCTCTGCCCTACAGAGTTGAGCATCAGAACATCCACACTGTTAACTGCCGCGTCAAGAACATTCTGCAGAATGATTGGAAATGCGACTATCCATATATTCCTGTATATTAATTTATTATTTCTTATATTGCTTAAAAATCTCATAAATCTAACACCTTTGTTGCAAGCTTCTCTCTGAAGCGTACATCATGTTCAACTACTATCATAGTTGGTTTAAAACTTTCTATCAATGACTCTATCTGCATTCTGGAAAAAACATCTATATAATTCAGTGGTTCATCCCATATATAAATATGAGCTGAAGTTAAAAGACTTGCTGCAATAAGAACTTTCTTCTTCTGCCCCTCCGAATACTCCTCGATATTTTTCTCAAATTGCACTCTGCTCATATCAAGTTTACTAAGCAAAGTCAGAAAAATGCTATAATCAAGATCATGTTTTTTCGCATATCCCTTAAGACTTCCTCTCAGATGAGATGTATTCTGATTAATGTATGATATTACCAGACCACTGGCAGTTTCCAGTTTACCGGACATCACCATATTAGAAGTATCACCGGGATTATTTATTATAGCCTTGATCAGACTTGACTTACCGCATCCGTTCTCCCCGTTCAGAAAAAGAATATCGCCCTGCATAAGCTGAAATGATATGCTATCCAATATGTTTCTATTATCGGATGAATCCTTATAACACAGTGAAAAGTCTCTGCATTCCACAAGACACTTCTTATGATGTGTAAGTGGTATCAGCTTTAGATCATCCACTTTTTCGATATCATTCAGAAGTCCTTCCTTCTCTTCAATCTCCCGGTTAATTCTCTTTTCAAAATTCTTTACCCGGGATTGCATTTTCTTGGTCTTGGCACCAATATATGGCCGAGAAGAAATACATCTATCATGTTCTTTTACAGGATCATATCCAATCTTTGTATTCTCATTCTTATCAGCCCATCTTCCAGCTCTGTCTGCCGCTCCCCTAAGCTTGCCGATTTCTTTCATATGCTTTTCATTTTCAGCTATTGCAAACGAATCTGCCTTCTGCTTATTTTCCCACCAGCTGCTAAAGTTTCCTGATACAACCTCCACAGATTCTCTATTAAGAACCAGCATATGGTCGCAGACGGCATCCAGAAGATCACGGTCATGAGATACCAGAATAAATCCTTTTTTTGTATTAAGATATTTCTTTACTAATTCTCTGCCATCCTTGTCCAGATGATTTGTAGGTTCATCAACAAGTAGAAATTCATTTTCACCAGAGAACAGAACCGCCAGCATAGCTTTTGTTCTCTCTCCATGACTGAGGGTTCGTATAGGACGATATAGAATCTCGGGATCAACTCCCATGTTATTTATCTCACAAAGAATTCTCCAGTTTTCTACTCCCGGCTTCCATTCTTCTGAAAGCTCATCAACTGTCATATCCATCTTAGAATCTTCAATCAGGTATGGAAAATAATCAAAAATCCTGTCTGTTGATATGCTGCCTTTATAATCATACTTTCCCAGCAAGAGATTCAGCAGCGTAGTCTTACCTTTTCCATTTCTCCCAATAAAACCAAGCTTCCAATCAGTATCAACTGAAAATGACATATCTTCAAATATATTATCGAAACTGCCTTCATAGCAGAAGGTCAGTTCAGAAACCTGTAATAACGACATAGCATCACCTCCGAAAACAAAAATCACCGCAAGGAATAATCCTGCGGTGATAAACATTCGAAAGATATGCCCTAAAGGCACCATCTATATCATATATTGGAAACCACTTATGAATTATTTCTTGCATGAAACAGTCATAGCATTAAAAAAACAACGCCTTAACTGCATATTAGTTAATTATCTGCAAGAAATATGTCTCATTGGTATCCTCCTTATTACTTAGTCTTTTCGTAGAATAACAAAACCTAAAATAAAATGCAAGTACTTTTCAAGAAAAATTTTTTTCAAAACATTAAATCATACAAAATGAATCCGGCCAGGCCTTTACTATCAGCTTCAAACCATACTCCTTTGAAAGCGAAACCGCTTTTGTAGTTGGAACTGACTTACTCACAAGCACAGGAACTCCGGCAGCAATAGTTTTTTCAACCATATCAGCCGAAACTCGTCCTGTTGTATAAAGAATAGATTTCTCCGGATTTTTATTTTCCAAAAGCATATATCCGACTGCCTTATCAAGTGCATTATGCCTGCCGATATCCTCAAATCCAGCTATACTCCCATCTTCAAAACGGATATAACAGCTGTGAGTCCCACTTGTACTCTTATGAAGCCTGCCATCCTCAGAAAATCTTTCTGACAGTTCAAAGACATTTTTCGGATCAAGATTTACTTCCGGAAGAACTGACAGCTCTCTGATACCTTCCAGATACTCTTTATTACCTGTGCAGCAGGTCGGTTCAGCACCTGTATAGGGTCTAAACTCCACATTATCTTTAAGAATTACTTCTCCAATATTACCTTCTCCACAGATAAAGAGTCTCTCTATATCATCAACTCCACCAATAATACGTTCTGTAAAGAGTCTTCCAACAACAAGTTCCCTTAAATGCTCCGGAGTGCAGGTCAGTATGAAGGCTCTGACCCCATTAACTGATACCTCTATATTATGCTCAACGACAATCTCATCAGTCATTTTACACACGGTTCCGTCAGCCTTCATAACATTCCACGAAATATTTTCCGTTGTATTAATTTGTTCAAAATCTTTTTTATTTGTCATAATTACTGAATTTTAAGAGTCTGTGTATTAACTCCGCCCTTTAGTCTGTCAATAGGATTCTTTAGCGCAATAACATATACATCGTATGTATGGGTAGCGCCTTTAGGTGGATAAGGTCCAAAATAGTCAGACTGTGGAGCCCACCCTTCAGGAAGAGAAGTCTCTGTAACTCCAATTGAATTCCAATGCAAAAAATAATGCATGTTTATATCAACCATATAGATTGCATAAACAGTAGCGCCTTCCACCGGCTCCACATCCACAAAGTGAAAAGCTAATAGCCATACACAACCCCCAGTGATTCAAGCTGCTTTCTCATTTTCTGAATCTTCTTTTCCGGGAATCTGCTGCCGATACATTCTTCCAGCATTTTAACCTTGATTTTGGTTTTTACTGCCCCCTTTGCAGTTGCGCCGACACAACCACATTCATCAAGTCCCGAGAGTACAACCTCACTATATCCTGTCTTTTCCATATGCTCTCTAAAGGGTTTTGAAGTGTAGGAATCTGAACGGTTCTTCTCAAAACATAGGTCGGAAACTATATCCAGTCCTTCGTAAAGTTCTGCTCCTTCAGTTCCCTTAATCGAAAAACCAACTCCCCACATCACCTTAGGTAAAATGTGTTTGATGTAAATGATATCGTAGCCTTTTTCCT
>JAILMQ010000131.1 GCA_024692605.1 Eubacterium sp.
ATCTTTGATGGATGTGCAGTTCCTATTGAAGTGCCGGATCATAAGCATGAGTGGAGTCTTACTCGTGTTCAGAAGGAAGGTACTACAAAGGATGATCTGAGTAAAGTCGTAGCCAAATGTACTCAGGACAGATGTAAATATGTTGACGAAGATGGTAAGCCTGAAGAATTTACCATAAGTATCAGTGCAGCGGACAAGGAGTTCGATGGCGAAGCTTGTGCAGCAGAACTGGATATTCCGGAAGATCTTCCTGATGAGATAAAAATTGGTACTATTAACTACTATAAAGTGCTTTATTATAATGACGGTCCAAGAGCAGAAGGACCATTCGAAGTGGCTCCTGCAGCAATGGGAGAGTACTATGCGGTTGTGGATGTTGAAGCTGAGAATGGTACAGAAACTCCAAATCCAAGATGTACTCTGGAAACAGAACATTTCTTTATAACAAAAGAAATCACAGATGATAATATTGAAATAGAAATGTCAGAAAATCCTGTTTACGACGGAAAGAGTCATTCCGTAAAGGATAAAGTAAGATTATTCTTCAGTGATGGAGATGACAAGAAGTATTATCTTTTAGAAAATGTGGATTATGAATTTGATCCTGATTCTCAGAATTCAGGAACCGATGCAGGAACCTATACTGTTAAGGTAAAGGGTAAAAAGCCTGTTACCGGAGAGGCAAGTATTACTTGGAAGATAAAACCGGCAACCAACAGCTTCACCACAGATCCTGCAATTGATGGATGGACCTATGGAGATAAGGCAAAAGCTCCTGTAGGAATATCAACCTATGGAACACCGGTCTTCAAGTATGCGGATTCTGCAGAGGGTGACTTCACAACAGATGTACCGGTAAAGGCCGGAACTCATTACATGATAGCAATGGTAACACCTGATAATAACTATGCCGGACTTATATCAGATCCGATAGAGTTTGAAATTGTTAAGAAGGATGTTATAGTAACTCCTGTTTCAAGTCAAATGAAATATGTTGGACAGGAGGATCCTGAATTCTTATATGATGTAGATGGTCTCCTGGAGGGAGATACTCTTAGTGGAAAGCTTGGCAGACAAGAAGGTGAAACTGAGGGTACATATGAATTCAACATTGGTACTCTCAAGGATGATATAGGTAACTACAATGTAATGCTTTCAGATGATGAGGATGTTCCTTTCTTCCAGATTATCTTCCAGCCATTGGCAGGAATTAGTGCAACTATTGATAAGGATACATTTGATAAGGCTGGACAGACAGCTCAGATCACAGTTACATTTGATCCTGAAGATGCTTCTGATAAAGAGGTAAAATACGAGTCAACCAATACTTCAGTTGCAAAGGTTGATGCAACAGGTAAGGTTACAGCAGTAGCAGATGGAACAAGTACAATCGTAGTTACTTCAAACGACAGTGGTTATACAGCTGAGATTAAGGTAACCGTTCGTACCATGGGTGAAAAGATTGACGGTGAAGGTACTATCTCAGGTGATGGCAAGATCCTTATTGATGAAGACGGTACAGAATACAAGATTGCAAACAAGGTAGATAAGAATGATCTTAAAAGCGGAATGATGGTTGCTGATAAAGCATCCGGAGGAAAGTACAAGATCACAGGACTTACTAAGAAGGGCGGCAAGATAGTTAATGCAACAGTTGAATTTGTAAAACCTTACAATTCAAAGACAAAGGTTGTTACCATCAAGCCTTCTGTTAAGATTGGTGGAGTTACATTTGAGATAACTTCAATTGCTGCAAATACATTTAAAGGTAATGTGAATATAACAAAACTTACTATCGGTAAGAACATAACAACCATCGGAAAGAATGCATGTAACGGTGCAACTAAGCTGAAGACCATTATCTTCAAGAGCACAAAGGTGAAGAAGATCGGTGCAAATGCCTTCAAGAATATCTACAAGAAGGCTAAATTCAAGCTGACAAAGAAGAGATTTAAGAAGTACAGAAAGATGGTTAAAAAGGCAAAAGCACCTAAGAAGGCAAAATATACAAAATAAATAAGACTTCGTACTTAAGTGCAATCGGGTCATCCGGTTGCACTTTTCTTGTTAAAAAGGGAGTTTTGTAGTAGAATATAGGGAGTTATTGATTAGGGAGAGAGATATATGTCTAATGCTAAAATACTTGATATCATAAATAGCATATATAACTACACCACCATTCTTAATTTTGGTGCTCTTTTTAGTGATGTTACTCCGAACTTTGTAACCCCTGCAGAACCTCTTCCGGGTGATGATGTAACCATCAGATTCAGAACGGCTCGTAACAATGCGGATGGAGTTGATATTGTTATTGGTGAAGATCATATTCCAATGGAAGTTACAGAGCATAATGGAATCTTTGATTTTTACTCAGTTGTTATTCCAAATGTGAGGGAAAGATTCAATTATTATTTTGAAGTTCATTCTGACAGGCTGGTTGTAATATATAACAGACTTGGAATACTGAAGGAAGTTAATCATGATTATGATTTTTGCATCGTTCCGGGATTTGTTACTCCGGACTGGGCAAAGGGTGCAGTATTCTATCAGATATACGTAGACAGATTCTGCAGAGGTGATGAGTCAAATGATGTTCTTACAGGTGAGTATTGTTATCTTGGAAGTCCGGTAAGACATATAGATGACTGGGATAAGCTTCCTGACAGTATGGATGTAGGAAACTTTTATGGTGGTGACCTTCAGGGCGTAATAAACAAACTGGATTATCTGAAGGACCTTGGAGTTGAGGCTATATATTTTAATCCTCTTTTTGTATCTCCATCCAATCACAAATACGACACTCAGGATTATGATTACATAGATCCCCATTATGGAAGGATTGTAAAGGATGAGGGCGAACTTCTTCCTGAAGGTGTAACGGATAATACCCAGGCTACAAGATATATAACCAGAGTAACAGACAGAGAAAACCTGGTTGCATCAAATCAGCTTTTTATTGAGCTTGTGGATGAGGCCCATAAAAGAGGAATCAAAGTAATACTTGATGGAGTATTTAATCATTGCGGTTCCTTTAATAAATGGTTAGATAAAGAGCATATATATGATCAGAATCCGGATTATAAAAAAGGTGCATATATCACCGGCGATAGTCCTTACAGATCATTCTTCAAATTCCATGATGAAAATGCATGGCCTGATAATGGTTCATATAATGGATGGTGGGGACATGATACACTTCCGAAGCTTAATTATGAAGAGTCACAGATGCTCCATGATTATATAATGGACATAGGAAGAAAATGGGTTTCACCACCTTATAATGCAGATGGTTGGAGACTGGACGTTGCGGCGGATCTGGGTTATTCCGAAGAGTACAATCACAGCTTCTGGAGAGACTTCCGTGCAGCGGTAAAGGAAGCTAATCCCAATGCAATCATTCTTGCTGAGCACTATGGCAATCCTAAGTCATGGCTGGAGGGGGATCAGTGGGATACTATAATGAACTATGGCGCATTTATGGAACCTATAACCTGGTTTCTGACGGGTGTTGAAAAACATAGTGACGAATTCAGAGGAGATTTCCTTGGTAATGCGGACATATTTAAGGGCTCCATTAGAAACTATATGTCCTACTTCCTTTATAATTCTCTGTATGTGGCTATGAATGAATTATCCAATCATGACCACTCCAGATTCCTGACAAGAACCAACCATAGGGTAGGACGTATTCATACACTTGGAGCGGAAACCGCAAATGAGAATGTTAACAAAGGAATAATGAGAGAAGCTGTTGTCTTCCAGATGACCTGGCCGGGAGCTCCGACTATTTATTATGGCGATGAAGCCGGAGTATGCGGATGGACAGATCCGGATTCAAGGCGTACATACCCATGGGGACATGAAGATATGGATCTCATTAATTTTCACAAGGATATAATCCGTATTCATAATGAATATCCGTCACTTAGAACTGGATCATTAAAGTTCCTGCATGGTGAACATAGGGTCATAGCATATGGAAGATTTAATAAGACGGAAGCTGTGGCAGTTGTCATCAATAATGATTATCTTGAAAAAGAAATCAAGCTTCATATAAGAGAACTTGGTGTATTCAATAATAAGACCATGAGGCGTGTAATGCTTACAACGGAAGAAGGATATACCACAGAAAACAAAATGTATATGGTGCAGAATAATGTGCTTACTGTTGTAGCACCTAAATGTTCTGCGTCAGTCTTTGTAACTAAGCTGTAACTACAGTATTAATAGCAAAAAGCTTTCTTGTTTGAAAGAAAGCTTTTTGGTGTTTTCATGACTTTTTAAATCGATATTTTGGAGAAATAATATGGCTGAATTTATTCTGCATTCCGAATACCAGCCTACAGGTGATCAGCCCCAGGCAATACAGCAGATAGTAGATGGTTTTAAATCCGGAAAAAAAGCACAGACACTTCTGGGTGTAACCGGTTCAGGAAAGACCTTTACCATGGCAAATGTAATCAAAGCTCTAGGTAAGAAGACGCTTATTATGTCCCATAACAAAACTCTTGCTGCCCAGCTCTACGGAGAGATGAAAGCATTCTTCCCGGAAAATGCTGTTGAGTATTTTGTATCCTACTATGATTACTATCAGCCGGAGGCATATGTTCCTTCTTCGGATACTTATATAGCAAAGGACTCCTCCGTAAATGATGAGATAGATATGCTGAGACACAGTGCTACATCGGCCCTTATCGAAAGAGATGATGTAGTGGTGGTTTCATCAGTTTCCTGCATATACGGAATAGGAAATCCTGAGGATTATAAGTCTATGATGCTGGGACTTCGTCCCGGAATGGCACTGGACAGAGATGTGCTTATTCGTGAGCTTGTTGATATGCAATACACCAGAAATGAGATGGATTTCAAGAGAAGCAGCTTCAGAGTTAAAGGTGATGTGGTTGACATAATACCAGCAAACAAAGATGGTGAAGCCATCAGAATTGAATTCTTTGGAGATGAAATAGACAGACTTTCGGAATTTGATCCTCTCACAGGAGAAATTAAAAGGGACATTACATTTACCTGCATATTCCCTGCTTCTTATTATGTGCTTGCTCCTGAGAAAATGGAGAAGGCCATTCAGGAAATCGATGAGGAGTTAAGGGAGAGGATAGTTTATTTCAAATCCCATGACAAGCTTTTGGAGGCACAGAGAATTCAGGAAAGAACTGAATTCGATATGGAAATGCTTAGAGAAACGGGCTTCTGTTCCGGAATAGAAAACTATACCCGTATACTTGCAGGAGGAAAGCCGGGAGATCCACCGGATACTCTTATTGATTTCTTTGGAGATGACTATCTTTTGATCGTAGATGAGTCGCATCAGACACTTCCTCAGGTCAGAGGTATGTTCGGAGGAAATAAGAAGAGAAAGGAAACTCTGATAGAATTTGGCTTCAGACTTCCATCTGCAATGGATAACCGTCCCCTTGACTTTGAAGAATACGAAAGCAGAATAGATAAGATTCTTTTTGTATCCGCAACTCCGGGGCCATATGAAGATGAACATGAAGAGGCAAGAGCAGAGCAGATTATCAGACCAACGGGTCTGCTGGATCCGCCAATTAATGTGAGACCTGTGGTAGGACAGGTTGATGATCTGTACAAAGAAATAAGTGAAGAAGTTAGCAAAGGAAACAAAGTTCTTGTAACTACACTTACAAAAAGAATGGCCGAAGAGCTTACGGAATATTTAAGAGGTCTGGACATAAAAGTAAAGTATCTTCATTCAGATATAGATACTTTGGAGAGAATGGAAATAGTCCGGGATCTTCGACTTGGAGTATTTGATGTTCTTGTTGGAATCAATCTTCTCCGAGAAGGACTTGATATTCCGGAGATTACTCTGGTGGCAATTCTTGATGCTGATAAGGAAGGCTTCCTTCGTTCTGAAACATCACTTATCCAGACCATCGGACGTGCTGCAAGAAATGTAGACGGACATGTTATCATGTATGCAGATACCATAACCGATTCTATGAGAAAGGCTATTGATGAAACAAACCGTCGTCGTGAGATACAGCAGAAATATAACGATGAGAATGGCATCACTCCGCAGACCATAAGAAAGGCAGTGAGAGAACTTATCTCCACAAGCCTGAAGGAAGCTCAGGAAGATGAGAAAGATCGTCGTCAGAAGGTGGGTAAGGATCCGGATCTCATGAATAAGAAAGAACTTGAGAAGGAAATAAACCGCCTGACCAAGAAGATGAACCAGGCTGCAACTGAACTGAATTTTGAGCTTGCAGCAATCCTGAGAGATGAACTTATCGAAATGAAGGTAAGGCTCAGGGATTATTAAAGAGATTAATAATTTATAGATATTACTAATACTATAAGAGAATGAAAGGAAAACAAAAATGAGCAAGAGTATGGACAAAAAAATGGACAAGAAAAAGATATTTGGAAAAACAGGAATAGTTTTAATTGCGCTGGTATTTATGCTTACTGCATGTGGAAAGACTGAGGCTAAGAAAACGACTGAAAAGAAAGCTAAAAAGACAACCGAGCAGACTACTCAGAGGGCAACTGAAGCGACAACAGCTGCTGAAACCACAACAGCTGCTGAAACCACAACAGCTGCTGAAACAGAGGCTGCGACTGAAGCAACAACGGCTGCTGCCACAGAAGCTGCAGCTTCCGGAGTAAAAGTGACTTATGATAAAGCAACCTTAAGGAGTGTTATCATAAACCATTATGCATCGGTAAACGGATCTCCGGGTACATATGTAGTTTTTGATACAGAAGAAACAGATTCAGACACTACCTATACATGTACTGTTCGTTATCAGATGTCAGATGAAGAAGCGAATGAGATACTGGAAAGAGGAGATATCCCTGATGCCAATATATATGTAACAACCGTTACAGTTGATAAAACCACAGGACAGGTTACAGATGACAGCGGAAGCTGGACTATACAGTAAAAAAATAGCAATAGAAACGAAATAAACTAAGGTTATAAAAATGAGTGAAATAAAATACATAACAGTGAAGGGAGCACGTGAGCATAATCTTAAGAATGTTGACGTGACTTTGCCACGAAATAAATTCATAGTGTTTACAGGACTTTCAGGTTCAGGAAAGTCTTCCCTTGCATTTGATACCATCTATGCTGAAGGACAGCGCCGATATATGGAGTCCCTTTCTTCATATGCGAGAATGTTTCTTGGCCAGGCAGATAAGCCTGATGTGGATAAGATAGAAGGACTTTCACCTGCGATTTCCATAGATCAGAAGTCCACCAATAAGAACCCTCGTTCTACTGTCGGAACAGTTACTGAAATCTATGATTATCTAAGACTACTCTATGCAAGAATAGGTGTTCCTCACTGTCCTAATTGCGGAAGGGTTATTGAACGTCAGACGGTGGATCAGATGGTGGATCAGGTTTTGGAACTCCCTGAGAAGACTAAGTTTCAGATTCTTGCCCCGGTTGTGAGAGGTCGAAAGGGAACTCATGAAAAGCTTCTTCAAAGAGCAAAAAAGAGCGGCTTTGTAAGGGTAATAGTTGATGACAATCTATATACTCTGGATGAAGAGATAAAACTTGAGAAGAATATAAAACATAATATAGATATTGTTGTAGACAGACTTGTTATTAAAGAGGGAATTGAGAAAAGACTTGCGGACTCTCTGGAAACTGCTCTGAAGCAGGCAGAGGGTATTGTTAAGGTGGATATTATCGATGGAGAAACATTTACCTTTTCGGACAGCTTCTCATGTCCATATTGCAATATATCCATTGAAGAGATTGAGCCGAGATCCTTTTCCTTCAACAATCCATTTGGTGCCTGCCCTGCATGTACCGGAATAGGCTGGGAAAGAAAACTGGATCCGGATCTTATGATTCCGGATAAAAGCCGTACCCTGAATGAGGGGGCGATTGCAGTTTCGGGATGGGCTTCCAGTGGAGACCCTAAGTCCTTTACCCATGCCCTTCTGGTGGCTCTTTCTGAGGCCTATGATTTTTCTATGGATGTTCCCTATAAGGATCTTCCGGATAGAGCTAAGGACGCAATCCTTTACGGGACAAAAGGAAAAAGAATAACAATTACTTATCATAGTCAGAGAACAAGAAGGAGCACATTTACCCATCCTTTTGAAGGCCTTATTGCAAATGTAGAAGAGCGTTATAAATATTCCGGTTCAGAGGATGTAAGAGCGGATTATGAGTCTTATATGACATTTACTCCATGTAAGGTATGTGGTGGTATGAGACTTAAACCATCATCACTTGCAGTTACCATCGGAGAAAAGAATATCTATGAGATGACAGTAATGCCTATAGATGAATTATCGGATTATGTTGAGAATCTTCCACTTACTGAGAGACAACAGATGATAGGAAGGGATATCCTTAGAGAGATTAGAAACAGACTTAAGTTCATGGTGGATGTGGGACTTAATTATCTGTCCCTTAGCCGTGCTACGGCTTCTCTTTCCGGTGGTGAAGCCCAGAGAATAAGACTGGCAACTCAGATTGGTTCCGGTCTGGTTGGTGTTACATATATTCTTGATGAACCTTCCATAGGTCTTCACCAGAGAGATAATGATAAGCTGATAGATTCCCTTAAGAGACTTCAACAGCTGGGTAATACTCTTATAGTGGTTGAACACGATGAAGAGACCATGCGTGCAGCGGACTATATAGTAGATATAGGTCCTCGTGCCGGAATACATGGTGGAGAGATAGTTGCACAGGGAACAGCTGAAGATCTGATAAAGAATAAGAATTCTATTACAGGTCAGTACCTTAGTGGCAAGATGATAATTCCTGTTCCGGATAAGAGAAGAAAGCCCAATGGCTGGATGACTATAAAGGGAGCTAAGGAGAATAACCTTAAGGATATTGATGTAAAGATTCCTTTAGGAGTATTTACCTGTGTAACGGGAGTATCCGGTTCAGGTAAAAGCTCTCTTATAAATGAAATAATGAAAAAACGTCTGCTTAGAGATCTTAACAGAGCGCGTATTAAACCTGGAAAGCATGATGATATTGTCGGTTATGATGTGCTGGATAAGGTGATAGATATTGATCAGTCCCCTATCGGAAGAACCCCGCGTTCCAATCCTGCAACTTATACAGGAGTCTTTGATCTTATCCGTGGTATCTTTGCGGAGACGAAGGATGCTAAAACCATGGGATATAACAAGGGAAGATTTTCTTTCAATGTTTCCGGGGGCCGCTGCGAGGCTTGTAAGGGAGATGGTATCAATAAGATTGAGATGCATTTCCTTCCTGATATCTATGTACCATGTGAGGTATGTGGCGGAAAGAGATATAACAGAGAAACTCTGGAGGTCAGATATAAGGGTAAGAATATATTTGAAGTTCTGGATATGTCTGTGGATGAGGCATGTGATTTCTTTGAAAATGTGCCATCTATATATAGAAAGATAAAAACCATACAGGATGTGGGCCTTGGCTATATCAAACTGGGACAGCCATCAACAACTCTTTCGGGTGGTGAGGCTCAGCGTATCAAGCTTGCAACAGAGCTTTCCAAGAGAAGTACTGGAAGTACTATCTATGTTCTGGATGAACCTACAACAGGTCTTCATTTTGATGATGTAAGGAGACTGCTTATTATCCTGCAGAAGTTTGCTGATGCAGGAAATACTGTAGTGGTTATCGAACATAATATGGATGTTATAAAGCAGGCCGATTATATAATAGATATGGGTCCTGAAGGTGGAAATGGCGGTGGTACCGTAGTTGCACAGGGAACACCGGAAGAGGTTTCCCGGAAGAAAAAGTCTTACACCGGTCAGTATTTAAAAAGGTATCTTGGTGTGGTACAATGACAGGTGTGTTATAAGAAGTAGATGCTCCATATGTCATTATCATAAGGAAGGTAAAAAGTATTGAAAATAAGGTTAATCGTGGCTACCCATAAAAGATATTGGATGCCTAATGATTCTATCTATTTTCCGCTTCAGGTGGGAGCGGCTGTCAATAAAACAAAATCCGGAAAACCACTTTCCCTGGGTTATTCAAAGGATAGTACCGGTGATAATATCAGTAGCAAAAATGCTAACTACTGTGAGCTTACCGGGCTTTATTGGGCGTGGAAAAACATGAGTGCTGATTATCTGGGACTGGTACATTACAGAAGACATTTTTCTGTGGTGAAGGGACTTCTCAGAAAAAGCGTTTTTAAAGAGAACAGAGTGTTAACGGGACGCCAGCTTAAAACTCTTCTGAAGGATAATGATATTATTCTTCCGAAAAAAAGATATTATTTTATTGAGTCTAATTATAGTCAGTATGTTCATGCTCATAACGAGATCGATCTTACTACAACCAGAGAAATCCTGGAAGAAAAGTATCCTGATTATCTGGATAGCTATGACAAGGTTATGAAAAGAACCTATGGACATAGATTCAATATGTTTATTATGAAAAAACAGCTGATGGATGAATATTGCAGTTGGTTATTTGATATTCTCTTTGAGCTTGAAAACAGGCTGGATATTTCAGGCTACAGTGCCAATGATGCCAGAGTTTTTGGTTTTGTCAGCGAGAGACTTCTGGATGTGTGGATTGAGAAAAACGCACTGGCTTATAAAGAGATTCCTTATATCTTTATGGAAAATCAGAACTGGTTAAAAAAGGGTGGGAATTTCTTAAAGAGAAAAATCTTTAATGGTGGAAAATAATGAGTTTTGCGACAATGATATCATATATTTTTATCATATGTTTAGCTGTACTTATTCCTGCTTTGGTTGGAAAGGGCCTTACTTTTTTGTGCAGAGGATTTAGAGATGTAAGTGACCTTACTTTTTCACAGGCAGCTATTGCAGGGTATCTTTTTGTGTGGGCGATAGTTGAGGCAGTTGCAGTTCCTCTTACTATTTTTAAACTTAAGTTTAATTATCTGGTTATTTTTATCTCAGTGCTTTGTCTTATCCTGGTAATACTGGGACTCATCGCAACAAAGAAATTCAAAAAGACAGAAAAAATAAAATTCTTCAGTGAGGGTAAAGACTTTATATTCTTTACCCTTCTTATAGTTGCTGTTTTGTTTTTGATCTATAAGGTTAATTCCACCTTGTTTTACGATGCGGACGATTCCAGATTCATGGTAAATGCTGTGGATATCATCAGAAGCAACCGAATCCTTGCAAACAATCCTATAACCGGAATGGAAATAACTGCAGACTATGATGATTTTATCAAGGATCTTGTGGGACAGTGGGGTGCATTTTTAGCCTATGGAGCAAAAATCACCCATGTAAACGTTACTGTATTTGCGCATACTATTTATCCTGTCATAGCAGTTATTCTTCTCTGCTTTATGTACTGGAATGTTATTTCCGAAATCAAAGAGGATGTTTCTGTAGGAGATAAAAGCCTGACTATGATAGTGATCCTTGCAATGTATGCCTTCGGTTACTTCTCCACCTATACTGCTGAAACCTTCACCCTTGTAAGGGTCTGGCAGGGAAAAGCTACCCTTGCATCAATAGGCGTTCTTGCAATAATACTTTGCTTTATGAAAATCAGCAAGGAACCTAAGAGTTTTGAAAACTATGCTTTATTACTCCTGGCGAATGTATCAGCCTGCCTTATGACAAGTATGGGTATAATAATCGGAGCTGTTCTGATTGGTGGCTATGGATTCGTTATGACCTTCTATACAAAGAAGTTTAGAGTACTTGTTTTATCGGCACTTATATGCTCGGTAAATGTGGCTCTGTTTTTACTTAGTGAACTATATACATTGGAAATGTATTTGAATTAATAAACTTAGGATGAGAAAACATGAAAGAAATACTGCAAACATTTTATGATTATACAGTCCAGTATTTTGGAGATGGTGTATATCTGGTTCTTGCTGTAATAGCAGGAGTTTTTCTGATGTTTACAGATAAGAAGAAATACGGAAAGATTATCTGGCCAAGTCTTCTTATTCTTTTTGTTATATACAATCCATGGGTGTATAAATACATACTTGACCGTTCAAGATTCTGGAGAATGTTCTGGACAATTCCTTTTGTACTTATAGCAGGTCTTGGATTTATGGAGCTTCTTAAGAGCTGTAATGGAACATTTAAAAAGCTGTTTATTACATTTGCCATGCTCTTAGTGATCTATCTTTGCGGAAGTAATGTTTTTGAGGGAGTGGGTCAGGGCAAAAATACCAATGCTTACAGACTCACACAGGAAACTATTGAGGTTGCGGATGTAATGCTGAAGTATGATGACAGTCCTAAATGTATAATACCCCGCAGTCTTTATACGGCTATTAGACAGTACAGTGGTGAGATTCATCCTATGTTTGGCCGAAACATGGATGGCTATATGTATGATGCCGGTGAGCTTGAGCAGAAGATATTCGAAGAGATGCTGGAGGATGAGCCGGATTATGGTTATATCCTGTATCATGCCAGAAGACTTCGTTATGATTTTGTTGTGGTTGATTCTTCAAAACCAATCTATGGTGAGCTTGCAGAAGAATACGGTTACAGCCTCCTTGAGGATCAGAGAGATTATATGATCTACTTTAATGAAAGTCTGAAGGGAGAGGATAATTCCGGTTATACCTGGGAGAGAGATAAATTCGGATGGAAGCTTAAGAATCCTGATGGTGAGATTGTTAAGCAGAAGGTTGAAGAAGTTTCAGGTGTATGGTATTACCTGAATAAAAATGGATATCTGATGGATTATGTGGACAGTGAAACAGCTAAGAATCTTAAGCCGGATGATCTGATAATCATACCGATCTATGGCGAAGGTGAAGAGGCCGGAGATAAGGATGATAGTGAATTGGTAAGCTATCTGGTGGATGATCAGAAAGGACATTTTATTTTAGTTGATGGTGGAAGGGCTGAAGATTTTACAAAGCCGCTTAGATTCATAAGACTTTATGGAAATGTAGTCGATGGCTGGATACTTAATTATCCTCATCCTGATCGTACAGGTGCATTTAATGAGATATATGGCGGCAGGGTTGAAGGTAATGAAAGATTTACATGTATAGAGATAAAGCAGCTTTATGCTGTAGAGACAGACTGGGACTATGTTCATAAGAATATAAAAAATAGTGATTATATTGAATGCTATGATAAATTCCATGATATCTCAAGTACCATAGATAATATTACCTGGGCAAAAAAAGGAGATGTTGTGGAAGTGGAAGGTATCAAGTTTAAGTTAAATGAAAATGCAGTCTATGAGATTGTATCGGAGTAGGAATGAAAGAAAATCAGGAAACCATAAATCAGAAAACTGAAAATGAAACCACTGCAGATGGAACTGCTGCAAAAAATGGTATCAGATGGTATAACATTATTGCCTTGATACTTTTATGGTTATTTGCCTTTGGCCTATATGCCATTTCCTTCAGGTATATGGTATTCCTTCAGCATAGGAATATGTCTGATGGGGCGTTCTTTAGTGGAAATGGTTTATGGATCGGAATACTTAACAGCTTTAGTGGGATATTTAAAATGAGTGCGGTGGAATTTTGCCATAAAGTAATTCCGCCTGTATTTTGCGTTCTCATGTTCTGGGAGTATGTTCTTACAGGAGCGGTTATCTTTTCTAAAGAGAAGAGGGGAAAGTATTACACGTTCTTTATGACAGGAGTTTTCATCAGTATCTTTTTGATGATAATCCACATGGGAGCTTATTCTGATCTGGCTATAGAAGGTGGTGCATATCTTGCTCCCTGGCAGGGCAGAAATCTTGCAGGAATAATAATAACACCGATTCTTATGATGGGGCTTTTCTCCGAAAAGAAGGGAAGAAAAACATTACTAATAATTATTTCCTCTGTATTATATTTTGTAACTAATACGAAGGACAGTATTTCTGAATTATCAGGTGGAAAATCCTTTGCTGATATTATAAAATCCTATATAGATGTTGCCTGGCTTCCGGCAGCTGCAGGACTGGTTCTCATAATGGCTTTTTCTTTGGGCTGGGAAAGCTTCAGGCCTATTATAATATGCCTTCTTATAGGGATGGTATTTCTGGTTCCTGCACCTTTGGGACTGATTGCATCATATGGTATGACGAAACTTGTGGGCTGGGGACTTTGTGAAAAGGATGATGTTCAGGAATATTTCTATCAAACCTTGGGCAGGCTTGCGGTGTTTGCAGGGTTTATCGTGTTGATTACATTTGTGGGGCTTTCTTCTGAAACAAGAGTTACCTGGGCAGCTGATTATAGTAAGATCACAAATAAATACAGACTTACTCAGGATATAGTCGATATATGTGAGCAGATCGATGATAAAGAAAATGATGTGAAGGTTTATTCCTTTGATATAATAGATTCGGAGGTTTCACAGTACAGCGTGGCTGCCTGTGATGGACGACTGAAGAATATAAGCCTCGGAGATGTGGATGACTGGAGTCAGGAAACTGAGGTTGATATCGTTAAGAACATCTCGTCAGAAGGCGGATATTTAATTCTTTATAATTTTACAGATGTGGATTCATCTTTGATGGAAGAGTACGGGGTTACGAAGTTGATGGATTCTGATATATATACTTTATACGGATTGGAGAAGTAACATGGCCGAAAAAGAAGTAAAGGGCTTTTATTTTAATAAGTTACGAAGCACGGCGGATACCAGAAAGATGATAGTGGTTCAGGGATATGCTGCAGATGGCTATCTTGATGATGTTCGTCCCAGAGCGGCGGTATTCGTTGGTGGGCATCCGGTTAAGGCTCTGAAATGTGAACTGAAGCTGGTAAAGCTGCCACCGATTTATGTCAGAAGACGAGATGGAAATATAATGTCTTATCTGGCACTGTTCTTTGTAGATTTAAGTTCAGTAAGAGAATATCTTCGAAGCAGAGCCAGTTCCAAACTGGTGGTTATCGGTGAAAGAAATGACAAGTCCAGGATCATGATATATAAAGCTTCTCTTGATAAGGTTTATGATAAAATGTATACCTTCTCCTTTAATGTGGATGAAGCTTATACTGAAGACGGAAATACAGTTCTTAAGGGATGGCTTGGTGGAAATGAATCTACTATCATAAGAGTTGAAGGAATAAAGACAGCGAAAACAGAAGATGATCCAACTCAGGAATCTGTTGGAGTTGATGGTTCTTTGAGAGTAGGTAATTCTGATTCCACAGGTGCTCTTTTCTATCAGGTGCAGTTTACAAGAAACCGGGAAATAATAGTTGAATATCCTGAAATTCCAACTGAATATAATATGGGCTTCCATCTGAATGTGGAAGGTGAATACAAAAAACTCAGAGTTACCATGTCAGATGGTGAGAAGAAGGATTCCAAGATTATTACTGTGGGCAAGACCTCAGGCAAAGGTGATACAAACGGGGACCTCTCCAGGTATTCTGAAAAGGTAATGAGAAACCTTAAAAATTATGGTTTAAGAGAAACAGCCAATAAAGTTTTAATAAGGATGTCACTACCTTATGTAAACCTGAACAAGCAGTATAATAAGTGGATAAATCAGGTTTCTCCTGATGAGGCTGACCTTAAGGCCCAGGCTGCGGCTCAGGCAAATATGAATTACAGACCAAAGCTCAGTGTACTGATTCCACTGTATGAAACAGATGAGGACTTTCTGGATGAACTTGTAAGTTCCCTTCAGAACCAGTCATATCCCGAATGGGAAGCATGCTTCTCTGATGGAAGCAGAAACAGCAGTCGTTTAAGAAGAATAATAGAAGGGTATGCTGAGAAGGATAAAAGAATAAAGTTTATTGATGACAAGGAAGGTCCTTTAGGTATATCTGAAAATACCAATCAGGCATTCAAGCTGGCAACAGGTGATTTCCTTGTTCTGGGAGATCATGATGATCTTTTCACACCGGATGCATTCTACAGAGTAGTTAAGGAACTTAATGATAGTTCTGATGATGTGATAGATGTACTATATACCGATGAGGATAAGACCAACTTCACAGCTGAAAGAAGGTTTGATCCTACCATTAAACCAAATTATAACCCGGAGTTCCTTGAGAGCTGTAACTATATAACACACATGTTTGTGGTAAGAAGCAGCCTTCTTGATGAAGTGGGGCTTTTCGATGAAAGCTGTGATGGTGCTCAGGATTATGATTTCATACTTAAATGTACTGAGGTTGCCAGACGTGTCCAGCACATAAATAAGATTACCTACAGCTGGAGAATAAATGAGAATTCCACTGCAGGCAACCCGGGAGCAAAGATTTATGCTTATGATTCCGGCGTAAAAGCCCTTCAGTCACATTATGACAGAATGGGAATCAAGGCTGTTGCCGAAATCGGAGATCATCTGGGATATTATCATACCAGATATGAGATTGAAGGTTCACCGGTTCTGTATGTTGTTGTGGTGAATTCTGACGATGAAAAATATAAGATGACAGTTGATTCTATTGAGAGTAAATCAGATTTTCGTAATATTAAATATGTAAGAGTTGATGCCGGAAATGGAATTAACCTTGCAGGACAGATGAATATGGGTCTCAGGGAAGTAGAGTCCCTTGTAAGTGAAGATGAAGAGACTCCTGAATGGGAAGTGTTTGTGGCTTTCATTGAAGCAGGTGTTACCATGATGGGAGAAGATGGATTATCCGGTATGCTTTCTTACATCTACAATAGAAGAGATGTAGCGGCTATAGGCGGAAAGATTTATCTCACCAATGGAACTGTAAGTCACGCAGGAGTTATACTTGAGGCGGATAAAAAGCCTGAGTGGAAGTTCATGAACTATGGTAAGTTCAGGGATATGTATTTTAACAGCTGTGCATACACTGCCCTCAGACGGGGAGTTACTATGTATGGACTTGCAGATCTCAGAAAGTTTGGTGAATTCTCTGACAGATATTCCGGCGAATGTACAGTTATTGAATATACATATAAGCTTTCAAGAGCACATAAGAAATGTATCTATAATGCTAATGCAGAGTTTCAGATTAAAGCTCCAAGAAGCAAAGATGCTGACGAGATATTTGAAGATTCAGCAATAACAAGAGCAGACTATAAGCTGCTGCTCACAAGAAATAAAAACATTGCCAGGTTAGGAGATTTGTATTATCCTAAGTAAAAATTTACCAGAGTGTAAGGTGTCAGGGTAAATAGTAGAAAGGGGACAAAAATGAAGGGAATAATTTTAGCAGGTGGTTCCGGAACCAGACTTTATCCATTAACAAAGGCGGTATCAAAACAGCTTATGCCTGTATATGATAAGCCAATGATATATTATCCATTAGCAACTTTAATGCTGGCCGGCATCAGAGAAGTTCTTATTATATCAACACCAAGAGATCTTCCGGCCTTTAAGGAGCTTTTCGGAAGCGGTGAACAGCTTGGAATGACTTTTGAGTATGCGGTGCAGGAGGTTCCAAGGGGACTTGCAGATGCTTTTATTATCGGAGAGAAGTTTATCGGAGATGATAATGTAGCACTTGTTCTGGGTGACAACATCTTCTATGGACAGAGTTTTTCAAAGGTTCTCAGGAATGCAGCAGAAAGAAAAACAGGAGCTACGATATTTGGCTACTATGTAAAGGATCCAAGAGAATACGGCGTTGTTGAGTTTGATGAGAATGGAAAGGCTATCTCAATAGAAGAAAAGCCGGAAAATCCAAAATCAAACTATGCTGTTCCCGGTCTTTATTTCTATGATAATGATGTTGTTGAAATTGCAAAGAATGTAAAACCATCAGCTCGTGGAGAGATAGAGATTACTTCTATAAATAATGAGTATCTTAGAAGAGGAACTCTTATGGTAGAAACTCTTGGCCGTGGATTCGCCTGGCTGGATACAGGTAATCATGATATGCTTCTGGATGCATCTGATTTTGTGGCCGCTTTCCAGAAGAGACAGGGTATGTATATTTCCTGTATTGAAGAGATAGCCTATAGAAAGGGATTTATTAACAGAGATCAGCTTCTTGGTTTGGCAGAGTCCCTTAAGAAGACTCATTACGGACAGTACCTTATTGACATAGCAAATGGCCTGTAAAATGGTTAAAACTCTATGTAAAAAATGTGAAATGTAATAATTTTGTAACAATTTGGGTTGACATTGCTATCTCAACCCTTTGTACTATATTCTGTGCCGTTAGTTGACATAATTGAACCAAAAAAGGGGTTGTTTATGATTAGTAAAGTTAAGAACAGAAGAATATTAGCCATTTTGCTTATGGTGGGCATAGTTCTTTCATATAGCTTTAATGGCACAGCATTAAATGCTTATGCTGCTGAAAATAACGAGGGGTATGTTGCATCTGAAACTGATGCTGATATTGACGTTGCTTCAGAAGAAGTTACAGAGGTATCAGAAGATGAAACTGCGGATGAAGCTGTAGAATCAGATATTGATGTTAACTATGTAGTTATAGAAGAGGCTGAGATTTCCACACCATCAGGAGATAAATACATCCTGGTTGATATGGGGGATGGTTATCAGTCTTTTAGCAATGCAGTTCTTACTATTTACAATAAAACAACTCTTACAGAATATAAAATTGATGCAGACAGAGTATATGAATCTTCAATTCTGTTCTATTCTAATTTCTCGGATTCTTCATATTCAGGAGATTATGAACTTAAAAGTATTGAATTTGAAGATGCCGGAGTAAAATATGTTCGTGAGTTTAAGGAAGCAGATATAACTCCAAAATTCTCTGTTAATAAAGAATTTACTGATACACCAAGTGGTTGGATTGTTGATGAGGATGAGGGTGACGCATCAGAATCAGTTACCAGCATAGCTGATAGTTCCTCTGAGGTTAAGGATTTTTCTTCCTCCTTCAGCAGCGCATCAGCTATTGGAGTAGATGGGGCTAACAGTAACATTTCCCTTTCAGGAAGCAGTGATGTCTCTGCTAGCGGAAAAGCTCTTGCTTCAGAGATTGAAGCTAATCTTGAAAGTCGTTCTCTGGGTGCGGCTCTTGGAAGCTCCAGTGGAAATATAATCATAGTTCTTGATCCCGGCCATGGTGGTGTTGATTCAGGTGCTGTAAAAACCTGGGGAAATAAGACCTATGTTGAACGAGATATTAATCAGAAGATTGCTAATGCATGTAAAGCCGAGCTTGAAAAAAACAGTGGTGTTACAGTTTATATGACTCGTACTTCTACTACAGAAGCTCTTCATGGAACTATAGGTGATGATCTTCTTTGGAGATGTAAGTTTGCAAATCAGAAGAACGCAGATATTTTTGTAAGTCTTCATTGTAATTCAGGTGGAAATAATACTACAGTTCACGGAAGTGAGGTATATGTTCCGAATGTAAATTATAATAAGGATAATTATACAGTAGGACAGGTTGTGGGCAAGACTATCCTTGCAAGACTTACCGCGCTTGGTCTTACAAACAGAGGTGTTTTGATCAGAAATTCTGAAAATAATACCAAGTATCCGGACAAGACTCTTTCTGATTACTATGCAATTATCAGAGGATGCAAATTATATGGTATCCCGGCAATGATCGTTGAGCATGCCTTTGTTACTAACAAGAGTGATGCTACTAAGTATTTCGGTTCTGATGCAAAGATTGCAGCCCTTGGTGTTGCAGATGCAAAGGGAATCATGGATAGTATTGAAACCATCAGGAAATACAGAAACAGTAATGAACCTGCCGGTGATGAATCAGGTTTTGTTGTTAAAGATGGAAAGACCTATTATTATGATGCAAACGGAGTTCTCAAGAAGGGACTTTTCAACGTTGCAGGAAAATACTACTATTCTAACGCTAGTGGAATTGTCCAGAAGGGTGTCTGGAGAAAGGTTAAGTCCTATAAATATTATTTCAAGAAGACCACAGGTGAGATGGCAATAGGCTGGCTTACTTACAAAGGCCATAAGTATTATATGGATGAAAATGGTAAGAGACTTACAGGCTGGCAGAAGATAGACAGTAAGCTTTACTTCTTCAATAAGAAGGGTAAAATGCAGAAGGAAACCTGGAAAACACGTAATTCTAAAAAGGTTTATCTGACAAGTGATGGTTCTGCCGCAAAGGGCCTTCAGACTATTGATGATCATAAGTATTATTTCACTAAGAAATATGCTATGAAGACCGGATGGTTAACTCTTGGAAGTAATAAATATTATTTCAAGGCTAATGGTCAGGCAAACACAGGATGGCTTAAGGTTGGAGATATTAAGTACTTCTTTAATAAGACCGGTATAATGAGAACCGGCTGGTATAAGAAGGGTAAGAAATATTATTACTTAAGTGACAATGGTCCTATGGTTACGGGCTGGCAGAAGATAAATGGCAAGGAGTATTACTTCAATTCCAAGGGTATAAGACAGAAGGGAATGATCGTTTCTGAGTCTAAGACCTACTATCTGAATGAAAAGGGCGTAAAGCAGTACGGCTACCTTTATACAGATGAAAAAGGAAATATAAGATATTTTGACACTGAAACCGGTTGTATGGCAAAGGGCCTTCAGAATGTCGGAACAGAAAGATACTTTTTCAATAATAACGGTAAGGCAAAGAAGAGCAAGTGGATAACAATATCCGGCAACAAGTATTATGCAATGAAGACCGGTAAATTTGTTCATGACAACTTCCTCACATATAAGAAAAAGACCTACTATTTTGGAAGCGATTTCAAGATGGTAAAGGGCTTCTATAAAGTAGATGGAAACACCTATTATTTTGATAATAAGGGTGTTATGGCAAGAAAGAATACAGTTATAAATGGCAAGCTCTATGAAATCAATTCTGACGGAATAGTTTCCGGATTCTCTCTTTATACCATTATGGGAACTTCAGAAGTTACAGTAGAGAAGATGGTTGCTGATTACAAGGCATCAGGCGTTACATATCCTGCTGCTGCACTTAAGAAGGGTGGAGCAAAGGATATAGAAACCTTCTGCAAGCTTATCTATGATGAATCTATAGCAGAGGGAGTTAAGCCGGAGGTTCTTTATGGTCAGATAATGCTGGAGACAGGATATCTTCAGTTTGGTGGAGATGTAAAGGTCAGCCAGTATAATTTCGGTGGACTTGGTGCTACAGGAGCAGTTGCAGGTGCAAGCTTCAAGAATGTTCAGACAGGAATCAGAGCACAGGTTCAGCATCTTAAGGCCTATGCTTCAAAGGCAGCACTTAAAAACAAATGTGTTGATGGAAGATTCAAATATGTAACCCGTGGATGTGCGGTTTATGTAGAATATCTGGGACAGCAGGAAAATCCTACAGGAGCCGGCTGGGCTACAGGTAAAAACTATGGCTATCTTATAATGAATATCGTATACAGACTTGTAGAGTAAATTGATATTAAAAAAAGATATTTATACTTGCAATTAGTTGCACTCTGTTTTACAATACCACTAATTCTGATTACAGTGATGAAGGCAAAACTTAAGTTGATTTACAGGGAGCAGAGGCCGTGGACTGAGAGCCAATGCATATCACATAACTTAGGTGGAGGAACACTTCGGAGTAATACAATTAAATAATTTGCTTATAGGAAAGCAAATAAGAGAGATAAATGCGGGTGGTACCGCGGTTGGTTATTTCCGGAATATCCGGAGTTATATTTTGATCAGTCGCCCCGGGATATGAGTAATCGTATCCTGGGGCTTTTTTGCACGATTTATTGAAAAAGGAGATGCATAAAAACAATGGAATTCAAAAACATTTACAGAGACAAGACCATTGATAAGATGAGCGAGGCTGATGTAGGCTCAAATGTTCGTCTTGCCGGATGGGTAGAAAATATCCGTGATCATGGTGGTGTTTCTTTCGTCGATCTGAGAGATATGTATGGCGTTATGCAGGTGGTTATGAGAGATACATCCCTTCTGGATGGAATAACAAAGGAACAGGCCATATCTGTTGAGGGACTTGTGGAACACAGGGATGAAGAAACCTACAACCCTAAGATTCCTACAGGAACAATAGAACTGGAAGCACATTCAGTAAATATACTTGGTAAGGTATACAGCCAGGTTCCTTTTGAAATCATGACCTCAAAGGAAGTTAGAGAAGATGTACGTCTTAAGTACAGATATCTTGACCTTCGTAATGAAAAGGTAAAGGATAATATTCTTTTCCGTTCAAAGGTTATAAGTCATATAAGACATAAGATGGAAGACATGGGCTTTGTAGAGATACAGACGCCTATTCTCTGTGCTTCATCTCCGGAGGGAGCAAGAGATTATATAGTTCCTTCCAGAAGATTTAAGGGTAAATTCTACGCTTTACCACAGGCACCACAGCAGTATAAGCAGCTGCTTATGGTTTCCGGATTTGATAAATATTTCCAGATAGCTCCTTGCTTCAGAGATGAGGATGCAAGAGCGGACAGATCTCCGGGTGAGTTTTATCAGCTTGACTTTGAGATGAGCTTTGCTACACAGGAGGATGTATTCCGTGTAGGTGAGGAAGTGCTTACAGATATTTTCAGCACATTTGCTCCGGAAGGTTATGAAGTGACTAAGGCTCCATATCCTGTAATCAGCTTTAAGGAAGCAATGCTTAAATATGGTTCAGATAAGCCGGATCTTAGAAATCCACTTATAATAATAGACCTTACAGAGTTCTTCCAGAGATGTACATTTAAGCCTTTCCATGGACAGACTGTAAGAGCAATCGTAATCCATGAAAGACTTACAAAGGGACAGCATGAGAAGCTTCTCAAGTATGCACAGGGCATCGGAATGGGCGGACTTGGATATCTTGAAGTTCTGGATGACGGAAGCTACAAGGGACCAATCGATAAGTTTATTCCTGAAGATATGAAGGATGAGCTTAAGGAAAAGGCAGAGCTTGCAATTGGAGATACAATCTTCTTTATCGCAGATAAGGAGATGCAGGCTAGTCTTTATGCAGGACAGATCAGAACAACACTTGGTGAAAGACTTGGTCTTATTGAGAAGAATGCATACAGATTCTGTTATATAAATGATTTCCCTATGTACGAGCTTGATCCTGAGACAGAAAAGATCGGATTTACACATAATCCATTTTCAATGCCACAGGGTGGACTGGATGCTCTTATGAATAAGGATCCACTTGATATACTTGCTTATCAGTATGATATCGTTTGTAACGGCGTTGAGCTTTCCTCCGGTGCAGTTCGTAATCACGACATGGAAATCATGGAGAAAGCTTTTGAGATAGCAGGATATTCAAAGGACGTTCTGGAGAAAAAGTTCGGAGCTCTTTATACGGCATTCCAGTATGGCGCACCACCTCATGCAGGTATGGCACCTGGAGTTGATCGTATGATAATGCTCCTTAGAAATGAAGAAAACATCCGTGAGGTTATAGCCTTCCCTATGAACGGAAATGGTCAGGACCTTATGTGCGGTGCTCCGGGAGATGTTACCGAAGAACAGCTTAGAGATGTTCATCTTACACCGGATGATATAGCAAAGACCTATGGTATCGAAAGAACAGTAGATACATCTGATGCGGATAAAGCCGAGGATGGTCAGTCTTCACAGGTTAAGATTACTGATGAGGTAATCGAGTATGTAGGTATTCTTGGAAAACTTGAACTTTCTCCGGAGGAGAAGGAAAAGTCCAAGAAGGATCTTACAGAAATGCTGGACTATGTTGGAAAGCTGAATGAGCTTGACACCAGCAATGTAGAACCGATGAGTCATACATTTGCCATATCAAATGTAATGAGAGAAGACGTTGTTTCAAATAAAGATGACAGAGAGAACATGTTGAAGAATGCACCACAGAGAAATGATGATGCATATATAGTTCCGGAAACATTCTAATATAAAAGGAGATCGAAATGAGTGATTTGTTAAATCTCTCAGCAGTTGAACTTGGTAAGAAGATAGCTGCCGGGGAGACAACTTCAGTAGAAGCTACAAAAGCATATCTGGACCATATCGGTGAAGTTGAAAAAGATATAAATGCATATGTAACACTTGATACAGAGGGGGCTCTTAAGGCTGCTGAGGAAGCAGACAGAAAGATTAAAGAGGGAACTCTTAAAGGACCATTTGCAGGTGTGCCGGTAGCAATAAAAGATAATATGTGTATCGAGGGAATGCTTACGTCATGTTCCTCACATATTCTGGATAACTTCTATCCAACATATACAGCAACAGCAGTGCAGATGCTGATTGATGGAGGAGCAGTTATTCTCGGACATACCAATATGGATGAGTTTGCCATGGGAAGTACAACAGAAACTTCCTACTTCGGACCTACAAAAAATCCATGGGATAAAACCAGAGTTCCAGGTGGTTCTTCAGGTGGTTCAGCTGCCGGAGTTGCAGCAAATGAGTGTGCCATCGCCCTTGGTTCTGATACAGGCGGATCCATAAGACAGCCTGCTTCATTTTGTGGAGTAACAGGAATCAAGCCTACCTATGGACGAGTTTCAAGATATGGACTTATAGCTTATGGTTCATCCCTAGATCAGATCGGACCATTAGGTAAAAATGTTGAAGACTGTGCTACCATGCTTGAGGTGATCTGCGGCCATGACCCTAAGGATTCAACATCTGCTCAGGAAGAGAATGCAAAAGAGAACATCGATTTCACATCAGCTCTTGTTGATGATGTGAAGGGAATGAAGATAGGTGTTCCAAGAGATTACTTCCTTGAAGGAATAGATGAAGATGTAAAGAAAAATGTATTAAATGCCGCTGAGGTTCTTAAAGCAAAGGGCGCAATCGTTGAGGAGTTTGACCTGGGAATGGTTGAGTATGCCATCCCTGCATACTATGTAATTGCCTGTGCCGAGGCTTCATCAAATCTTGAAAGATTTGACGGAGTTAAATACGGATATAGAACCGGGGAATATACAGATCTTCACAACATGTATAAGAAGACAAGAAGCGAGGGCTTTGGTTCAGAGGTTAAGCGCAGAATCATGCTGGGCTCCTTCGTTCTTTCCTCAGGATATTATGATGCTTATTATGTAAAAGCTCTCAGGGTAAAGGCACTTATAAAGCAGGCATTTGATAAGGCTTTTGAAAAATATGATGTAATACTCGGACCGGTTGCACCAACAACAGCTCTTAAATGTGGTGAGTCACTTTCTGATCCTATCAAGATGTATCTTGGAGATATATATACTGTATCAGTTAACCTTGCCGGTCTTCCGGGAATATCACTTCCTTGCGGATATGATAAAAATGGTCTTCCTGTGGGACTCCAGATCCTTGGTCAGACATTTGACGAGAAGAGCATAATCAGAGCGGCTTATTCCTTTGAAAAGAGCTTTGATGAAAATAACGAAAGAAGGAGGGCTGAGGTATGAGTAGAGAATACGAAGTAGTTATCGGACTTGAAGTTCATGTTGAGTTAAATACAAAAACAAAGATATTCTGTGGCTGCTCTACTGAGTTTGGTGGCGCTCCGAATACACATGTATGTCCTGTTTGTGCAGGTATGCCGGGTTCACTTCCGGTACTTAATAAGGAAGTTGTAAATAAGGCAATAAGCGTTGGTCTTGCAACAAACTGTGAGATAACACGTAATTCCAAGTTTGACAGAAAGAATTATTTTTATCCTGATAATCCTCAGAATTATCAGATATCCCAGCTCTATTATCCAATCTGCAGAAACGGTCATGTTACCATATCTGCAAAGGGCGGAGCAAAGGATATACGAATCCATGAGATTCATATGGAGGAGGATGCAGGAAAGCTTATTCATGATCCTGTAACAGACGATACATATGTAGATTTTAACCGTTCAGGAGTTCCTCTTATTGAGATCGTTTCCGAGCCTGATATGAGATCCGCTGATGAGGTTATTGCATATCTTGAAAAGCTTAGAGAGACTATTCAGTACCTGGATGCATCAGACTGCAAGCTGAACGAAGGATCCATGAGAGCTGACGTAAATATATCCATAAGAGAGATGGGAAGCGAGGAGTTCGGAACAAGAACAGAGTCTAAAAACCTTAACTCCTTCAAGGCCATCAGAAGATGTATCGAGAATGAAGTTCAGAGACAAAAGAGCATACTTGAAAGTGGAGAAAAAGTAATTCAGGAAACCCGCCGCTGGGACGATGAAAAGGGCGTTTCATATCCTATGCGTTCCAAGGAAGATGCTCAGGATTACAGATACTTCCCGGATCCGGATCTTGTACCTATCGTAGTAAGCGATGAGTGGATAGAAGAGATCAAGGCAGCACAGCCAGAGTTCAAGGACGAGAAGAAGGTCAGATATAAGGAAATGTATGGCCTGCCTGATTACGACATAGATCAGATTACCGGCAACAGAAAACTTGGCGAATTATTTGAAGGTGCTGTTGCAGCAGGAGCAGATCCAAAGAAGGCTTCTAACTGGCTTATGGTTGAAACCATGCGTCTCATGAAAGAACATGGAATGGACGCTGACGGACTTAAGTTCTCAGCAGGAAATCTTGCAAAGCTTATTGCCCTTGTAGACTCCAAGGTGATAAACAACACCATCGCAAAGGATGTATTTGAAAAAGCAGTATTTGTCGATGACATAGATCCGGAAAAATACGTTGAAGAAAACAACCTTTCCATGAAGGGAGATTCCAGCCAGCTTGAAGAGGTAGTAAAGAAGGCTATTGAAGCCAATGCTAAGGCTGTTAAGGATATACTTAGCGGTAAAGGAAAGGCTGCCGGTGCTATCGTGGGATTTGTCATGAAGGAAATGAAGGGCAAATGTGATCCTGCAGAAGTAAGCCGTCTGATATCAGAGGAGATCAGTAAGTTGAAATAGAACTGATAAAGTATACATTTTTGAAGCAATATTTGGTACAATTAAAGTTACGTGAGTAATAATGAAATAACAGGAGGTTAGGCATGAGAACATATTTAGTTACCGGTGGTGCCGGTTTTATTGGCTCTAATTACATTCACTATATGTTTGATAAGTATGGTGATGATATCAGAATTATTAATGTCGACAAGCTTACTTATGCAGGTAATCTT
>JAILMQ010000220.1 GCA_024692605.1 Eubacterium sp.
GAGAATTGATCTTAACTCCGATGTAGCCTTCCCCACCGTCAGCAGCTATCTGAATCTCACGGTCAATCTTATCTATTATCTTGTTCTGCAGACATTTAGGAGCAACTAAAAGATGCTCTGTTCTCTTCATAACCTCCCCAAGTGAAAGGGCATGGAAAACTCTGGCAGCTTCCGCACCGATTTTTTCATCTGCCGTTATGAGACTGAGATCTGTGTAAAGTCTTGCAGTATTTTCGTTATAATTTCCGGTTCCTATCTGAGTTATGTATTTGACACTTCTACCCTTCTTTAGAGTGATCAGGCAAAGCTTTGAGTGAACCTTGATACCATCAAGTCCATAAATAACATGACAGCCTGCGTCCTCCAGCTTTCTTGACCAACCGATATTATTTTCCTCATCGAATCTAGCCTTAAGCTCTACAAGAACATCTACTTCCTTGCCGTTTTCAGCAGCCTCCACAAGTGCATCAACCACCTGAGAATGCTTAGCAAGTCTGTAAAGAGTCATCTTAATGGAAACAACATCCGGATCATTTGCCGCCTCTCTGAGCATATCAAGGAACGGTCTGATATTTTCATAGGGATATGAAAGGAATTTGTCACCTTCAAAAATCTGTGGAATAAGAGGCTTTGTTTCATCCAGACAAGGTGCCTTCTGTGGAATTCTCTTCTCATAGAAAAGATTCTTGTCATGTCTGAGCTCATCCTCCAGATCAAACAGGAAAGACATATCCAGCGGTGCCGTGGTATTAAAGATCATTTCCTTATCAATCTTAAAAAATTCCGCAATATTCTTAATTACCTTCTTATCAATATCTCTGGTGTATTCCAATCTTACAGGCTCAAGCTTACGTCTCAGCTTAATAACCTCAGCCATGTGATCACGATAATTCAGTTCCTCATCATAAACCTTATCAGCGTCAATATCCGCATTTCTTGTCACTCTGATGAGGGACTTGCAGATGATGTTATAGCCTGAAAAAACATCAGGAAGGAAATGTAATATAAGCTCTTCAGCTAACATGAATTTGCCCTTGGTTCCCGGAATTCCAATAAGTCTTGAAAACATTCCATTATTGCATGGAACGATTCCAAAACGAGTTTTACCACCCTTAGTTTCAAGCAGGGCAACCGCACATATTTCCTTATTCTTAATAAATGGGAATGGTCTTTTCTTACTTACCGTGAATGGAGACAAAAGAGGAAGAATCTCCCTTTCAAAAAAGCCCTTCAGGAAAGCACCTTCCTGCTCATCAAGCTCAGCAAAATTGATGATCTTGATACCTTTCTTTTCAACCTCTTTCATCATCTTATGATATGATTCATCCTTACGAAGTCCCAGTTCACGAACTCTCTCACGGATTGCTTCAAGCTGCTCCGATGCAGTCATATTGGTCTTATTCTCTTTTGGATTATCCTCCAGAAGCATCTGGTCATGAAGTGAGCCCACGCGGACCATAAAGAATTCATCAAGATTCGTCTGATAGATTGACATGAATGTCATTCTTTCGCAGAGAGGATTTCTCTTATCCTCTGCTTCTTCTAAAACTCTCTCATTAAACCTGAGCCATGACAGCTCCCTGTTTTCATAAAGTTCGTTCATAAAATAACCCCTTCTCCAAAAAATTTCCGCGGACATTATCAAACAACTCTCCGCTTGCACACACATAAACTGTCTAACATTGTACCACAATGAGCGAGCTTATTAAAGTTGTGATTTTTCATACACTTCAGGAGATTTGTCTAAAAAATTATCACCTGCAAATTTTTGTCTAATTACATTTTCCCCCTACGGATATATAAATAAGGATGAAAATACAAAAGATTTTAGGAGGAGATGAGAGGATGAATTTTGGAAAAGCTGTAGTTAAGCTTCGAATCCCCATTCTGATTCTGGCAGTGATCCTGCTGATTCCTGCGGTGCTTGGATATGTGCACACCCGAACTAATTACGATATTCTCACATATCTGCCCAAGGATATTGAAACCATGAAGGGACAGGAAATACTTGCCCAGGATTTCGGAACCGGAGCTTTCTCGATGGTAGTCATCGAGGGAATGGACGATAAAGAGATAAAAGAGCTGGCTTCAAAGATTGAAAATGTAGACCATGTTGAACGTGTTCTAAGCTACGCCTCCGCAACCGGCGGCAGCATTCCGGTGGATATACTTCCGAAGGAGCTGAAGGATTCCATATCAGACGGCGACGCACAGCTGATGGCTATATTCTACGACACCACACTTTCGGCAGATGAAACCCTGAATGCCATAGAAGAAATAAGAAGCATTACAAATAAGCAGGTTTTCATCGGTGGTATGTCAGCAATCGTTATTGATACAAAAAACCTGAGTGACCACGAGGTTCCGATCTATGTTGCAATAGCCGTTGTACTTTCACTGATAGTACTTACACTTACCATGGATTCCTTCCTGATTCCATTCTTCTTCCTTTTGAGTATAGGAATGGCAATCATCTATAATCTTGGGTCAAATGTAGTTCAGGGCGAGATTTCATACGTAACCAAAGCACTTGCCGCAGTACTTCAGCTGGCAGTCACAATGGACTACTCCATCTTCCTCTGGCATAGCTACTGTGCAGAGAAGAAAAAACATGAAAACATTAAGGATGCCATGGCAGAAGCCATAAACAAAACTCTGGTTTCTGTAATCGGAAGTTCCATCACCACAGTGGCAGGATTTGTGGCACTGTGTTTCATGAGCTTTACACTGGGTCTTGACCTAGGAATAGTTATGGCAAAGGGAGTTGTGCTGGGAGTTATCTGCTGTGTAACAATACTTCCTTCACTGATTCTCATATCTGACAAAGCTATTGAAAAGACAGCACATAGACCTATAATACCTGATTTTTCAAAAATCAGTCCATGGATAGTAAATCATTATTATATATTCCTGATAATCTTCGCCATCCTCATAGTTCCTGCCTTCTACGGTCAGGCGCATAACAAAGTATATTACAATCTGGATTCTTCACTTCCGAAGGATCTTGAAAGTATACAGGCCAACGAAAAGCTGGAGAAGGAATTCGGTATGAATTCCACTCATATGGTGCTGATGGATTCCAATCTTAGCGATAAAGAAGTAAGAAAGTTTATAAACGAAGTAAATGATGTTAAGGGTGTAAAGGCAACCCTTGGAATCCAATCCATGGCCGGAGCCGGAGTTCCAAAGGAAATGCTTCCACAGCACATCCTGGATATTCTGGATGATGGTGAATACCAGCTGCTATTTATTCTTTCGGAATATAAAGTTGCATCCGACGAAGTAAACCATCAATGCGATGAGATAAATAACATTCTGGATAAATACGATTCGAAGGGAATGCTTATCGGCGAGGCTCCATGTACAGAGGATCTGATAAAGGTTACTGACCACGACTTCAACATCGTTAATTCAGTTTCTATTCTGCTGGTAGGCTTCATAATCCTGTTTGTTTTCAAATCCGTATCACTTCCGGTGCTGCTGGTTTCTGTTATCGAATTTGCAATATTCGTAAACATGGGTATTCCACACTATACCGGTGCTGTACTGCCCTTCGTTACCTCAATCGTTATCGGCACGATCCAGCTGGGTTCAACAGTAGACTATGCGATTCTCATGACCAACAACTATAAGGACGCACGGCACTCAGGAATGGAAGCAAAAGAAGCTGTAACCTACGCACTTCAGCATTCTATAACATCGATTTTTGTTAGTGCATTATCCTTCTTCGCTGCCACCTTCGGAGTTGGTGTTTATTCGAAGATCGACATGATAAGTTCACTCTGCATACTCATGGCAAGAGGTGCAATAATCAGCATGTTCGTTGTAGTACTTCTTCTGCCGGCAGTTCTCAGAGTATTTGATAAATTGATAATTCATAGTTCCATGGGATTTATGGAGAAAAAAGGAGAGATGATATATGGTAAAGCATAATGTAAGAATAACCGCTGCAGTATTAGCAATTCTCATGGCCGGAAGCCTGGCCGGATGTTCAAATAACAAACAGGCTTCTACCAAACCCGAAAGTACAAGTACACAGGCAATGCTCGAAAGTTCAACAACACAGATAACGCCGGATAAAGTAGATACAACAATGTCTTCAAAGGACGAAGATCAGATCACGGAAATACTATCCGACTCAATCAATAAGGCTTCGGAGCCCGGAGAGGAACCGGATAAAGAAGAAACCGTGTATCTCATCTCCGACTCTAACGGCGATGTACAAAGCACCATAGTAAGTGAATGGCTTAAAAACCCGGATAAAAAAGACGAGCTTAAAGATGTAAGCAGTCTTGATAATATTGAAAATGTAAAGGGTGATGAAACATTTTCCGAGAATAACAAGGATGTAACATGGGACGCACAGGGAAATGACATCTACTATCAGGGCGAAACTGATAAAGCTTCCCCAGTCAGTGTTAAAGCCACATATTACCTGGATGGAGAAGAAATCAAGCCTGATGAACTTAAAGGAAAATCAGGTCATGTAAAAATCAGATATGAATATATCAATAACGAAAAAAGCGGTGATGTCTATGTACCATTTGTCATGGCAACGGGCCTGAAAATGGATGCAGAAACCTTCAGCAACATCCAGGTAAAGAATGGAAAGGTCATCAATGACGGCACAAGATTTATAGTAGTTGGTTATGGAATGCCCGGACTTGCCAAGAGCCTTGATCTGGATGAGGATAAGATTCAGCTTCCGGACTATTTCGAAGTAGAAGCTGATGCAAATGATTTCGAACTTGAAATGAGTATTACAGTTGCTTCAGCAGAAAACCTCCTTGGAGATGAAGATATAGACATATCAGAAGCTGAAGATAAAATAAATGATCTTTCAAAGGAATACCAGAATGGTATGACCTCACTGGTAGACGGAATCAGTCAGTATACTGACGGTGCAGATAAGATAGCTGATGGCACCACAAAACTCAGTGATGGAACCGGTAAGCTTCTTACGGGAACTTCCCAGCTGAAGGACGGAGCAGGAACTGCAGCAGAGGGAATGGATACATTTGGCAAGGGAGTTTCGGATGCTTATAAAGGATCACAGAAACTGACCAAAGGAGCAAACAGTCTTAAAAAGGGAACAAAGGATCTGGCAGAGGGAACAAGTCAGCTTAATAAGCAGGTACAGGCAATCACCCTTCCGGATATGAGCAAGGTAGCCACCGGTGAGACAGACGATGCCACAAAGGCATCCATCAAGAAAAAGGCTGAAGAAAATCTCGGAACAGATACAGGAAGCAAGATCAAATCAGCCGTTTCCAGCACCGCAGCCACAAATGCTCCTACAATGGCACAGCTCAGTACAATGAGCGCTGCCGACCAGCAGGCAAAGGTAGCTTCCATGGCAGGGGCAGAAGCAGCAAAGATGGGCGATTCATCCGTACTTGATCCATCCAATGGAACAACAATAGCCCAGGCAAAGGCAGCAATAACAGCCAATGTCAAAGCAGGCGTTAAGGACAGTGTAGAACCTGCCGTTAAGCAGGCAGTAGATGCCAAGTTAGGGGAAGCCGCTTCAGATATCCAAAATCAGGTAACTGATAAAGTAAGCGCAGGAATATCTGATTCACAAGCAGCAGTATATGAATCACTTCTTGAAGCCGGTGTTGATGAAGAAACAGCACAATCCCTTACAGGAACAATACTTTCAGAAGTTGGTTCTAGCGTGGCAGACTCAACCTCCTCTATTGATATATCAGTTGACACAGATACAATGGCAGAAGACATGGCAGCTCAGGTTTCCGAATCCGTTGGAAACACAGTTGATTCAAATGTAAATCCATATATAACAAGTGCATTCCAGTCCGGATACGGTCAGGGTTATGGTGCAGGATTTGGAAAAGCAGCCGGAGAATTCTCCGCATTTACAGGAGCACTTGCCACGGACGGAGGTGCATTTAACACAGCAGTTACAGATGTTGCAACAGCATATGCCGGAGCAGGTTCACAGGTAACAATCGGTAAGGTAAGCGACAAGATAAAGGAATTCTCTCCTAAGATCACTGCACTGAAAGAAGGTACACAGAAGCTTTCAGATGGATCTGATAAGTTATACAAAGGAACTGTTTCACTTACAAAGGGAAGCACATCCCTTACAAACGGACTCGAAAAGCTCGACAGTGGTGCCGTTAAACTGGATACAGGAGTTGATAAGCTTAAGAGTGGAATTGATATTCTTTACGAAGGAACAAAGACACTGGATGCAGGTGCTGATGAACTAAACAGTGGTGCCACTAAACTTTCATCAAACAGCGCAGCACTTAATGATGGTGCCTCTCAGCTGAACTCAGCAACTGAAATGCTTATTAATAAACTTCTGGAATCAGAAGAAAAGACAGACGAATTCGTTGATAACTTCAACAAGGTAAGCGAGGCAGGAAGAAACTACCAGACCTTCGCAGGTAAGGCTGACGATGCTAAGGGTAATGTAAAGTTCATAATCAAGATCGACGGTATCGGAGAAGATAAGCAGTAAAGAGAAAGCAAAAATAGAATCGCCGCTAGGCGCACAATAAAAATGGCATAGCCCAATGGGTTATGCCATTTTATTTTCAATATCTAATTATTTACTATCGTGTATTCTACAGATATCCCATAGGATCTACATATGCTCCGTTTACTCTTACTGCAAAATGGAGATGAGGTCCGGTTGATACTCCGGTGCTTCCTGCATATCCGATTACTGTTCCGGCTGATACATTAGTACCTGCTCCCACTGCAAATGCAGACATGTGCATGTATACTGTAGAAAGTCCACCACCGTGATCTACGATGATAGCATTTCCTCCACCACCGAAGTAACCTGCATAAGATACAACACCGTCAGCTGCTGATACGATAGGTGTACCCTGTGGACATCCAATATCAACACCCTTATGGAATGTTGAAGCTCCGGCTGTAGGAGCAACTCTAGGTCCAAATCCTGAACCCATGCTGTAATATCCCGGAAGTGGCCATGTGAACTGTCCACCACCATATGAAGGAGGTACTGTAACCGGTGTAGCATTAGTTGCTGATGCACTTCCTGATGCTGCAGCTGCTGCGGCCGCTGCGGCTGCCTGCTCTGCTGCTGCTCTTCTTGCTGCTGCCTGTTTTTCAATAGCAGCAATCTGTGCATCCTGCTCAGCTTCAAGTTTTTCAAGCTGTGCTATATCATACTCTGTATCAGAAATCTCTGCATTGTACTCTGCAAGAGCTTCCTGCTTTCCATTCTGCATAACCTGGAGAGCTGCTTTCTCTCCTTCAGCTTCAGTCTTCAGATCTTCAATCTGTACAAGACTCTCTTCAAGAGCACCCTTATACTCTGCTATGTCCTTCTCAATCTCAAGAAGTTCATTAAGCTGCTTCTGATCATATACAGAAACCTTATCAACATATTCAGCCTGGTTTGTTACACTTGAGTAATCCTTAATGGAAAGGAGTGCATCGATGTATTCTGCATCACCATTCTCATATGCAAACTGGATTCTTTCCTTCATGCTATCGTACTGATTAACCTCAGCTATATAAGCTGTCTGAAGGCTGTTCTCTGTAACAGCTGCCTCAGCCTGAACTGTATTTCTCTTATCTGTCAGGATACTGATTTTCTCCTGATATCCGGTTATTTCCTTATCCAGCTGCTCGATAACCTTAATGGTATCGTCCTTCGCAACCTTTAATTCTTTAAGTTTTCCCTGAGCTTCCTTCTTCTTCTGTGAAGCTTCAGCTTTCTTCTCACGTGCCTCTGAAAGCTCGTCAGCCTTTACTGTTCCAATGCTCTTTGGCATTGAAGGAGTAACTGCAAAAATCATTGCTCCGATCAGAACTGCACTAAGTACTTTCTTCGTATTGGTTTTAAACATACTAATCTCCTTAAACTATAAGTAGATGCCAGTCTTTTTTTCTTTTTTTTAAATATTATGTATACTAAATTGTCATTATACCTTAACAATTGATTTATTGCAACCCTATTTATTTATGAAAATCTTACTACACCTGATCTATCTTTTTCTCGTTACCTTCGATTACATCCTCAGTAACATACAGATATGCGGCGCTTTCGCAGGTGATAAGCATTTTCATCATATGGGCAGCCACGATCTGTGGTTCCTGCTCCATTCCATTTGATACCCATTCGAAAATCATTCCACAGGCACCGTAGGCGAAAAACTTGGCGATAAACCTTCGCTGGGTTTCATCCACCTTCCTATGTTCATCCAGCTTATCAATCGCCTTCTGAAACAGAACCTGAGCCTGTTCAACCATATACCTTTGAATATAATTCTCGGTATGATTAACAGTATTGACATAGAAAGACTTCTCCTCCTTCATAGCCTCCAGCACCAGAATTATCCTGTCATACCAGATAGTAAAATCCACGTCTGCCATATATTTATCAAACAACTCCGTCTGGTATATCCATTCAAGCAAATCAAACTTATCTATAAAATGATAATAGAAAGTCTGCCGGTTTATCCCACATTTCTCTGAAATATCTTTAACGGAAATCTTATCAAAGGGCTTCGTCTTTGTTAATTCCTTAAGGCTGTCAGCTATAGCTCTTTTGGTGATTTCGGACTCTGCCATGTCATCCCTCCATATACACTAGCTATCATTCAGAATTAGTAAAATGTATGACTAAACTGTTCATTAATTGTATCATATCATTTCTTCTATAACCATATTTTATTTAAAATAAGAAAGATTTGTGTTATTATGTATTTTGCTGATGCAGATTTTAATCCATAGTTTTATTACATATTTTGGAGGAATAATATGGTTAATATTGCTTTTGCCGTGATCATGTTCATTATCGTGGCAATCGGTTTTACTTACATATTCATGATCAATAAGATCAACAAGCTGGACACACAGGCCCGCGATAAGGGTGTTGAAATAGACTCTGCACTTTGGGACAGAAGCTTCCGTCTCAGCGAGATTGTAAAAATTCTTGATGCTAAAGAAATCTCTCACGAGATTGAAGCACCGGAGATTTCTGCATTTTCCCTTGGAATGTCTCCGACTGTACAGTCTCTGAATGCAGAAAAGCTGGACAAAATGAATGTCCAGCTTAATACCATTATAAAAGATAACCCTGGTCTTAAGGACGAAGAAACCTTCGCGACGAATCTTGCAAAGTTCAATCTTGCAAGACAGGAAATGTTTAAATACAGCCTTGCTTATAATAAAGCAGCCGCTCAGTATAATAACTGCATTTCCGATTTTCCGGGAAGTGTCATTGCTTCAATCCATAAGAAGAAACATAAGGAAATCTTCAACTATGTTTTTGCAGAATTAAAAGAAGAATAATTCTCATAAGTTATCTGATTGCACCCACCATGGATCTTACGTATTCTTTGATCTTGTCGGGTGCATTTTCTTTATGCTCAGCTACTATTCTGACAAGGGCCGAACCTACAATAACTCCGTCAGCAACTCCGGCCATCTTAGCTGCCTGCTCCGGTGTACTGATACCGAAACCGATAGCAGCCGGAACATCTGTTGCTTCCCTGATATGTTTCACAATGGTGTCGAGATCAGTTGTTATCTCACTTCTGACACCGGTAACTCCCATAGAAGAAACTACATATATGAAGCCCTTTGCCTGAGAAGCAATCTCTTTGATTCTGTCTTCACTGGTTGGTGCGATCATGGATATAAAATCCATTCCATACTTTGCTGCAGTCTCATCAAACTCATGTCTTTCTTCATAAGGGCAGTCAGGAATTATAATCCCGTCCGCTCCTGCCTCACTTGCATTCTTGAAAAATCTGTCTGCTCCATAATGGAAAACAGGATTTGCATATGTCATGAATACTATAGGGATATCCACATCTTTTCTTACTTCCTTCAGAAGATCAAAAACCCTGTCAGTTGTCATTCCGCTTCCAAGAGCTCTGATATCCGCCTCCTGAATAACCGGACCTTCAGCAATAGGATCTGAGAACGGAATACCAATCTCAATAAGATCCACCCCTGCCTCAGCCAGTGCCTTAAAATTCTTTACACTGGTTTCAAAATCCGGATCACCTGCAGTAAGAAATGCAATAAATGCTTTTTTATTTTCAAATGCCTTATATATATTACTCATAAAGCTTCCTTTCAATCTTCTCTACTTGAACAGATCCTTAAGTATCTGTTCAGCAGTTTTACTTCTATACTTATCCGGATCTCTCATGATACAATTCTTACCCTTAACCTTCCATCTCATACGACCATAGGAAGTAAGATAAGATGGGCTCTTAACTGGAACAGGGTACTTTCTTGTCCATTCCGGATAATATTTTTTCATATATTTCTTTGCCAGATAATAAGCCTGGCTGTATGGATAACCTGATCTTGTAGGGGTTCCGTTGATCTGAACTCCCTTCGGGCTGGAATGAACCAGCACAACACTTGAATCAGGGCACTGTCCGATTACGATATAAACATGGCCGGAGGAACTCATAACATCTCCTGCCTTGTAGCTGTAAAATGTGCCTGGTGCCTTGTACTTGCCCCAACCCTTATTGGCAAAGGTCGGTGCCTGAAGATGCGCAAGCATAACATAACTTGCATTGTTATTTGTTGTATTAAATGTATTATAAACGGTCCAGCCTACGAAGCCTGAGCAGTCCAGTCCATCATGAACCTGGAATCTGGTCTGAGTATAATCATAACTTGAAGACTGTCTCTTATAGAACTTCTTCCAACGAGGTCTTGTTCCTATGGTAACGCCTTCTTTTGCGCCCCAGCCGCCGCCCCATACATACATGGTGCTTCCTACAGGCTTAAGTGCGGTTTTAAGGAATTTCTTAATCGTAGATTTTCTGAGTTTCTTACCCTGTGCATCTACGTAATTTCCATCAGGTGTAAATGTATCCTTTAAGAGTACACCATCTGAATCAAAGTAGTAACGTCTCTTCTTTATCTTTTTCCAGCCGGTGGCTGCACGGCCGTTTTTCATCAGATAATAGGTATCTTCGCCGGAATTATACCAGGTGCTGGTTATGGCAAAGCCTGCAGCATTAAAGAAATACTTATATCCGTTTACGGTACGCCAGCCTGTGAGACAGTATCCCTTTGTTTTATGCATGTAGTAGTATTTGCCATCTATCTTAGCAAAACCGCAAACACGGTAGCCTTCTTCATCCAGATAATACTTTTTCTTTTTTACTATGATCCAGCATTGCTTGATACGCTTGCCTTTTTTATTTACATAGTAATACTTGCCATTGGTATCCCTGTGCCAGCCTCTGGTCTCTTTAACCTTTGCCTCAGTTGTGGCCTCTGTTGTAGCCTCTGTAGTTGCTTCAGTATTTTCCTCTGAAGTTGTTTCCTCAGATGTATCCTCAGTGTTATCCTGAATAATCTGTTCATCCTCAGCATAAACCGAATCAGAAAATACCAGGGAATTGACCATTAGGGAAATGGCCATTACTAAACATATTGCAGATTTCACAAAAACTTTTTTATTATTACTTTTTTTGAATCTACGCATAGTTCACCACCTTATTCGTATATGTCTACTCCTCTATATCTTGCAATTGCAGCAACGTCCTTATCTCCACGTCCGGAGACTGTACATACTATTATACTATCTTTGTCCATTTTCGGTGCAATCTTCATAACATGCGCCACAGCATGGGCACTTTCTATCGCAGGAATAATGCCTTCAACTCTTGAAAGATATTCAAATGCTTTAACTGCCTCTTCATCAGTAACAGGAACATATTCAGCTCTGTTAATTGATGCAAGATATGCATGCTCCGGTCCGATTCCCGGATAATCAAGTCCTGCTGATATAGAATAAACCGGTGCAATCTGTCCGAATTCATCCTGGCAGAACAGGGATTTCATTCCGTGGAATATACCCATGGAACCATTTGCCATGGTTGCCGCATTCTTTGGATTATCAACTCCCAGTCCGGCAGCTTCACATCCGATGAGCCTTACATCTTCATCCTTAATGTATTCGTAGAAAGAACCTATGGCGTTACTTCCTCCTCCTACACATGCGATAACTACATCAGGCAGTTTTCCTTCTGCCTCCAGAATCTGGGCACGGCTTTCCTTACTGATAACTGACTGAAAGTCTCTGACTATAGTAGGAAATGGATGTGGTCCCATAACAGAACCAAGAACATAGAGTGTATCATCAACTCTTCCTGCCCACTCCCTCATTGCTTCATTAACTGCATCCTTCAGAACTCTTGTACCGGTCTTAACTGCATTTACCTTTGCGCCAAGAAGTTCCATACGGAATACATTTAACGCCTGTCTTTTTGTATCCTCTTCACCCATGAATATCTCACATTCCATATCCATAAGTGCAGCGGCGGTTGCTGTTGCAACTCCGTGCTGACCGGCTCCTGTTTCAGCAATTACTCTGGTCTTGCCCATCTTCTTTGCCAGAAGAACCTGTCCAAGAACGTTGTTTATCTTATGAGATCCTGTGTGATTCAGATCCTCTCTTTTGAGATAGATCTTTGCTCCACCAAGCTCTCTTGTCAGCTTCTCAGCATAATAAAGTAAAGAAGGACGTCCTGCGTAATTTCTATTCAGTTCATCTAATTCCTTAACGAACTCCGGATCATTTTTATAATGCTCATAGGCCTGTTCAAGCTTATGAATCTCGTTCATCAGAGTTTCTGGAATATACTGTCCTCCGAACTCTCCGAATCTTCCGGTTATCTGTTTATCTAATGTATCGCTCATATCTTACTGCTCCTTTTCTGGATTACTCTTCAATTCTTTTATCAAAGATGCTTTATCACTACTTCTCATCAGCATCTCTCCGATAAGAACTGCATCTGTTCCATTCTCTCTGAGCTGTTTTACGTCCTCCGGCACCATTATGCCACTCTCTGACACAAAGATTATATCTGATGGAACCATTTCCCGCAACCTTATACTATTATTTATATCTACAGTGAAGTCCTTAAGGTTTCTGTTATTCACGCCTAGAATTCTAGCTCCGGCAGCCAGTGACCTCTTAACTTCTTCAGCATCATGGGCTTCGAATATACATGACATACCCAATGTATCGGCTATTTCAAAATAGTTCTTTAATTCCTCATCACTAAGTATAGCTGCAATAAGAAGGATAGCTGATGCTCCCAGATTCTTGGCCTGGTAAATCATATATGGATCCACAGTAAAGTCTTTTCTGAGTACAGGGATGTTTACATTTTTCACAATATCACTTAGGTACTTATCCTCACCATGGAACTTTGAAGGCTCTGTCAGGCAGCTGATTGCATCAGCCCCACCTCTTTCATATTCCTTCGCAATTTCTATATAAGGAAAATCCTCTGCAATCACACCCTTTGATGGTGAAGCCTTCTTTACTTCTGAGATTATGGAAAGTCCGGGCTTTGAAAGAGCTTCCTCAAAGGGATAATCATATTCCTGAACTTCCATCTCTCTGGCAGCCAGTAACTCTGCCTTATTTCTAACTTCCTCAAAGCTGTGTTCCTTCATCTGCTGTGCTATTCTGACTCTGGTGCTTTCAGCCAGTTTTTCTAAGATCATACTATCCTCCAATAAGTGGTAAATTATCTGTTACTTACTTCAATAAACTTTTCTAAGGTTTCTATTGCTTTTCCTGAATCAATGATTTCCTGAGCAAGCTTGATTCCTGCTTCCATACTATCAGCTTTTCCGCCGATGTAAAGTGCTGCACCTGCATTCATAAGTGTTGCACTGAGCTTTGGACCCTTCTCCTTACCGCTGAGGATTGCTCTGGTGATTTCTGCATTTTCCGAAGGTTCTCCACCCTTAAGGTCACTCTTATCGCAGGTCTTGAAACCGAAATCTTCAGGTCTGATAACTCTTGTTCTGTACCATCCATCCTTGATTTCGCAGATAGTAGTTGGTGAACTAAGGGATATCTCATCCAGCTTATCCTGTCCGTAAACTATCATACCCTTCTTTATTCCAAGACTTGTAAGAACCTGTGCAAGGGGTTCAACAAGATATTCATCATATACACCAAGAAGCATCATTGTAGGTCTTCCCGGATTAGTAAGTGGCCCGAGAATATTAAATACTGTTCTGAAACCAAGCTCTCTTCTTATGGCACCAACATATTTCATGGATGTGTGGTATTTTTGTGCAAAGAAGAAGCACATTCCAACTTCCTTCAGAAGTTCAACACATTTTTCCGGATCCTGCTGGATGTTTACACCAAGTGCCTCAAGGCAGTCGGCTGTTCCGCACTTTGAAGATGCAGCTCTGTTTCCGTGCTTTGCAACCTTCATTCCTCCTGCTGCTGCAATCAGTGCAGATGTAGTTGAGATATTGAAGCTGTCAGAATTATCTCCTCCTGTTCCAACTATTTCAAATACATCCATTCCTGTTTCAACCGGAATAGCGTGATCTCTCATGGCTGCTGCACAGCCTGCGATCTCATCCTTTGTCTCAGCCTTTGCACTCTTTGTAGAAAGTGCAGCCAGGAATGCAGCATTCTGAGTTGGCGATGTTTCTCCACTCATTATCTCATTCATTACTGTGTAGGCCTCATCATAAGTAAGATCCTGCTTGTTTACGATTTTCTCAATTGCCTCTTTGATCATTTTTATGTACCTCCTAATTCTAAAGAAACAAAAATCCCTGATCCAGACGAAAAGTCTGAATCAGGGACGAATTTACATATCGCGGTGCCACCCTTCTTTGACAAAACTTTCAATCCAATAACTTCCTTATCAAAGTTCCATCAATCTCTATAAGATACTCCGTAATCCTGACTCAATGATCATTCATACTTTCATATCTTTACCGATTAACGCTCGGTTCACGTCACAGAATACTCTGTATATCATTTCACTGTGCCCTCTACGGTCCATTTGCCAAGCTGTTACTGCAGAACTCTCATCATATGTTCCACTCTCTGTAATGCACATCTCTCAGCGTTATCTCCGTATCAACGGTTTAAGCTATATTTTGTAAAATAATAAACCTATTGATTTTATCTGTCAATATTTTATTTGCTGTATTTTTCCTTATGCAATCATAAAATAGTTTTATGTTCGATGTTCTACTTCATGTTCTTCAAAATGATGTACGCGATGTCCTTGGTGGAAAGCTTTTTCTGTGCACCCTTTTCCTGGAGCTCGGTCATTATAGGCGTGAGTCTGGTCATCAGCCTTTTCACAACCTCAGACTCCATGGACTTCTTTACCCACTCTATATCTTCTGCAGATCTTTCACCGGAATATATCTTCTCGAAAACATATATACAGCCTTCTCCGAGGGCCGCTACAATCGTTGCCGCAACGATTGCATTTAACACCTCTGCAGCAAGATTTATTGCCGGAATCGAATTAAGTACTCCAAGAGCAGTCTTTCCCACAATTCCCGCTGCGCCGGCTTCGATTATGGTCTGGAACAGACTGGACTTTTCATCAAACTGTAACTCATACATCTTGGAAAGACTCTTAATCTCTCCAACCTCAAGAGGTGTAAGGAGCGCTCCATCTGAAAATGGAATAGGTGAAAGTCCTATGGTTGCTGCTGCAAGTGTGGCTGCCCCCACCAGGGAATGGGACATGGTTCTTTTCTGGACTGCCCTGTATCTTCTTATATCCTGCTGGGATGCAAGCTGTCCCTCAGGAAGGAAGAAGTTTGTAGTCATCAGAAGATCATCCAGTCCATACGGAAGGATATTCATATTTTCATCTATTCTGTAGGTGCTGGCAACAACCGGAATTATGGCTTTAAGATTCAGCGAATGCTTTGGGTCCTTGCCGAATGCATTCTGAACCATTCTTACATTCTCTTCCCTTTCGATGCGGGAATAGGACTTGGTAATGACAACGATTATAGGAACACTCTTCCATACGGAAGTAGCCTTTATAAACATGTCCACACTTCTCTGGGCAAATCTTTTCGAGGTTCCATCGATACAGTACCAGATCATGTTTATCTGCCTGCTGGTGTCATCACTCTTTATTGAATCCTTGGACCACTTTTTAATTGCATTTATAGCCTTTACCTGATTCACATATCCATACTCAAATCCGATGGTATCAATAAGACGGAATCCAAGAGACGGACTTTCGTAAAGCCTCAGCTCCTTTGTGATCTCGGTCTGGAAATCCTGATCTGCCAGTAGAGTTCTGATAAGAGTAGTTTTTCCAACGCCTGAGTTACCGATTACCACAACATTCGGAAGTGCTCTCTGCACAGGCACCAGATAATTCTGCTGATTCGGATTCGGAGCCATCACTGGTCTCTGGTTCGTGCCTTGTGTCATGTTCTGATTTGGATTCATGTTAGGATTCTGATTCATATTGGGATTCTGATATTGAACAGGATACTGATTTTGATGTTGATTTTGATTTATATTTCTCTTATTTTTCATAGGCTTCTTCTCCACTATTATGATTAGTTCATTTAGTATTTCCCCTTCTCCCATCATAGCCCAATAAATCAAGGCATGCAATAGTGAATCCTTTTGTTTTTTCCCTTGTAACGTTACTTTGATGAATGTATTATTAAAATAATTCTAATCAATCATTTTAAACAAGGAGAATCCTATGAAGCTTTGTGTTCTTTTTCCCGGAATCGGTTATACAGTTGATAAACCTCTTTTATATTATCTTGGTAAATATGCCCGCAGCCGGGACTATGAAATAATCTCTATCAAATACAAGGATCTTCCCAAAAAGGTCAAGGGAGATTCAGAAAAGATGAAGCTTACCTTTGATATAGCTATAGAACAGACAAAGGATCAGCTGAAGGATGTTGAATGGAGTAAGTATGAGCATATTATCTTCATCGGAAAAAGCATCGGCACCGCTATAGCTGCAGCCTTCGGAAAAGAACTAAAGAGCGGCCTAAGCCACTCTTTAGATAATTTGAATATTAATTACATCCTTCTGACACCTCTTAAAGAAACATTTTTGTTTATTGACTCAAAATCAGCAGCTGCCTTCCACGGAACTTCTGACCCATGGGCTGAAACTCCTGAAATCGAAGGTCTCGCATCAAAGCTGGATATACCGCTTTACGAATATGCCAACGCAAACCACTCACTGGAAACCGGCGATTTTGAGACAGATATAAACTACTTAAAGGATGTGTTTAGTAAATGTAGTCCCTACTTTATTTATCATCAATAAAATTATATAATGTTCAGCATATCACGAAAGGATTTTGGGGAATTGAGTATATTAAATGTCGAACATCTGACTCACGGTTTTGGAGACAGAGCTATATTTGAAGATGTAACCTTCAGACTTTTAGCCGGGGAGCATATCGGACTTATCGGTGCAAATGGTGAAGGCAAATCCTCTTTTATGAATATAATCACAGGAAAACTTCAGCCTGATGAAGGAAAAATAGAATGGGCAAAAAATGTTAAGGTTGGGTATCTGGATCAGCATGCCATACTTAAGGAAGGCATGACCATACGTGACGTACTTGCCAGCGCTTTCGATTCTTTATTTGAAATGGAAGCAAGAATGAATGAGCTCTATGAAAAAATGGGTGACGCCTCAGATGAGGAAATGGCTGAATACATGGAAGAAACCGGAACCATCCAGGACCTTCTTACCAATCATGACTTCTATATGATTGACGCAAAGGTTGAAGAAGTAGCACGTGCACTGGGGCTTCTGGATCTTGGGCTGGACAGAGATGTAACGGAGCTGTCCGGCGGACAGAGAACTAAAATCCTGCTGGGCAAGCTTCTGCTTGAAAAACCGGACATCCTGCTTCTGGACGAGCCAACCAACTATCTGGATGCTGAACATATTGAATGGCTTAAAAGATATCTTCAGGATTATGAGAACGCATTTATCCTTATATCTCATGATATTCCATTTCTTAACAGCGTCATTAATATTATTTACCACATGGATGGCCAGTACCACAGTCTTGATAGATATGTAGGTGATTATGATAAGTTCACTGAAGTTTATGAAATGAAAAAAGCCCAGCGGGAAGCTGCATATAATCGTCAGCAGCAGGAAATCGCAGAGCTTAAAGATTTTGTTGCAAGAAACAAAGCCAGGGTAGCCACCCGTAATATGGCTATGTCCCGTCAGAAGAAACTCGACAACATGGAAATCATCGAAAAGATCTATGATAAGCCGAAGCCGGAGTTTCATTTTAAGGTTGCAAAAACCCCCGGCAAGATTCTTTTTGAAACCACCGACCTTGTTATCGGATATGATGAACCCCTCTCTTCTCCACTCAATATATCCGTGGAGAGAGGATCACGAATTGTACTTACCGGCGCAAATGGTATCGGTAAAACTACACTCCTTAAAAGCATACTTGGTCTCATCCCCGCCATCAGCGGCTCCGTAGAGCTTGGAGAAAATCTCGAGATAGGCTACTTCCAGCAGGAGATGCCATCTGACATCGAGACCACCTGTCTTCAGGAGATATGGAATGAATTCCCAGGTTTCACCCAGTACGAAGTCAGATCCGCCCTTGCCAAATGTGGTCTAACAACAAAACATATCGAAAGCAAGTGCAAAGTACTTTCCGGAGGTGAGCAGGCCAAGGTACGGCTTTGCAAACTCATTAACCGGGAGTCCAATCTGCTTGTACTTGATGAGCCAACAAACCACTTGGATGTGGATGCAAAAGAAGAACTGTCCAGAGCCTTAAAGGAATATAAGGGCAGTATTCTTATGGTGTGCCACGAACCGGAGTTTTACGAAGATATAGCAACAGATGTATGGGACTGCACCAAGTGGACAACCCTATTATTTTGACATGCGTGATACATAGTCGCTCTTTGGCATAGGTTTAGCATAGTAATAACCCTGAATCATGTCACAGCCCTGGCTAGCCAGAAACTCTACCTGCTCTTTTTCTTCAACGCCTTCAGCGACTATACGCATATTGAGGCTCTTTCCAAGTCTTATGGCCTCAGATACAACTATCTGGCCGCGTTCACCGGCATCTTCACCACGGAAGAAATCCGCATCCAGTTTCAGCACATCCAGTGGCATATCCTTAAGAGAGTTCAGGGAAGAATATCCCGCTCCAAAGTCATCCATGGATACTGCAAAACCATATGATTTAAGCTTCTTTATAGTTTCGATCATAGCTTTCTTATCATCGAAGAAAGCACTTTCCGTCAGTTCTATCTCGATAAGATTGTGAGGACATCCTTCCTCATCCACCATTCCGAGAATCTGTTCTGCAAGGTCCGTCTCAATAAAATGTGCTCTTGATACATTTACAGACACCGGAACACACTTGTATCCCTGATCCAACCACATCTTCTGATCACGGGCAACATGCCTTATCATGTAGTGATCGATCTCCGTGATGAATCCATTCTTCTCAAAAATCGGAATAAACTTACCTGGAGGTACAAGTTCATCCTCCGAAAACTGCCATCTGATCAGAGCCTCAGCTCCACGAAGGGTGTTATCCTGAGGATTATATTTAGGCTGATAATAAACCTTAAACTCTTCTCCGGAAATCGCCGCAGCCTGTCTCTCCTGAACTATATCTGTCCACTTCTGATCATCCAGAAGATTCTTATCAAAGAACTGAATACCGGACTCATCCGTATCACTAAGTACAGCTCTTGCTGAACATGCATTGTTATAGATGTCATCAATAAATAATTCTTTTCGAGGTATTCTTCCTTCATCTGTATCATTTATTGTATTTGAATCCGACGGAAGCAAAGCCACACCGGCCTGGAAACTGAATTCATGTTCCTCTTCAATATGAGAAAGCTCCTCAATAAGCTGATTCAGCCTCTGCCTGAGTTCCTCCTCATTTTCGTATCTGAGAAGAAGTGCAAAGTTAGATGTAGTAGCATGTGCACATATCTCACTTTTATCAATGCTTCCCTCAATCACCTTATTTATTTTTGCAAGAGCCTCTTCGCCTTCCGGAACAGAATGGCACAGACAGTAGTTCCTGTAATTCTTAAAGACGAAGTTAACCGCTGCCCAATTCTGATTCCTGCTATAGAAACCATGGATTCTCTTATCACCGTTTATCAGATACCAGTTCCAGTTCTTTCCATCTGTAACAAAATCCTTATAGAAAAGATTTCTTACTCTTCTATACTTTATAATTCCTGAGATGATGCTGATCATCATCAAAATACTAAGAACAACAGCAACAACAACTATTGCTAAAGCTATTTCAAAAACCAGCACTACATCCTTTATGTTGAAGGAGAAAAGCATCTTGCCTACAAAGTTTTCCCCATCGCCTGCATCAATAGATACCCATAAAGGAATCTTAATGGAATCTATATCCCTAATTCCATTCACATCATCAGAATCAGCATTTAAGGTCACATATACTCCATGAGCCTCGTGCAGTTTCTTTTCAGCTACAACTGTGTCCTCTGAAGCTGCATCCGGTTCATCATCTGCTTCATCACCTGCTTCATCACCTGATCCTTCCACAGTGAATTCAATCTTATCAAATAACATTTTTGAATAAAGATCCCATATCTGCTTCCATCTCACTTTTATATAGCCATCCTTACCGGGATAGAGATAATCAGAGTCCGAGTCTTTATAAATCAGAAATTTATCAGCTTTATCTGACAGATATACGGTATTACCTTCAAAGGAACAGGTGTTTTTACCTTTCTGATGCAGTATATTACCGGTTTTATCTGTGATAAGGAAATCATTAGAAGTCTTCATCATAGTTTGTATTATATTATCGTCAGACTTACTTCCTTCGTAAATCTCTGCAACAGTGCTCAGCTTACTATATTCTTCATAGAACTTCGATTCCAGAATATACTCAACAAAGAATCCGGCAATGGTTACAAAAATAGCCGAAAACAAAACAAGAAGAAACAGATAGGCAAAGAATGTTCCAAAGGAATTGTTATTTCTTACCTTCCTGAATATCTTAGTTCTTTTCTTTTTTATCTTAACTCTGTCCTTTGCATTTGCCATGTTATATCTCCTAACAGATTATTCAAGCATTATTAATTCGTATAACTGTCATAGCCTTCAACTGCCTTATCTATGGTCATTTTTCCTGTTGCAACTCCATAAACAGCCTGTCTGAACTGAATAACAGCATCATCAGTAATTCCGATCTCTCCCGGTGAAAAGATTCGGGATTCAGGAACCTCTCCGAATGCGGCATACATACTGATAAAAGAAAGATCCTTTGTTGGTGACACAAGTCCCTTGTTCTGTGCCATCTCGTTCAGTTCCTGGGATGTAACCAGAAAACGCATAAATTCATTGGCCATATCCAGATTGGAACTATCCTTATTTACAGAAAACTGCAGATTGGACATATCAAGGAATATAGAACCCTCGTCCGAAACAGTATCACCGGAGCAGGTCATCATAGGAACGTCACCTTCAAAAAAGCGAAGAATTACAGCTTCATAATTATCTTCAATCTCATCACAGGCTTTGATATCCACACCGGTATCCTTCAGAAACTCAGTTACTTTCTCAATAGAAGGTCTCATATATTCACCGGCTGAAGCATCAAGGGAATTAAGTTTCTTGACAGCTTCTTCATCCTCTCCCACGCTTTCGCAGAATAATGGCTAGGCCGTAAGTGTGAAGATTGATGTGGTTTCCTCTTTTTCAAAAAGATCTTTGTTTACAAGCATTCCATATGTATTTGAAAAAACCGGAACCATTGGAAGTGTACCATCATCTGTATTCAGAATAATATTGCTGCGAATACAGTCCAGATCAAGTCCAAGGGCTGAGTCGGCAAGATTTTCAGCATGATCGATAGAAGCTTTATACTGGTCTCTGCCATACATCCATGAGAAGTTGAAATATATGTCAGGAGCATCATTTCCTTCCAGAACCGTGCCGATCATATTGTTATAATCATCAACCTTGGTATACACCAGTTCAGCATTAGGATAATAGTCATTAAAGCGGTCAAATTCAGCCTCCAGTGCCTCAAAGTTATCATAACCACCTGCTTCTTAGCTCCACATGAAGTAAGGCCTAGTATCATTATTACTGATAATATCGACACAGACCTGTCCATTCTCTGCCCGGTCACTATTTATACCAAACATGGAAAGCATAGCAGATATGATTTCCCAGTTGATATCATTATC
>JAILMQ010000253.1 GCA_024692605.1 Eubacterium sp.
CAAGTCCAACGAGGACGGATACCTGGTAGGATCCCGTGGTTCCGTAGGTTCATCCTTTGCGGCTACCATGGCGGGTATCACAGAGGTTAATCCGTTGCCTCCACATTATATATGCCCAAGCTGTTATTATACAGAGTTTGATAGTGAGCGGGTTAAGAAATTCTCCGGCATGTCAGGTTGTGATATGCCTGATGAGATATGTCCTAACTGTGGAAAACCACTAAAGAAAGAAGGTCATGATATTCCTTTTGAAACCTTCCTTGGATTTAAAGGTGATAAGGAACCGGATATCGACCTTAACTTCTCCGGTGAATATCAGCCTAAGGCCCATGCCTTCATCGGTGAGATGTTTGGTGAGGATTATTCCTTCAAGGCTGGAACTGTTGGTACAGTTGCGGAGAAAACGGCCATTGGTTATGTAATGAAATATTGTGAGAGCCGTGGTATACAAAAACGATTTGCAGAGATTGAGAGACTGGCAAAGGGATGTACGGATGTTAAGCGTACTACAGGACAGCATCCCGGTGGTATTATCGTTATGCCGGATACAGAGGAGATATACAGCTTTACTCCGGTGCAGAAGCCTGCAAATGATATGACTGTTGATATCATAACAACACATTTTGATTATCACTCAATCGATCATAACTTACTTAAGTTTGATATTCTCGGGCACGATGATCCTACCATGATCAGACGTCTTGAAGATCTGACGGGTATAAAGGCAACAGATATTCCACTGGATGATAAGAAGGTAATGTCACTCTTTAAGGGTACAGATGTTCTTGGTATTAAACCCGAGGATATTAATAATATTCCGCTGGGTTCTCTGGGTATTCCGGAGTTCGGAACTGAATTTGCCATGCAGATGCTTATTGATGCAGATCCTGTAAGCTTCTCCGATCTGGTACGAATTGCAGGACTTGCACACGGTACTGATGTATGGCTGGGAAATGCTCAGGTTCTTATTCAGGAAGGCAAGTGTAAGCTTTCCAGTGCTATCTGCTGTCGTGATGATATCATGGTTTATCTCATGCATATGGGACTTGAATCAGGTGATGCATTTAATATAATGGAAAAGGTTCGTAAAGGACTTGTTGCCAAGGGTAAGTATGATAAATGGCCGGAAATGAGAGCCAAGATGGAAGAGAAACAAGTGCCTGACTGGTATATATGGAGCTGTGAACAGATCAAGTACATGTTCCCTAAGGCACATGCGGTTGCATATGTAATGATGTCCTGGCGTGTGGCATATTTCAAGATATATTATCCACTGGCTTATTATACGGCATATTACAGTATCAGAGCAGACGCATTTGACTACGAAGTAATGTGTCAGGGTGAAGAACATCTGGACAGCATACTTAATGAATATATGAAAAAAGACAAGAATTCCATGTCTGCTAAGGAGCAGCTTCTTTACCGTGATATGAAGCTGGTAAAGGAAATGTATGCCCGGGGCTTTGAATTCCTGCCAATAGATATTTATAGGGCAAAGGCAGACCGTTTCCAGATTATTGGAGACAAGATAATGCCAAGCTTTGCTTCCATTGAGGGCATGGGAGATAAAGCTGCCGAACAGTTAGAAGAAGCTGCAAAACAGGGACAGTTCATGTCACAGCAGGAGCTGCGCGACAGAGCAAAAGTTCCAAAAGCAACAGTAGAAAAGATGGCAGCACTGGGTATCCTCGGTGATCTACCGGAAGAGAACCAGCTGTCCTTCGACTTTCTAGGCTAAAGCAACCCATTGGGGTCAGACCCCGTTGGGTTACTTTGGGGCGGTTGTAGGAAAAATGATAAAAGGAGATAGAGATGAAGATTAGGCTTGCTGATTATATCGCTGATTTTTTAGTTGAAAAAGGAATAACAGATTGTTTCACTGTTACAGGTGGTGGGGCCATGCATCTAAACGATGCTTTCGGTCACAAGGAGGGATTAAAATGTACCTATAACCATCACGAACAGGGTAGTGCAATAGCTGCAGAGAGTTATGCCAGACTTGAAAACAGACCGGCACTTCTTTGTGTAACTACAGGTCCCGGTGGAACAAATGCAATCACAGGCGTAGTTGGTGGGTGGCTGGATTCTATCCCTATGTTTGTTATCTCAGGACAGGTGAGATACGATACAACTGCAAGATATAATGAACAGTTTACAGAGGGCGAAAGCTTAAGAGCAGTTGGTGATCAGGAATTTGATATTACTAAAGCCGTAGGATCAATGTGTAAGTATGCGGTTATGCTGGAAGAACCGACGGAAATCAGATATCACCTGGAAAAGGCATATACCCTTGCCACCACCGGAAGACCCGGCCCTGTATGGCTGGATATACCGGTTAATTTCCAGGGTATGATAATTGACACAGATGATATAAAGAAAAGATATACAGGAACTGATGAGGAAAAGGACGACCTTGCACAGCTTCCTGAAGCAGTAAGTGTAGATACAGTTAAAGAAGTTGTTGAAAAGCTTAAGAATGCAAAGCGTCCTGTAATTTATGCCGGAAATGGTATCAGACTTTCAGGAGGATATGATGTGTTCAGAAGAGTTGTAGATAAGCTTGGAGTTCCGGTATGTACATATTGGGACAGCATCGATCTTATTGAAACCGAGCATCCTCTTTACTGTGGACGTGGCGGCAATATGGGTGACCGAGCAGGTAATTTTGCTGTGCAGAATTCAGATGTGCTCCTTGTTATCGGAAACAGACTTCCTATAAGAGTTGTGGGTTATAATTGGTCCACCTGGGCGCGTGAAGCCTATGTGATCATGGTGGATATAGATAAGGCTGAGCTTAAGAAACCAACTATTCATGTTGAGATGCCGATTCATGCGGATGCAAAGGATTTCCTGATTAAGCTGGAAAATGTAATCGACAACGAAAAATCTTCCGAAGTACTTTGCAATCAGACTGACTGGGCTGAGCAGTGTCGGAAGTGGAAGGCTGATTACCCTGTGGTATCAGAAAAACACTGGAGTGAATCAGATGGATTTGCCAATGCCTATGCATCCTTTGATTATATAAGCAGAAGCCTTCCGGAAAATAGTCTGACCATAACAAGTAACGGAACCTGCTGTGTTGCAGGACATCAGAGCTGGTTTATAAAGAAGGGAAGCAGATTCTTTAACAATAATGCTATTGCAAGCATGGGATATGGACTACCTGCTGCAATAGGAGGCTGCGTAGCTACAGGTTATAATGATAGTGGCTCTATAAAGTATAAAGACACTATATGTCTTGAGGGTGACGGAAGTATCATGATGAATCTTCAGGAACTTCAGACCATAGTAACCAATCAGCTGCCTATAAAAATATTTATGATAAATAATGAGGGCTATCATTCCATAAGACAGACCCAGAACAATCTCTTTAAGGGTCACAGCAAGGTGGGAATCGGACCGGAGAGTGGAGACCTTTCCTTCCCGGATTTTAGTAAGCTTATACCTGCCTTTGGCATGGATTATGTATCAGCTCATGATAATGATGAGATGAAGGCTGCTGTAGATAAGGCACTTGCAAAAGAAGGCCCTGTATTCTGCGAAATCTTTGTTTCAACAACTCAGATATTTGAACCTAAATCCTCTACAAAGAGACTGGAGGATGGTACCCTTGTAAGTCCTCCATTGGAAGACCTGGCACCATTTTTACCAAGAGAAGAGTTTATGAAGAATATGTATATTGAACCTATAAATAGCTAAAGAAATGTTTCGTTGATCTGTAAGGTGAAAGAGGAAAAAACGTTGCAAAAAAGTATATTTATAATTGACAGCAAAAGAAAATATTATTTTATATATACTGCTCTTTTTGCATTGATGTTTTTTCTGAATATCGGTATCTGGTTCATAAGAAATAATTCCAATTTTATTTGGAAGGTGGATGGATTGGAACAGCATTATCCATTTTTTGTTTATACAATGAAATGGATCAAAGGTTTCTTTGAAGCGATATTTATCAAAAGAGATTTTTCCAAGATATTATTATGGGATTATTCACTTGGTTTTGGTAATGATGTTATTACACCTATGGAGGTGCAGCTTACAGATCCTTTTATGTGGCTGGCCTCTTTATTCCCAATTAGATATGCAGAATACATCTTATATGGAGTTGTGGTATTAAAGTTTTATGTTTCAGGTATATCATTTAGTCTTTTGTCCTTTAGTCGAAAGAATGGTTATCTTGAAACATTGGTTGGTTCCATAGTATATGTGTTTGCTGCAGATTCATTTGTGGGAATATATCATCAGGACTGGATGTTTCCATTTTATGTTTTTCCGATTCTTATAATTGGAGTGAATCGGGTGTGGGAAGGAAAAAGGCCATACCTTTATATTGGTGTTTTGGCTTTTTCATTTACTGATGTTTATTTTGCATATATGTTTATTATATTTATTCTTGGATATTGCATAATAAGGCTGGTAACAGATAAGACCATACGCAGCTCAGTGAAAGCAGTTGCAAAACTTGTGGAAAAGTATCTGGTGTATTCCGTAATCGCTTATCTTATAACTGCGCTTGTTTCAATACCAAGAATAATCAGCATATTATCCCTGGATAGAATCAGGATTGAAAGAACGCTTCCTTTGCTGTATACCTCAGAGATTTATTCCGGAATACTAAAGGGATTGACTAATGTTTATGATACAAACAGAGATGCGTTATTTGGCTTTTCACTTGTATCGATTGTTTTTGTTGCAGTCCTTTTTATCAGAAAATCAAAAGATGGTTTTGGACTGAAAGAAAAAGTTATATTAATATCGTTATTGATCATGACGCTTATTCCTTTCTTTGGTCATGTAATGAATGGCTTTACTTATCCTACCCATCGATGGATATTTATCCTAGATCTGGTTGTGGCATATATTGTTGTAATATGTTTTAAAGAGTTAGATGATCTGACAAAAAAAGAATTGATATCTTTAGGCGGCGTCCTGTTTGTATATGCTGTCTTAACCCTTTGCCTGAATGGGTATGATCTTGATATAGTGATATCTCTGTCACTCCTGGCTGCATTTTATTTCTGCATAGTGCTTAGGTTTATAAAAAGAATAAAGAAACTTGATGTGGCTATAACATTATTTACACTATTTGGTACATTTCTTACTGGCTTTTTTTACTTCCAGTATAATGCCGGTTATGAGTTTGAGCAGTTTGGGAAAATGAACAGATATGACAAGGAGAGAGGAATATTAAATGTACTAAGTAATGTCTCAAAAGAAGAAGGTTATAGATTCGATGACAGCATTTCCCCTTATCTCAGAAACTACAGTTGGGGGCATGGTATCAGTGGAATGGATTATTATAACCCATACTATAACAATGATCTTTATCATTATTATGATGACCTGTGTATTTCAAATGTTTCAGAATCTTACGTATATAATGGCCTTGGACGCAGGACAGAATTAGAGATTCTGAACGGGGTAAAGTATTATATTACATCTGCAAAGCAGTCTGATATGAAACCCTTGTCATATGATAAGCTGGACAAGTCTATTACTACAGATCTGGGAATTGGAAGGGTAGGAAAAATTGATGAAAAGATCAACCTTTATACTTCTGATAAAGCAAGTATTATATATGGGTTTGATAATCTCATAAGTGAAACAGATTACAATAAATTCACGCCTTATGAAAAACAACAACTACTAATGGATTATCTGGTGGTTGAAGATGGTAAGGAAAATGTAATAGCAGACGACAGTAAAATAAGCAATGATTTAAAACCTGTAAAGGTTACGGATTCAGAAGGAAGAGAATTAAAGGGATTTTCCTTTGAGGTTGATGAAGCAGAGGAAAGCTATGATCTTAGTTTTGAAGATGTGAAGAATTCAGAAGTTTATTTATACGTTAAAAATATTACTAAGGAATATGATAAAGAAGCGGATACACATTTTAATGACTTTTATGAGCTGATTATTGGAAATGGTAAACTGAAGGGAAGAGCAAATATCAGAAAAGAGATGTCCAATTATTATTGCGGCAAGAAGGATTTCCTGATATGTCTCGGAACGGTAAGTGATGAAACAATAAACAGTATTAGTATCCAATTCAGTGAGACGGGCAAGTTTCATATGGATGATCTTGCAGTATATGCAAGACCGATCAGTTCTATTGAAGAAAAAATAGATGCTCTTGATGCGCCTGAATCTGATGTTAGATTTACAGAAAACCGTATATCGATAAAAGTATTCGATATGAAGTCAGAGTATCTATATATTGCAGAACCCTATTCAGATGGGTGGAAAGCATATGTTGACGGTGAAGAAAAAGAGATATTAAAAGCTGATAAAGCTTTTATGGCTGTTAAATGTGGTAAAGGACAAAAGGAAATCATACTTAAATATTTTCCGCCATATTTAAAGCTGTCAGGATTACTCAGCATTGCAGGGATTATTACAATGCTTATGACTATCATATTTACAGAAAAAAGATTAAAGAAAACAGGAGCAGAAGATGAGTAAAGTTTATCTATTGGATTGTACCCTTCGTGATGGTGGATATGTAAATGACTGGAGATTTGGAGAAAATACCATCAGGGGCTTTGGAAAGAAGCTGGCTAAAACTTCAGTGGATATGTATGAGATAGGATTTATCAAAGGAGATACATACGATAAAGACAGATCAGTATTCCCCAATATTGATATTATCGCAGATATTATAGCACCCAAGGATGAAAAGATGATGTATGTAGGTATGCTGGATATGAGTGCTCCGGTGCCTATGGAACGCTTTATTCCTAAAAGAGCAGATTCCTTAGATGCTATAAGAGTCATCTTTAAAAAGAATAAGATTGATGAAGGATACAAATACTGCAAGGCTGTTAAAGAGGCAGGCTATAAGCTTTTTGTTCAGTTTGTAAGTACAGATAGTTACAGCGATGAAGAACTTGCTGAGTCAGTCAGAAGATTCGACGAATTAAAGCCTTTTGCCATGTCTATTGTAGATACATTTGGTCTCATAAAAAGAAAAGAATTTCTTCGTATGGTTCATACCATGGATGCTAATATGTCTCCGGAAGTTGCTCTTGGATATCATGCGCATAATAATCTTCAGCTGGCATATGGAAATGCTGAAAACCTTGTTGAACTTGAACTGGAAAGGGATATATGTATAGACGGAAGTATATTCGGAATGGGGCGTGGTGCAGGTAATCTGAATATGGAGCTTTTTGCTGATTACATGAACGAAAACCATGGAGCACATTACAGTGTGGAGCCTATGCTGGAAATCATGGA
>JAILMQ010000012.1 GCA_024692605.1 Eubacterium sp.
TGTTAGTATATAAGGTATGACAGTTATGATTTCAGTAGCTGTCATTTAGCTGAAACGGAGGTGTAAATATGAAACCTGTTATAGGTGTACATTTTTGGGAGAGGCAGGCAAGGCTCAGTTTTTGTGATGAGGATTCGGTAAATGTAGCCGCTGTTGATCTTCCCTCAGACATAAAAAGACTGAATATTATCGCCAATGATTTTTCTATCAAGAAAGCTTTTGAGGTAATAGATAAATTTATAAAAGAGCAGCTAAATGTAAGTGATTATTCTCTGGTATTTTGTACTTCGGATGATACCGGACTCAAGGAAATACAGCTGCTTTATAAATGTGCATTGGAATGCAATGTTGAGGTTATAACTACTGTTACAGAGACCATGGCTATGGCTTATTATTCATATGTTGAGTACAGCCTGAACGGCCCAGCCATAATGGCCTTTGCTTCTCCGGCAAAGCTTGGGGTTGCCCAGTATTATATTGAAGAAGGTGTGATTGAAACTGAGGATACCTTCATTGCCGGAAGGTGGAACGGATCATCTCTTTATAAATCAGAGTTCTTATCTTCGGGAAGCAAGCGTTTCTTTGATATGAATGAAGCCGGAGTAATTATTTGCTCAGGAAGCATGGACAAATGTCTTGCCTTCGATAATGCAATCAAGAACTACATATCCACGTCGAACACATTTTACAATAAGAATATTGAATTCAAGATGATAGAAGATCAGTGCGTTACTCTCGGAATCGGATTCATCTGCGGAAAGCTGGAGGGAAGAAATGCGTTCCAGGGTCTTAATGAGGTCAACACCCTGTCTGCATATGATATCTTCGTATCTGTAAACGGAGAGATTTATCCGATGTTTGACATGGACAGCATAATTCCTATTGAAGAAAAAATTGAGATTGAGAATTATCCGGAATCAAAAAAGGCTTATGATGATATTGTGATTTTTGAAAAAAGAGGCAAGAGCTTTGTAAAGGTTTGTCAGATGAATATTCCAAAGGAAGAGCTGGAATATTTCTATCACAAGGCATGTCATCTCATCCTTAGCGCTGATAAAAACAGACGACTTACCCTGACTATCAAAAGCATAATGGGCGACAAAGAAATGTCCTACAAAATCCTTGACCATATGAGCAGTGGTGAAGAGGAGGAAGTGAAAACGGAAAGTATTTCCGATATGCTGGTTAAACTTTTGCCAATCTTCGATGATCTGGAATATGCATATAAATATGCACAGGAAAAGGATAACCCATATGTTCTTGGAATAAAGAAGACATATGACAAGGCGATTCAGATATTAGAAGAAAATGGAGTCGAGCTTATAACAGGAGAAGGCAAAGAGTTTGATTACAACACCCAGACAGCGGTAATGCATATAACCGATCTGGATATGCCGGACAATACTGTAAAACAAGTGATGCAGGCCGGATATATATATAAAGGAAAAGTTCTGAGACCGGCCTCAGTTGTAGTTGCAAATTAGCAAGCTGATAAGATATAGTTTAAAAAGTCAGATATATAATGATAATAAAATGAAAGTATGGAGGTAACAAAATGGCAGACGTAAGACCTGAAAACATGGAGCGAATCACCACTCCGGAACTTGCGAAAAAATTTATTGATGAGCAAATCGCAGCTATGAAAGCTCAGATCGGCGATAAGAAAGTACTGCTTGCACTTTCAGGAGGAGTAGACTCATCAGTAGTTGCAGCACTTCTTATAAAAGCTGTAGGACAGCAGCTGGTATGTGTTCATGTAAATCATGGACTCCTTAGAAAAGGTGAGCCGGAGCAGGTAATAAATGTATTTGGAAAAGAACTTGGAGCAAATCTGATCTATGTAGATGCTACAGACAGATTCCTTGATAAACTGGCAGGAGTAACAGATCCTGAGCAGAAGAGAATGATAATCGGTGGAGAATTCATCGAAGTATTTGCAGAAGAAGCACGAAAGCTGGATGGAATCGAGTTCCTTGCACAGGGAACAATCTGGCCGGATATCCTTGAAAGCGAAGCAGGAATCAAAGCGCATCACAATGCAGGCGGCCTTCCTGAAGATATGAAGTTTGAATTAGTAGAGCCGGTACGTATACTCTTCAAAGACGAAGTCAGAGTAGTAGGTAAAGAACTTGGTCTTCCGGATAACATGGTATATCGTCAGCCATTCCCAGGTCCGGGCCTTGGAGTAAGATGTCCGGGAGCAATCACCAGAGACCGTCTGGAAGCGGTAAGAGAATCAGACGCAATCCTCAGAGAAGAATTCGAGAAGAACGGACTTGCCGGAAAAGTATGGCAGTACTTCACAGTTGTACCAGACTTCAAATCAACCGGCGTAAAAGACGGTAAGAGAACCTTCGACTGGCCATGCATCATCCGTGCCATCAACACCACAGATGTAATGGAAGTAACAGTCGAACACCTCTCCGACGACTTAATCGACCACCTGGTAAACCGCATCATCACAGAAGTCCCAGGCATCAACCGAGTCCTCTTCGATTACACACCAAAACCACCTGCTACAGTGGAATATGAATAGACGCATGAAACTCGCAGAAGCCCTATTTTAGGGCAACTGCGAGTTATTTTTTTAGGCTCTGGTACTACAGTGGTACTACAAATAGAGAGAAAAGTCTATTATCTATGCAGAAATCAATTTGTCTAAAGCTATTTTATCATTGTAAATGGTTCCAGTGGCTGTGATGTTACTCATTATCAGCAGAGTAAGGCCAGTTGATTTTCCATTCAAAATATTCATCACGGGTAATGATCCCGTTCTTTAATTCATTTTTCTTTTTATACCAGCCTTTTACAAATCTATTGAGAGTATGGTAGTTGAAAGTCATTCCAATAGGTGTATCTGAAAATGAAAAATCATCTTCATTAAATGGAGTATAAGGGTTATCAGGATCAGGTTCCTTTAGGTTGCGTCCTTTTTTGGAATAGATAGATGGTGATGTAGGGACTTCAAAAAGCCATATATCATTTGTTTCGTCTAACCAGAACAGGGTTTCAAGAATATCCTCTGCAGCTCCTTCGTTATAATCTTTAAAGGCACTGTAGCTGCAATTTAGGATTTTAGCCATTTCACGTAACATATCTGATTTAGGTACTCTTGTACCGGATTCATATTGTGCTACACGAACTGAAGCTGATTTTCCCTCAAAGCCAAGTGCATGACCAAATTCTTCCATAGTCATGTGCCTGAATGTACGGATTCTTTTAATTCGTTCACCTATTGTCATAGTATTTTATCCTCCTGCGTCTTGTTCTCTAAACATTTGTGTTTAAAACCTTTTAACATAATTTATCACAATAAATATTTTTTGTAAACAAAAAAGTTTAGAAAAATGTGTTGACATTCTAAACAAAAAGAGTTAGAATGTGCTCGAAATGAAATACTAAACAAAAATGTATAGAATAAAAATAAGGAGGAAAAATAGAAGAAAGAAACTATGTAAGGGTAGCAATACTGGATTAACCCACCAGGTACAACTGAATGAGCTGCATTTATACCAACAGCCCTTGCCAAGACAGCTATCCAAGTAGCTCGAGCGAGGGGACAGAGAAAAGGGCATATTCTCTGTAGACACTTCTTTAAAGGGCAGGAGAGGATCTCGAACAGGAGAGGCCTGCAGGTTCATGAGTGATAAGCATCTCAGGGGAACTAAAGGTTAGCTGAAACGCTAGCAGTATAAATGTGTAGAAAGCCGAACCCGTAGCATTCGTGCTTTGGAAACGGATGTATATTCAAAAAGAGAGGAGAGTTATGGAACAAAATATGCTTATGGGTGTGGATGAGGTTAGAAGTATTCTAGATATTTCTAGATCAGCTGCATACAAGATTATTAGAAATCTCAATCAGGAACTTGATAAAAAAGGTTATATAACCATCAAGGGAAAAATAAGTAGAGAATATTTCAAAGAAAAGTTCTACGGATATAAGAATGAATAGAAATTATCGGCATCATATTATTTGGTGCCGATGATTTATGTATAGAGATGAAGGGAGAAATGATATGCCTGCATATAAAGATAAGGATCAAGGAACGTGGTTTGTTAAGTTTTACTGTACTGATTGGTCTGGAAAAAGATTACAGATAAAGAAAAGAGGTTTTGCAACCAAGAAAGAAGCCTTGGAGTATGAGAAGAACTATAAAGCCAGAAACGAAGGAAATATGGATATATCGTTTGGCGAATACTATGAAATCTATCGGGAAGATATGGAAGGAAGACTGAAACGGAATACATGGCTGTCAAAAGAACATATGATAAGAACAAAAATACTACCATATTTCGAAAATATCAGGATGTGTGATATAGATCCGAAAATGGTTCTGAAATGGCAGAATGATCTTATCAATAAGAACAAGTATTCAAGAGCATATATCCTGTCAATGCACACACAGTTGAGCGCTATTCTGAATCATGCCATCAGGTATTACGGATTAAAGAATAATGCAGCGCGAATAGCCGGAAATATTGTACCGGGAGCCAAGAAAGAAATGATGTTCTGGACAAAGGAAGAGTACAAAGTATTTTCGGAGGCTATTATGGATAAACCACAAAGCTACTACGCATATGAATTACTATACTGGACGGGAATAAGAGTTGGGGAACTCCTGGCACTGACAAAGTCTGATTTTAATCTGGAATGCAGAACTTTGAGGATAAATAAATCGTATCAACGCCTTGAAGGCGAAGATGTGATAACGGAACCAAAGACACCCAAAAGTGTAAGGACAATAAAGCTTCCTAAGTTTCTGGCTGAAGAAATGGAAGAGTATTTCCAAATGCTTTACAAGGTAAAGGATACGGACCGAATATTCACATTTACAAAATGTTTTCTGCATCATGAAATGGACAGGGGAACCAAAATCTCAGGAGTTAAAAGAATAAGAGTTCATGATCTGAGACATTCACATGTATCACTGTTAATCAATGAAGGGTTTACTGCTGTAGATATTGCATCAAGACTCGGACACGAAAGCCAGGAAATAACATATCGATATGCACATATGTTTCCGTCAAAGCAGGATGATATGGCTGATGCACTTGATAAGGATAAATCTGAAATGTATGGAAGTTCAGAAGGTGATTTTGATGAGGAGGACATAAAAGATGAGTCATAAAAATCTAGATAAAAAAGGAAGATTCAGAGTAAGAACAATAGGATTCAGAATGTCGGAAGAGGAAGCTAAGGAACTGGACCTAAAAGTTGCCGCAAGTGGGATGACGAAGCAGGACTATATAATAAATACACTCTTAAAAGGTAAAATCCGTGTTGTGGGTGGTCGAAAGGTAATCAGAGAACTTCAGATGCAGCTTGAAGCTGTACTTGAAGAACTTCAGTTTCTAGATGACAAAACAGATATGGAAGAAGATGTGATAGTACCACTAAAGATTGTTCTGGATGTCCTTATGGCTGATGAAACAAAATAATAACTCTTTCAGCTGCAACTGAAAGAGTTAAGAAGATTGGATGAACCTTTGTTATCCGTTAGTGTTTACAGTATAGCAGAGGTTCCATCTATATACAAATAAAACTTTAATATGGAGGGACAGAGTTTGAATACATTTTTTGAAACTAAAAATGAAGAATTAAATCTGATACGGATGTCGGATATAGAAGCTAAAGAGGTTGAATGGCTTTGGTATCCATTTATACCGTATGGAAAACTGACAATTATTCAAGGTGATCCGGGAGATGGAAAGACTACGATGGTCCTTAATATCGCTGCTGCAGTATCCCGGGGAGAAGGCTTTGATGAGTGTATGAATATCACTGAGCCTATGAATGTAATATACCAGACTGCTGAAGATGGATTGGCGGATACTGTAAAGCCGAGACTAGAGCAGGCGCGGGCTGATTGTTCAAGGGTACTGGTGATTGATGAAACAAATAAAGCTTTATCTATGTTGGATAAGAGAGTTGAAGAGGCCCTAGATAAAACCAGTGCGAGACTTCTGATAATGGATCCGATTCAGGCTTATCTTGGAGGCAGCATGGATATGAATAGAGCAAATGAAGCCAGAGAGATGACGAAGCATCTAGCAACAATAGCGGAGCAAAGAAACTGTGCAATTATTCTTATCGGTCATATGAATAAGGCCGGAGGCTGTAAGGCAGCTTATAGAGGTATGGGCTCAATAGATTTCTTTGCAGTAGCAAGAAGTGTTCTGCTTGTTGGAAGAGTTATCGGAAAAGATAACTATAGAGCAATGGTACAGATAAAGAACAATCTTGCTCCATTCGGACATCCCAAGGCATTTGAACTAACAGAGGATGGTTTTGAATGGATAGGAGATTATGATATATCTGCAGACGATATGCTTGGGGGATATGCTCCAAAGGAGAGTAAACTGGATCAGGCAAAGGGTCTTTTGAGAGTTTTAGCAGAAGATAAGGACGCGGTTTCTAGTAATGAGCTGATAGAACTAGCAAAGGTTGAAGGTATATCAAAGAGGACCATGGATAATGCCCGGAAAGAAATGGGTCTTAAATCACAGAAGGTAAATAATACCTGGTATGTAAAACTGAAATGACGCAGCAAGGACGCAACAATGTAAGAGTTAGGAAATTGCAATGTTCTATATTGTAAGGATGCAAAGCCTATAACTCTGCAATGTTGCGTTCTTCATTTAAGAAAGGATAGAAAGATATGAGAGAAAATAAAAAGAGTAATATTACAACAGTCAGTATAAGACTAAATCCTGATAAAGAGGATGATAGAAAAATTATGGATATCCTGGATGGTATAGTTCGGGATGATGTGCTTTGTGAGAAATTTGGTGGAAAGACCGGATATATAAAAACGGCAATCCTGGGAATGGTATCTGAGGATGCCCCAAATGAAGTTCAGGTTACTGAAGAATCTGCAATAAGTGAAAACACAGTAGAAGAAAAATCTGTCGAATCTTATGCCTATGCAGATGTAGAAGATGAAGATGGCTATGTAGATATCGATGAAGTCTATCGAAGATTTTGTGAGAACAATGGATATCTGATCCCACCAAAAGTACGATATCATCATTAATTGATATATATAATATCGGGGTATTAGGGGAGAGTAGATTTCTCTCCCCTAAACAGATGTTGTAAAATGCATGGCGTTTTACGTATCTGGCAAATGATGTTTCACAGCAAAATTATGAGATTAGCAGTGAAATAATGTGATTACATTTGTTAGAGCTTTGTTAGAACCATGTTAGAGGATGTAAACAAATATAGCCGTTTTGTAAGAGCAATGTTAGAAAAATGGGTATTTTGTTAGAACTTTGTAAGAGGATATAACTGTTATTTCTACTAAAGAGGAAACAAAGTTAAAAAAGTGACAACAATATGTGTAACAAGTGTTCAACCAAAAGCGTCATTTGACAACAAAATAAAGGATTTGTGTAACAAAAACGCCAACAGTTTAACAGGTTGCCAACAAATTGTGAAACATATACAGAGATAAATATATTGAAAGAAAGAAGGGAGAAATGAGTATGGGGAAGAGCAAACAATATAAAGAACCGAGAACAAATTTTACAGTCAGACTGTTTCCTGAAGAAAAAGAAGAGCTTGAAAGTAAATCATCAGCTAGTGGAATGAGAATGTCGGAATATTTAAGACGGCTGGTAACTTCAGGTGGGAGTGTTGATACGGATAAAGCAAAGGATCGACGTGATCTGATAAATAATGTTGCAAGACTGGGTAATAACATTAACCAGATTACTAGAATCGCTAATACCTATAAATATATAGATGATTCAATGCTGCAACGTATAGCAGGATATATGGAAGATATCATAGGCTTAATGAATAAGAATCTGAAAGCTTGGACATAAATGTAATATGCATAGCCTGCAAATAAAAAGTCAAGGCTAAATTTATAAAAATTGAAAATTAAATACAGGTTGGAAAAAGGTATCAAAAGAAGACCACCACATCAGTGCCGGTCTGATCAGGATCATTTAGTAGTTATGATTAATCTGAAAGAG
>JAILMQ010000018.1 GCA_024692605.1 Eubacterium sp.
CCCTTCTTACCCATTCTTACGTCCTCCTGTATTCTTCTCTACTTTCTCATCTATATATGGAAGTATAATATCCGGAACAAATCCCTTTACTGATTTGCCATAGCTTGCAAACTCTCTTACCATGGTTGAACTGATAAAAGAATATTTAGGATCAGTAGCCATAAATATCGTATCTACTTCCGGAGATACCTTATGATTTCCCTGAGCCATCTGAAGCTCAATATCGAAATCCGTTACCTCCCTAAGTCCTCTGACTATAACCTTCACGTTATTTTCTTTTGCAAAATCAACCAGAAGACCATTATACTGTTTAACTACAACATTGTCAAAATCCCTGACAACATCTTTTAACATATTAACACGTTCATCACGAGAAAACAACGGAGTTTTTTTAGCTGCATTATTTAAAACACACACTATAACCTTGTCAAAAACACGTGATGATCTTGCTATAATATCCAGATGACCAAGAGTCACCGGATCAAAACTACCAGGATATACTACAGAAATCATTTTCAAGCCTTTCCCTTATGGTTTTAGTTCCAAAAACACATGTTTGTTGGTCTTGTAATTCTTAGTCTTATATATCCTGAAACATGTATCTTCAATAAATGAATAGTCCTCATCCAGAGATGATTCCGAGATTATAACTATGTCCTTATTGGTAAATTCCTTCTGTGAAAGAATCTCCAGCGTCTGTCTCTCAAGTCCCTTTCCGTAAGGCGGATCAAGAAATATAACATCAAAATCTACCTTTGAAATACGTCTCAGATAATTTATAACATCACTCTTGATAATCTCTGCTTCCTTTTCGAACTTTGTAAAACGAACATTCTGCCTGATTATCTCAAGTGCTTCTCTTCCATTTTCAACAAGGACTGCTTTTTCAGCCCCTCTGGAAAGAGCTTCAATACCGATGGCCCCGCTCCCGGAATAAAGATCCAAAAACTTAGAACCCGGCACATAAGTCTGAATACAATTGAAAAGAGTCTCTTTATATTTATCCGCCGTTGGACGAGTAGCATCCCCCTCCAGTGTTTTCAGCGGAAGACTTCTTCTTGAACCTGCTATTACTCTCATACTATCCACTCCATACTATAACATATTACGTAAACTAAAAGCAACTATTTATTTATAATCCTAAAATCAATTTATCAATCACTTAAAATCTGATTTTTCAGCCATTTTCCGGTGTCTGAAAGATCATCATCGCTCCAGCCGGAAGTGCTCTTGCAATCAGGTGAAAGCAGCGCCGATGCCTCATCCTTATTTGACAGATTCCAACCGGCATATGAAAGATTATAATCATCGATCATTTTAAACCAGTCATCAGCAGAATCATAATCGATAGTACCATTTCCTGATGCTTCACATATGCTGAACTCAGAGATAAATACACAGAGTCCCTTATCATGAGCCTTCTTAACCTTTTCTCTTATATTCTCCTTATGTGTTGCAGCATAGAAATGTGTTGTATACGCAATATTTTCCTGCCCTGTTATCGGATCCTCTGCAGCCATATCCACATCCTGGGACCAGGTTGGTGTACCTACGATTATTATTCCATCCTTATCGTTATTTCTGATTGCAGGAATAACCGTCTCTGCATAACTCTTTATATCCGACCAGGATGTTCCGCCATTAGGTTCATTACAGATTTCATATAACACATTATCATAATCAGCATATTTGGAGGACATCTCATCAAAGAAAGCCACTGCCTCACTCTCATTGATATGAGGATTATTATCAGATAAGATATGCCAGTCAATGATGACATACAATCCAAGCTCCGTGGCATAGGATACACCGTCATCCACCAGCTTTTTAAGATTATCCTTATTTCCATCCTGGCAATATCCACCATTTTCTCCGGTATACATTGCAATACGGATAAGATTGGCACCCCAGTCATCTCTCAGAGTCTTGAATGCGTCCTTATTAACATAGTCAGGGAACCAGGCTATACCATGTGTACTTACACCCTTAAGCTGATATTTATCTCCATTTTTATCAACTATGTCCGTTCCCTTTATGGAAAGCTTGCCATGATTTTCAAGAGGAGATCCCTTTTCTGCCTTTTTCTTCTCTTTCTTTACTTCCTTTTTCTCATCCTCTGAAAGAGTTGTGGGCTCCTCCTTCTTTACTTCTGACTTCTTGCCACCCACAAAAAGTTCAGCAATCTTTTCAACATCAGCCGCATCAGAAGAATCAAACTTTGCCTGGAAACCAAAATTAGTTGTATTTTTACCCGGAACATCCTTATTATAGTCCATGGATGTACAGGATAATGTATCTCCATCTATTTTTAATTCCGCATTCCAGCTGTCACCAAGCTTTGCTCCCTTAAATCCGGAGATTTTAACCTCCCAGTCACTTATCTGGTCTGAAGACTCATTACAGATATCCACACTGTACTGGTGAACAAACTTGTCTCCCTCCTGCCAGTTACCCGTATCTGTAATCTTCGCATAACAGGCATTATCCTTATATGCATCTGTCTTGGATGAAGCATCCTCTGACTTATTTTCATCAGCTGACTCATCCTCCTGATCTTCATTATCAGAAGCCACTTCAGAAGTAGTTACTTCCGTAGTTACAGAAGCTTCGCGTTTTTCCTTATTCTTATCTAACACGATATATACAGCCATTGCCATCACCATAATAAGAGATGCAACCAGCGCTATAATTAAACCTTTACTTTTATTCATTTCCTGTCTCCTCAATAAATGTATCTATATAAAAAAGCCTTAAATCTTTAAAGAATAATCTTTCCATCAAGACTTTCTCCGTATTCCAGAGATATGTCCTGTGCCAGTCTCAGCATATCTGCGTGGTTATATATATCCGCCATATGGAAATCCATATCACCACTCTGCCTTATACCAAAGAAATCCCCCGGGCCTCTAAGTTTCAGGTCTTCAGAAGCTATATAAAATCCATCATTGGAATTCTCCAGAACCTTTAACCGGGTTATGGAATCCTCCGATTTTTTAACATTGATAAATATGCAGTAGCTCTGAGCCTCTCCCCTGCCTACTCGTCCTCTCAGCTGATGAAGCTGTGCAAGTCCGAATCTTTCAGCATTCTCGATCATCATAACGGTGGCATTGGGATTATTGATTCCAACCTCAATAACCGTTGTGGATACAAGAACATCTATCTCCCTCGCAATAAACTTATGAAGTATTTCTGTTTTCTCAGCTTCCTTCATCTTTCCATGAAGGTATGAAACCCTCACCTCACTACCCAGGGCATTCTTAAGCTCTTCTGAATAGTTTATGACATCCTCAGCATCAGTGGTTTCACTTTCCTCCACCATAGGACATATAACATAGGCCTGATGTCCCTCTTTAACCTGATTTTTGATAAATGTATATGCTGACGGTCTGTAATCAGTACCTACAACACAGTTCATAATTCTCTTCCTGTCAGAAGGAAGCTCTTTTATTACGGATATATCCATATCAGCATAAAGAATAATCGCCAGGGTTCTTGGAATAGGTGTGGCACTCATTACAAGCACATGTGGTGATGCCCCCTTCTCACTAAGCTTTTCTCTCTGCTTTACTCCGAACCTGTGCTGTTCATCAGTTATAACCAGTCCCAGGTTTTTAAACTCAGTTCCATCCTGAATAATAGCATGGGTTCCTATAACTATATCGCACCTGCCTTCTTTTATCTCCTCATAAACTGTTCTCTTCTCCTTAGCTGTCATGGAGCCTGTAAGCAGCCGGACATTCAACTTGTAGGGTTTCATAAGCTTTGCCACATCTTCGTAATGCTGCACTGCCAAAACCTCAGTAGGCACCATAAGAGCACCCTGATAGCCCGAAAGACAGTTCACAAGAAGCGCTATTACCGCAACTATAGTCTTACCTGAACCAACATCTCCCTGCACAAGGCGATTCATTACAAATTCTGATTTCATATCGCCTATAATATCCTCTACCGCAGCCTTCTGACCATTAGTCAGCTCAAAGGGCAGTCCCGCGGTAAATGCATTTGCTTTAAGCTCAGCCTCCTCAGTTATCACATGACCATTTGGTTCACTCACTGTAGATTCTCTGAGTTTTCTGATCCTGATAAGGAATTCCAGGAATTCATCAAAGGCAATCCTGCTTATAGCCCTTTTAAGAGTTTCCTCATTCTGAGGGAAATGTATCTCCTTAAG
>JAILMQ010000029.1 GCA_024692605.1 Eubacterium sp.
CCGGTGTTAGAGAAAAGAGTCCTGCTTCACTGACAATTTCGATCGAGGCTGATATGATTCTATCCTTGGCCGAAATAAATTCTTCTGTCAAGAATAACACCCCCATTTTCCCCCAATTTATATATACAATTATTTTATTGCTTTATTATATCTTTGTCAACCAAACCAACACTAATGAATTAAAAAAGACGAAAGGCATACCTTTCGTCTCTTTATGACTAAATATAACAAATTACTGAATGACTGTTACATTAGTAGCCTGTGGTCCTTTTTCACCTTCAGTAAGATCGAACTCTACTTTCTGGCCTTCTTCAAGAGTCTTAAATCCTTCCATGTTAAGTCCGGAAAAATGTACGAATACATCCTTTCCCTCCTCATCTGTAATAAATCCGTAACCCTTCTGATTGTTAAACCATTTTACTGTTCCTGTAGCCATTATGAAACCTCCGTTATGTATTTAAGGTTCTGCCCTGATAACTGCATCACCTAACTTAATTATTGTAAAGCTTAAGTAATGCTTATTCAATTTACATTATGGCTAAAATGTAAAATATGTTTATACAATAAGTAGTTTTCTTTCAATTGATGAATATTTGTAAAGATTATCCGAAAGATAATCTGAATCCTGAAGATAAAACTCATTAATACATCTGATGGCATCTTTCATATATGTAGGATTTATCATATCATCATCCTTTATGATCAGTACCTCATGTATCGAAGATGGAATTACGTAATACTCACTTTCCATCCTTTCATATATCAGTTCCATTATATCTTTGTAACATATTAAAGAAGCACCATAATACATCTGATGATTAGTCAGAAGAAACACATTATCTGCAGGCAGGTCCATATCCTGAACAATAGTATTTAAAGGTGCCAGAAAAGGTCTGTTCAGATTGATGGTATTTGCCAAAGCAATATTAATCATCTCTTCCGCACTTATTCCCCAGGACTGTATATCCTTGTTACTTATATCAATATAAATCCCATCTTCGGATCTTTCATCATCTAAGTTATCAATCTTCCATTTAACTATAATTGCAAGATCCATATATTTCTTATGGGGTACACTCTGAAGGAAATCATAATTCCTTTCATAGTTTACAAGTGAAACTGATACTGAGTTGAAGAACTCAAAAACTCCTACATTTTTTAAATTGTTTTCCATATAAATCCTTTCCAAGGGAACATATTCATAGGAAAGGGATTATTTTATATAAGAATCAAGGAATCGGATAACTTCATCCATTTCCTCGTCTTTACCAATAGTAATTCTCAAAAAATTATCAATTCTGCTTTGCTTAAAGAATCTGAAATATATCTGTTTTTTCTTAGCAGCATTAAAGATTTCTTCAGCACTGTATTTCTCATGACAGGCAAAAACAAAATTAGTTGAGGAAGGTAATACTTTGAAGCCTCTATCCTGAAGCTCCTGACTAAACCTTTCTCTGGTTGCCTTTATTTTACTGATTACATTTTCAAAATAATCATTATCCTTGATTACGGCGGAGCCAAGAGTAAGAGCCGCATAATTCATGGTATATGAATTGAAAGAATACTTTACATCATTCATATATTTGATAAGGGCTTCATTACCTATGGCATATCCTATTCTGAGACCCGCCAGAGATCTTGATTTGGAAAATGTTCTTGTTATCAATAGGTTATCATATCTATCTATAAGATCAATGCATGAACTGCCATCTTCAGCAAAGTCTATATATGCTTCATCTATTATAACAATTGATGATTTATTATATTCAAGAATCTTAATGATTTCAGATTTATCAAAATATATTCCTGTAGGGGCATTGGGATTAGCTATGATTACGCCGCCATTATCTGTCAGATAATCCTCTGTTTTTATTCTGAAATCATCATCCAGTTTGCAAACCTTGTATGGAACCTTGAAAAGATCTGCCCAAACAGGATAAAAAGAATATGTAATATCAGCAAATAGTATTGGCTTATCAGAATTAAAAAATGTAAGAAAACTGACAGCTAATACATCATCGGAACCTACACCAACAAACACCCTGGACTTATCTACATTATGAAATGCAGCAAGTTCACTAACAAGGGATTCCGATGTTGGATCGGGATATTTTCTGAAATCATCTGCACTAAGGTTATTTATGATCTTTTTTATCTCATCAGAGGGTCCGTAAGGATTCTCATTAGTATTGAGTTTGATCACATTATTTTTCTGGGGCTGTTCACCGGGCGTATATGGTTCAACAACCCTTATTTTATCTTCCCATAAAAAACTCATTTATTTAGCTCCTAAATAATTTTGTCAACAAGATCAAAAAGTTTCATTCCGTTTGATGCTTTAAGGACTACCGCATCTCCCGGTTTTAATACAGTCTTTAACTCTTCCGTTAATTGATCCTTGTCATCAAAGGTTTTAATATTGATTCCGGCAACTTTTGATGCAGACTGAGCAATCAGTTTTGAGGATTCTCCTATAGTAAAGAGATTGTCCGGATATTCTCTGCCATTATCTTTTAAAGCTGCAATATACTCTCCTACTTCTGAATGATATTTATCAGAATCCGGTCCCAGTTCAAACATATCACCCAGAACAACGGTCTTCTTTCCGGTTACATTTAAATCACATAAAACATCAATTGCAGCCTTCATGGAATCAGGACTTGCATTATATGCGTCGTCAATAACGGTATAGCCTTTATCTGACTGAATTATCTTCTGTCTAAGTCCACTGAAGTTTTCAAATGAAGCTGCTGCCTTCATAAGATCAAGCCCCATATGATCACAAACTGCCATTGCAACAAGTGAATTTCGCACATTATGAATTCCAAGTGCAGTAAGATTCACTGTAATTCTTGTATTATCATGAACAAATTCATAAGTATTATAACCATTTTCAAATCTGATATTCTCAGCTCTGTAATCTGCTTCAGGATTAAGTCCATAATATATGGTATTTACCTTAAGCTTACCCTTCTGAGACCAAAGCAGTTTATCATCTGCATTAAGGAAAATAACACCGTCAGAATCCATCCTGTTACAGATTCTGAGTTTTTCTTCCATTATACCGGTCTGGGTTTTCATAAATTCAATATGAGCAACACCTATCATGGTGACCACAGCCATGGTAGGACGAACCATTTTTGTAAGTCGGTCCATACCACCCTGCTCACTTATTCCCATTTCGAGAACTGCCACATCACTTTCCTCGTCACATATCTCTGAAAGAGTAAGCGGCACTCCGATCTGTGAATTCATATTTCCTTTTGTATGGAATACAGGTATGCAGGACTGCAATGCATGGGTTATCATTTCTCTGGTAGTTGTCTTACCTACACTTCCTGTTACACCTATTATCTCCTTGGTATATCTGCTGCGGACAAATCCACCAATGGACTGAAGTGCATCAAGAGAATTTGCAACTTTTATATAAGCTACATCATCCGGTATAAAGTCAGCATCTGATTTTGCCAGAATTTCTTCCTCATTTAGTTCTGTTATTATAGCTTTTGATACTTTAGCTACTGCAGGAATATATTTATGAGGATCTACATTTTCACCTGGTATCGCAACAAATACAGAGTCCTCTGTTACGTCTCTGGAATCTATTGATATTCTGTTTATTACCGTATCAAGCACTTCCGTCTGCTTACCCTGAGATATCTTATCCAGCAGATCACCATTAACTACAGAAACAATATCCCTGATAGTAATATCACGCATTAAATCATCCTCTTTTCTAATAAACTATTGATTTGGTTATCTCATCTGCTTTTTTAGTATCAATGAGAATCTCAATAAGCTTTAATGCAAACTCAATTGCAGTTCCAAGACCACGGCTTGTAATAAACTTATCATCTACAATTACCTTCTTGTCTTCACCCGGAAGCATTGCATCAATAAGTCCGGCCTCAAGTCCGGGATAACATGTGGCTTTCTTTCCTCTGAGGAGTCCCATCTCTCCGAATACAGTTGGAGCGGCACATATTGCAGCAAGATATTTACCTGCCTCATTATATGCATTAATGGCATTCTTAACTGCTTCACAATTCTTGAGATTAGTTGTTCCTGGCATTCCACCGGGAAGAATCAACATATCTCCATCACTAATATCTGCAGATATAGTAGTGTCCGCAAGAACTTTTATACCTCTGGCTCCGGTAATCTCAACATTCTCCGTAATAGATACCATAGTGATATCGATACCGGCACGACGAAGAAGATCCACACAGGTAAGTCCTTCTATCTCTTCAAAGCCATCTGCAAGAAAAATATAAACCTTACTCATAATCCATATACCTCTTTATTTATATTTTTTAACCCTAAGCCTTTATAATTTCATCAAAGAAATCATCCAGCCAGTCAGAATCAACATTTTCTATTTTTCCTTCATCAACCAGTTCAGTCAGTTTAGTATCAATAGGAATTCTTGCTGTCGAACCAATTCCAAATGCACTTGCTATCTCATCCACCTTGCTGCGACCAAATATCTCATGTTTTTCCTTACAGTTTGGACATTCAAAATAAGACATATTTTCAACAAGTCCCAATACAGGAATATGCATAACAGACGCCATTTTAACAGCCTTTGTAACAATCATCTCTACTAATTCCTGTGGAGATGTAACCACAATGATACCGTCTACAGGAAGAGACTGAAATACAGTAAGTGGTACATCGCCTGTTCCGGGTGGCATATCAACAAACATAACATCTATATCTCCCCAGATTACATCCGTCCAGAACTGCTGTACAGCTCCTGCTATTACAGGACCTCTCCATATAACCGGTTCAGTTTCGTCTTCTACAAGAACATTTATAGACATAACCTCAATTCCATTTTCAGAAACTACAGGTATGATGCTATCCTCTGTTCCCATGGCTTTCTTTTTGATACCAAAGGATTTAGGTATTGAAGGACCTGTTATATCTGCATCAATAATAGCTGTTTTTAAACCTTTTCTGTTGGCTAAAACTGCCATAAGTGAAGTAACCAGTGATTTTCCTACACCACCCTTACCACTTACAACACCTATTACTTTCTTTACATTTGAATCCTTGTTGCATTCTTTTTCAAATGATCTGACATTTGTATTTTGAAAAGCTTTATCAAGGGCTTCCTGTTTTCCCTGATCTAAATTGTCTGACATATATATAGCTCCTTATTTTTTATTTAAAACATAGGTCATTATATACTTATTATTTGAATAACTCAAGACATATATAATAAAAACAGTTTTGCATCTTTATGTTTTTAATAAAGTAATGTATACTGTTTTTTAGATATATAAAATTGTGAGGTACATTATGAATAAACCAAACAGACCGGTATATATTATAGGTCACAAAAACCCGGACACTGATGCTATTGCCGCATCCCTTTCATATGCCAATCTTAAACAGGCTAAGGGGCATTCAACTTATACAGCAATGAGATGCGGAAATATAAGCAATGAAACTCAGTATGTTCTGGATAGATTTAATATTAAAGCGCCTAAATTCATAGGTGATGTAAGAACACAGGTTAAGGATATGGAAATCCGTCCGATCCCCGGTGTATCAGAGGAAATGTCTCTTAGGGATGCATGGCTTACCATGAAAGAAAACCATGTAGTTACTTTAAGTATAACAGAAGATAAAATCTTAAAGGGAATAATCACCACCGGTGATATCATGGAATCCTATATGGGAAGCTTCGAGGAAAACCCTCTTGCAGACGCAAAGACCAGCTATCAGAGTATAGTTAAAACTCTTGATGGAGAAATGATCGTGGGGGATATAAATGATACTCTCACCGAAGGAAAGGTACTCATCGGTGCCGGAACTCCCGATGTTCTTGAGGAATATATAAAGCCTCATGATCTTGTGCTTTTAGGTGACAGATATGAATCACAGCTTTGTGCTATAGAAATGAATGCTGATTGTATAATAATCTGTGCCGGAGCAAAGGTAACTCAGACCATAATTAAGATAGCCGCAGAGAAAAACTGCAAGATCATCACTACTCCTCATGACACATTTACCGTTGCCAGACTCATATATCAGAGTATGCCAATCAGATATTTCATGAAATCAGATAATCTTCTTACATTCAAGCTGGATGACTATATAGAAGATGTACAGCCAATCATGGCTTCCACAAGACATAGATACTTCCCGGTTATAGATTCCAACGGAAGATATAAGGGAATGGTCAGCCGAAGAAACTTCCTGGGTGCTTCAAAGAAAAAGATCATCCTTGTAGACCATAACGAAAAAAGTCAGGCAGTTAATGGTATGGATTCCGCTGAGATACTTGAGATAATCGATCACCACAGACTTGGAACCGTAAATACAACAAGACCTGTATATTTCAGAAATCAGCCTGTTGGCTCAACCTGTACAATAATTTATCAGATGTATCTGGAGGCAGGTGTAGAGATCAGCCAGCAGATGGCCGGCATAATGCTCTCCGCCATCATATCTGATACTCTTCTTTACAGATCTCCAACCTGTACAGAGATGGACAGAAAAGCCGGAAGTGTTCTTGCTACCATCGCAAATGTAAATGAAGAAGAACTGGCCAAGGAAATGTTCACTGCCGGAAGTAACCTTAGTGGTAAAACTCCATCTGAGATAATCCATCAGGATTTCAAGAAATTCACTGCCGGTGAACATGTAATCGGTATAGGACAGATAAGCTCCATGGATTCCAACGAACTTTCAAATATCATGGATACAGTCCTTCCTGAACTTGAAAGCATACGTAAACATGATGGACTTGATATGATATTCCTGATGCTTACAAATATTATGAAGGAATCATCAAAGGTTATCTTTTCCGGTTCAAATGCCCAGATAGTTCTGGAAAATGGTTTTAATGTTCCTTCAAAGGATAATAAATCCGTTACTCTTCCGGGCGTTGTGTCCAGAAAGAAACAGATGCTTCCTACTATCCTTAATACAGTAAGCACTCAGAAATAAATACATTTCTCAAACAAAGGAAAACATCATGGAAATAGAAAGAAAATTCTTATTAAAAGAAGTGCCAAAGGATTTAGATAAGTACTCTTCCACTGAAATATCCCAGGGCTATATAAGCACAGAACCGGTGGTAAGGATAAGACAGAGAAACGATAATTTTTATATCACCATCAAATCCGGCGGTCTTATGGAAAGAATTGAAGTTGAAAAAGATATTACAGAAAAAGAATTCGAAGAATTATCTACTATCGTCAAAGGAAATGTAATCAAAAAAACAAGATATCTAATTCCCTTTGAAAAACATACCATCGAACTGGATGTGTTCCATGGTGATTTTGAGGGACTGATTCTTGCAGAAATCGAATTTGACAGTAAAGAAGAAGCTGACAGATTTAATATGCCGGATTTCTTTTACAAGGATGTAACAGAAAACCCGGCATATCAAAATTCTTCAATGAGCCGAATGGCCAAGGAAGATATCTATAAATTATTAATGATCTCATCAATGTCCGGCATGTGAGGTTTCATGGCATTTGAAATCACAGCCAGAGTTATAATAACACCAATGACTGAAGCTATTACAGGATATACCACATATCCGATAGCTTCATTTGTTTTTACAAGAATGATTGCTATGGTCTGAGCATAAAAGCAAAGCTGGAAGGTATTATTAAGTGTCATCGGCAGCTTGCTGAATTGGGTTGCAGACCTGGCATATATAATATACAGTCCGGACAAAAGCAGATACTTAAAGGCTGAAAGGAAAGCAATCATTAAAAATGATATTATAAGCATTATATAAAATGCCGGAATCAACCTCACTAAAGTATCATTATTGAAACCATCCGGAAATATTTCGCTTATTTGGAAAGAATATATCTCAGTATAACTGTTTCTGACACCATTATGAGAATAGTTTACCATCTTTACATTTTTCTTTCCTAAAGCAAAATATATACCGGTATTCTCAAAATCATCAGCAAAAAACGCATCTTTAGTTGTATCCATAATGATATAAGAATTGCTAAGCTTCATTTCAAACTTCTTATCCGCATTCAGATTTCCGTTTGAAACAGAAAACTCAGGCATAGAATTCTTAAAGAGATTATGAAAGCCGCCAAAGGAAACAATCCTTGAAGCGCTTGGAACTGCAAATGTCATAACTCCAATAAGAAACGAAATAAATACAACATAAGAAACAAACTTGGAAGGATTATCCACCACAAGCTGTGCAAGCTTCTTAATTCTGATAATAGATGTAACAAAAAGCTCCATAACAGATGCCTTTGGTCCGGAATTCTTATTATCAGGTGATATATTG
>JAILMQ010000212.1 GCA_024692605.1 Eubacterium sp.
AGCTACAAATCAGAGGATACGGTCTATGTTCCGATTACTCTTAAAACAGAGGTGCTGATTTCGGATACATACATAGCTGAAGAGGAGATCCACCTTGGGGATAATATCGAGATAGTTTCAACTGTTAACAATATCGGTGCAGCGGAAATCTATAAAGTGACTGCAGAGGTTAAAGGTCATAATATCGCCAACGCCACAACCTATGTGGGAAATGTAAAACCGGGCAAAAGTGCGAATATTGATATCATAACCAAGGCTGATAAACATGATGATGAAAGAGACAGAACTGATTATGATAACGACCTGATAATAACCTATGAAGATATAAACGGAAAAAAATATACAGAGGAAACTTCCCTTGGAGATATAGAAGTACTGGAGCAGGATTTCTCTGATGTGATTCAGATCAAAGAGGATAATACCAAGCATATCTCGGAAGTGGATAAAGCCATAATAGTCGTAGTTATTATTATTGTGATTGTTGTAGTTTTGATAATAAGAAGAGTACTGAAAAGAAAAAGACTGGAGCGAAGCTTTGAGTGATAAAATGTGAGACTTGATAATTCTGATGAAAGTCTGAAAAGGGACTTTATCAATGCATAGGAAGGAAACGAAATGGGATATATAATAAGACTCAGTCTTGCAAACATGAAGGTCCGTAAGCTCAGAACTGTTCTTACTATAGCCGGAATCATGATTGGAATAATGTCCATTGTCACCATGCTCACCATAGGCCTTAATGCGAAGAAAACCATGCTGGAAGAACTTGAAAAAACCGGCAGTACAAGAGAGATAACGGTTTTTGCAGAGAACCGTGGAAGAAAGGATAAACTCCTGACTGATTCTGTGGCAAAAAGGATAGAAAAGCTGGATCATGTATCGGGAGTATATCCGGTATTGGAGGCAGAAGGTCAGGAAAAGTATAGTGGATTTGTTGGCTGGAACTCCATATCCGGAGTTCCGCTTGAATATATGGAACTTCTTTCTCTTGAGGAGGGTAAGCTTCCAAAAAGGAATGGATCCAGACCTGAGCTTCTGGTGGATAAGGGTGTAAGGACCTCCCTTTATAATGAAAAGACCTGGCAGTTTTTTAAAGACAGTACCAGGGGGGCGGAACCACTTGCCGGAAAAAAGATGGACTTCAGACTGGAAATAGACCCGGATCTTTTTGATGACCGGATTGAAGAAACAGAAGATATTGAGACTGCATCTGCGGGAGACAGTACGAGGGAGGATACTTCGGAGGATACCGAGGCTGAACAGGACAGAAAATTTCAAAAGTTGAAAATTACCGGTGAAACCACAAATAATTATGGCTACACCATTTATACGGATATAGATACTCTGAAGTTTTATCTGAAAAGAAACTCGGTGAATGGACGGGTTCCGGGACAGCCTCTTGATAAAAATAACAAACCCTATTCAACCTGGATTTACAGCAGGCTGTTAGTAAGAGCTGACAGCGTTGATGATGTGGAACGTCTCTCCAAAATTATTCAGGACATGGGCTTTCAGGTGATGAATAATCTGGAATCACTGAAAAGTGTTACACGAACAGTAGACATGCTTCAGTTCGTTCTGGGTGCCATCGGCACCATTGCAGGTATTGTTGCAGTAATAGGAATAATCAATACCATGATGACCGCTGTCTACGACAGAATAAGAGAAATCGGGCTCCTCAAAATGCTTGGCTCCGACAGCGATGATATAAGTCTCATGTTCCTTATGGAATCCGCATTCCTCGGAGCAATCGGTGGAATACTGGGAATTGGGCTTTCGCTTCTGGTAGACATTTTTATAAATAAGAAACTGGTGGAGTTCATGAAGATGCCTGAGGGCACCTGGATAATGCACACTCCTGTCTGGCTCATAATAGGATCGATTTTCCTGTCCATAGTTGTATCGGTTCTGGCAGGTGCATTTCCTGCAAGGTGGGCATCGAAGATAAAACCACTGGATGCCATAGCGACGAAATGATGGATATTTATACCTCTGCATGATAGAATGTATTCATATGCAGATTGATATTTAGACCGCAAAGATATTGACAGATATCTGCCAAATATCTTTGCGGTATTTTTGTAAAATGTAAGAGGGAGGTTAAAGCTAATGAAAAGAAAAATATTATGGCTGATCATGGCTGTGATAGCTGTTTTATTTATTGTTCCAATTGGTGCTGGGAAGGTATATGCAGCAGCTGACACTACACCGCCGACTGTAGATGTTGATTCACTATCAGTTGAATTACCTGCAGGAAAGACTACAGTTACGACCGGGGATACGGTAAAGGTAAGTATGCCGGTAGATGATGGAGAAGATGGAAGTGGAATAGCATCCTGCTTTATATGTTTCGTACAGCCGGTGACAGAAAAATCAAATGAGTTTTTCTTTGAATATGACCCGGAGACAGGAAAGGTCATTTGTTCAATAGAAATCAAATCAGTAACCGAGCCGGGAAAATGGCAAGTAAAATATATAAAAATAAATGACAAATCTAATAATTGTACATATTTGAGTGATAGTAGATATTTTCCTGCAGAACCTGATGCAGTGAATCTTTCGGCAGGAGATTTTGAAGTAGTAGGTACAAATCCGGACCTTACACCACCAACTGTAGATTTGGATTCATTATCAGTTGAATTACCTGTGGGAAAGACAAATTTTACCATTGGAGATACAGTAAATATAAGTATGCCGGTAGATGATGGAGAAGATGGAAGTGGAATAGCATCCTGCTTTATATGTTTCGTACAGCCGGTGACAGAAAAAACAAATGAGTTTTTCTTTGAATATGACCCGGAGACAGGAAAGGTCATTTGTTCAATAGAAATCAAATCAGTAACCGAGCCGGGAACATGGCAAGTAAAATATATAAAAATAAATGACAAATCTCATAATTGTACATATTTGAGTGATAGTAGATTTTTTCCTGCAAAACCTGATGCAGTGGATCTTTCAGCGGGTGATTTTGAAGTTGTAGATACAAATGCTGACACTACACCACCAACTGTGGATTTAGATTCACTATCAGTTGAATTACCTGCAGGAAAGACTACAGTTACGACCGGGGATACGGTAAAGGTAAGCATGTCAGTAGATGATGGAGAAGATGGAAGTGGGATAGCCTCCTGCTTTATATGTTTCGTACAGCCAATGACAGAAACTCCGGATGAATTTTTCTTTAGTTATGATTCAGAGTCAGGAAAGGTCATTTGTTCAATAGAAATCAAATCAGTAACTGAGCCGGGAAAATGGCAAGTGAAATATATAAAAATAAATGATAAATCTAATAATTGTACATATTTGAGTGATAGTAGATATTTTCCTGCAGAACCTGATGCAGTGAATCTTTCGGCAGGTGATTTTGATGTTATGTTACAGCCTCAGCTTCCTTCAGACCTGAGTACAACCGGTGATAATGATTCCGGTTATAAACTGGTATTTGAGGAGGCGGAAAATAATACTGATTATTATTTGAAAGAAGAAAATGAAATTACTCCATTGGTGAAGGTGTATTATCAGGACGAAGAAGGAGCAAGAGAATTATTAAGTTCAGATAAGTATACCTTGAAGGTTGAAAGTAAGGTTCAGGACCAGGACACATATGTGGAATCTGATTTTCCGCTTACTTATGGTACAGATAGGACCGGACTTTACAGATTAAAAGCAGTTGCTAAAGAAGGCAGTGGATTCACAGGAAAGACCTCCGAATTCTATGTTCGTGTAACAAAAAACTGCAAGATTTCATTTGACACCAAAGGCGGAAACGAGATAGAACCTCGATATGTTGTTCCGGGAAGTAGATTTTCCACTTCCGGTATCACACCTTTAAAGGATGGATTTTTCTTTGAAGGCTGGTATCTGGATGAGGAATTAACAAAATACTTTTACAATAACAGTGTTGTTAATGGGGATATAACATTATACGCAAAATGGAGTGCTATTCTTAGTATAGGCTCTTATGACGCTACAAATGAAAAAGATATGGCCGGTGGAATGTTTTCTGTTAAAGCGGGAGAATATGAGCAAGAGCAGACCTATGGATGGATGGTTTTAACCGTGAAGCCCGGGGATACATGCACATTTAAAGCATATCCGGACAAGGGAAATGTATTCAAAGGCTGGTACGAAGGCCGTGTTGAAGATGTTTATAAAGATGGAGAGATATACACCCAGATAATTCTTCCAAAGGATCTGAACGATCCGTCAACACTTCTTTCAGAAGACATAACCTATGAAAAAAAGATAGATCAGAACTTTGTGGTATGTGCTGTTTTTGAAAAATGTAAAGACCATAAGCTTGGTGAGGAACTGGTTAAAAAGGCTACATTTACGGAAGATGGTTATACTTATGCTATATGCGAACTCTGTGGTGAAGAGGAAAAGGGCATGCCAATCCTCAAAGGTGGAAATGTAAGTATAGAAGCAACCTCTTTTGAATATACAGGAAAGGCTGTTACGCCAAAGGTTACGGTGACAAATTACGACGGCGAACTGCCATCCGATTATTACGATGTGGAATATAAGGATAATGTGAATCCGGGAACAGCCAAAGTAATTGTAACTCTTAAGGGAAAGTATTATGAAGGCAGCACGGAGCTGACCTTTGAGATAAAGAAAGCCGATTCCGGAAAAGATGAAGGAAAAGATTCCGGAAAAGATGAGAGCAAGGAAAAGTCAGCTAACACACTAAATGCTAAGCCAAAGACAGCAACTGTTAAGTATAATAAACTCAAGAAAAAGACCCAGAAGCTGGCGGCAACTAAAGTCATTAAATTCGTAAACAAGGGACAGGGTAAGTTATCCTATAAACTTGTTTCTGCGAAAAAAGGAAAGAAGAATTTCAAGAAATACATCAAGGTTAATTCCAAGACCGGAAAGGTTACAGTCAAGAAGGGACTTAAGAAAGGTATTTATAAAGTAAAAATTAAAGTTAAGGCAGCAGGAAATGCAAAGTATAAAGCATCTGCCTGGAAGACCTTGACTTTCAAAATCAAAGTAAAATAACAAAAAATGGAATAAATACATAAAATATGATAAAATAAGTATCGGTTTTGCCGATACTTATTTTTTGGTGGTATATGATATGAAATTAGGACAGTGGCAGTATCTTAGAATAGACAGAATTAAAGATGTGGGAGCATATCTGACAGATGGAATGACAGATGTTCTTCTGCCTGTAAGACAGATCCCCGAAGGCTGTGAGATTGGTGACAATGTAGAAGTGTTCCTGTACAGGGATTCTGAAGACCGAATAATTGCAACCACACATCAGCCCCTTATAACAATTGGAGAAATAAAAAGGCTTAAGGTTAAGTCCGTCAGTGATATAGGTGCATTTCTTGACTGGGGGCTTTCCAGAGATCTGTTCCTTCCCTTTAAGGAACAGACTGTAAAGGTACAGCAGGAAAAATCCTACCTGGTTAAGCTTTATGTGGATAAGACCGACAGACTGGCGGCATCCATGAAAATCTCAGATGCACTTAAAACCGATAACATCTCAGAACTTCTGAAAAAAGGTGATCACATAAAGGGTGTGGTTTATAACATTAAAAAAGACTTCGGTGCCTTTGTGGCTATTCAGGAGCCGGAGGGTGATAAGTATATAGCATCCGGACTGATACATTCAAATGAACTGTTTGACAGTGTTCATGTGGGAGATGAGATTGAATGCCGCGTTGTAAAGGTAAGAGAAGACGGCAAGATCGATCTGGCCATGAGAGATGAAATCCCTCAGCAGATGGAAAAGGATGCTGAGATGGTTTTTGATATTATAAAGAGCTACGGCGGAAAGCTCCCCTTCAATGACAAGGCGGACGCAGCGCTGATTAAGAAGGAATTCGGTCTTAGTAAGAATGCATTTAAAAGAGCAGTGGGAAGGTTATATAAAGCTAAGCTTATAACTATCAATGATGATAGTATAACTATAAATTAGGTGGTTATTCATATAACCATATGATTATCAAGGAGGAAAAACAGATGAAAGAAATAATAGCAACAGATAAGGCACCGGCAGCTATCGGCCCATATTCACAGGCAGTAAAGGTTGGAAACCTGCTTTTTACATCAGGTATGATTCCTATCGATCCTGCTACAAACACTCTTGTTGAAGGTGGTATTGAGGTTCAGGCAGAAAGAGCACTTCAGAATGTTAAGGCTCTTCTTGAGGCATCAGGCTCTTCTATGGACAAGGTTGTAAAGACAGTTGTATTTATTAAAAATATGGATGATTTTGCAAAGGTTAATGAAATCTATGCAAAGTATTTTACATCTGATTTCCCGGCAAGAAGCTGTGTGGAAGTGGCACGTCTTCCAAAGGATGTTCTTATTGAGATGGAAGCTATTGCAGAGATATAATCCAAGGGTATTAACCGGACGAATTCTATAAGGAAATGTAATGAGTAACGAAAAGGTTCACATATTATATAAAGAGGACAGAAATAATTTCATAAAAGAATTCAACAGATATCTTGACGAGAATTCGTCAGGATATCTTCTTGTTATATCGCCGGATGATACATTTAGAGATGAAAAGCAGGGCGAGGCGGAAGTAAAATGGTTTTCAGATACACTTTCTGACCTTCTGGATGAGAATCCGGATGCTGCATTTGTAACCCCTAAAAGGCTTTTCCAGTGTCCTGACAGAATAACAGGAATAATGTTCAATCTGGCTCAGTTATCTGATGTGGATATCAGACTTAATGAAAGTATCACCTATAGTTACGAAGCAGATTTTCTGCTCAGACTGATGCAGGAAAAGGATTATCTGTCCTGTCAGAAAATCGAATATTTCCAAAGCGAACCGGGAGATGGAAATTACCGTGAGTTCCCGGGAGTATATGACAGAAAATGGTACCTTGAGGATATAGAACAATTCCTTATTCCTATACTTGAGGAGTTTGATCCCAGGGATGAAGAAAAAAGAGGCAGAGCATATTATGTGCTGCAGTACTTTGCCATGTACAGCATAAGCTGCAGGTTAAAGGCAAATCAAAATAATTTCAACCGCCATGTATTAAATGATTCTGATATCGATCTGTATATAGACAAAATAAGCGCCGCGTTAAAGTATGTGGATGACGACATAATAATGAGCGCATATGAGCATCCGGTTTATAAAAAAGATTTCCAGTTTAATCGCATGCTGCTGAGAATTAAATATGGAGATGAGATTCTGGATGCTGTGGATTATTACGATACAGATAATCTCAGATGCAACATTCAGTTTATGAATGTAAAGGAAAATGTATTGGAAATAGATGGCTCTGTTCCGGATATATTTTACAAAGAAAAAACCCAGTATTATTTTGAAATAAATGGAAAAAAATATAAGCCTGAATTCTGTGAGAGATATAGTCTTACAAAATATTTTTCAAGATCGGCATATAAAAGATTTCCATTTCATGTAAATATTCAGCTGGATGAACCGGGGGATATAAGATTCTTCATAGAACATGGTTCTGAAAAAATACAGGTTCTCTTTGAATTTAAATCCCATACCAGCAGACTTGCAAATTATCCAAGAAATTCCTATTGGCATGGTGGCAGATTCCTGTTCACCACAAAGTTCAGAAAAATCAGTATCAGTGACAGAAAAGAAGATAAGATAGTGGATGTCATAAAAGTGAGTCACTATAACCCTCTTCTGGTGGCAGGGAAAGAGATAGCTTTAGGAACTGAACTTCTTACCTCTTTCAGGATGCACCGTTTCAGATTCTGGCTTCTAAGAGCAGCCTGGGTTTTGACGAAACCATTTTTCAGCAGAAAAGAGATATGGTTATTCTTTGATAAGATCTATAAGGGCGGAGATTCTTCCGAATATCTTTACAGATATACCATTCAGCAGATGAAAGAAGCTTCGTCAGCGAAAAAGAAAAGAGTTCCCGATAAAGCTTATTATCTTCTGGATAAAAGTGCACCCGATTATGAAAGACTTACGAAGGAAGGTTACAAGCCCCTTGTGAGAGGAAGCTTTCTTCACAGACTTGTTTTTCTAAATGCAAATGTGCTGGTTGCTTCAAACTCAACAGTATTTGCCTTCAATGATTATTATCTTGAAAATTCAAGATATATAAGAGGTATACCTGATTTTCATGTGGTATGTGTGCAGCATGGACTTTCAGTCCAGAAGATAGGTCTTGCACAGCAGAGACTAAGAGATAATACAAGGCTGTATTTCTGTGCATCAAAGTACGAGATAGAGAACCTGTCACATCCGATTTATGATTACGATGGATACGATGCCCTTAGGCTCACCGGCGTTCCAAGATATGACGGTCTTATAAATGATGATAAGAAACAGATCCTCATATCCCCAACCTGGAGAATGCAGTCCGCAATGCTGGTATCAAAGAATGAAGGAGTTGAGAGAGACTACAACCCTGAGTTCAAACACACACCATATTTCAAGGTGTATAACAGTTTAATAAATGATAAAAAGCTTATAGAGGGTGCAAAGAAATATGGCTACAAGATTGCATATGTACTGCATCCAATAGTAAGCCCGCAGTATAAAGATTTCGACTCCAATGACAGTGTAAAGATCATTCCATCAACAGGTGACATGAGCTATGAAAAGATGTTCAGAGAAAGCAGCCTGATGGTAACAGATTACAGTGGAGTTCAATTCGACTTCGCATATATGAGAAAGCCGCTGGTATACTATCATCCAACGGAGCTGGAAGCACATTACGAAGAAGGCACATTTCACTACGACACCATGGCCTTCGGGGAGATTGTCCGCCAGAAAGATGAGCTGGTCAATCTGCTGCTCGAATACATGAAAAATGGGTGTGAGATGAAAGAACTTTATAGAATGAGGGCAGATGATTTCTTCGCCTTTAGCGATCGCTGCAACTGCGAGAGAGTGTACGAGGAAATTGTAAAATACCGAGAACAGAGTTCTTAATTTGTATATTTTTACGTACAGTGTTTCCGCGGTGAGATTAGCTTCGCAGTCACGCCTATTTGTCTGAGAGGACATCGCTTCCGCTCGATTTCGGGCCACCCCTAGCGGGCCACTTCGCTTACGCTTCGTTCGCTAAGCTCTCACATCGCAGAGCTCGTGAATCGCTAAGCGCCGAGACCCGAAACGGTCCCTCAGA
>JAILMQ010000185.1 GCA_024692605.1 Eubacterium sp.
GCTCTATGGATCATAACTGGTCTCTTCTGTGATCCATCCTGTGAAACATATCTCAGATCAAAGTTAAGCGGAAGTTGGAAGTCGAGCTGGATTGTACCCATCTGCCACTCACGGCCGATGCAGTCCTTCATCTTAAGGTCAATCTTAGGTCCATAAAATGCACCATCTCCTTCATTTATCTCATATCCACCTTCGCCATATTTCTTGTCGAGAATTCTCTTAAGTGATGCTTCAGCTGCATCCCAGAGTTCAGGCTCACCCATGAAGTCATCTGGTCTTGTTGAAAGCTCTGCTTCATATGTAAGTCCAAATGTCTCATATATATACTTTGCAATATCCATGATATCGCCGATTTCATCCTCAATCATATCTTCTGTAAGGAACGTATGATCATCATCCTGGTGGAACATCTGAACACGGAACAGTCCATTCAGCTCACCACTCTTCTCACGGCGATGAATAACCTGCGTCTCGCTGTAACGGATAGGCAGCTCTTTATAGCTGTGAAGTCCATTCTTGTAAACATTTATCGCATTTGGACAGTTCATTGGCTTGATAGCATACTGAATATCCGTATCGATTACTTCTTCACCTGTCTCCTCATCCGTAGATGCATTTGTTACAAGGAACATATTTTCCTTATAATGTCCCCAGTGACCTGATGTTTCCCAAAGATTCTTATGGTTAATGACTGGAGCCAGGATTTCCTGATATCCATATTCCTCATGAAGTTGTCTCCAGAACTGAAGAATGGCATTGTACATCTTGAATCCACGTGGAAGCCAGTAAGGCATACCAGGTGCGCTTTCATCAAACATGAAGAGTTCCTGTTCAGGACCAATCTTCTTGTGATCACGCTCCATAGCTTCCTTAACAAAATCAAGATGAGCCTTCAGCTCCTGCTTTGAAGGAAATGCATACATGTAGATTCTCTGAAGCTGATCATTTTTCTCATTTCCTCTCCAGTATGAACCTGAAGCTGACTTAACCTTAAATGCTGTATTCATCAATTCCTGTGAATTGCTGATGTGAGGTCCGCGGCAGAGATCTACAAAATCATCACCTGTATAATAAATCGTAATCTTTTCATCTTCAGGAAGATCATTTATCAGTTCTTCCTTATACTTCTGTCCCTTGAAGATTTCCAGTGCTTCATCTCTGGATACTTCCTTACATACCCAGTCCTCACGACGCTTCAGTATTTCACGCATCTTATCTTCAATCACTTTATAATCATCTGTCGTAATAGGACGTGGAAGCATGAAGTCATAGTAGAAACCATCATCAATCTGTGGTCCTATGGCTATCTGCACATTTTCCTTTCCGAACATTTCCATAACAGCCTTTGCCATTATGTGTGCTAATGAATGTCTGTAAACACTCAGAAAATACTCTTTCTTTTCATCCTTATCGCTCATTTTTATTTCCTCCTATTGCAAAATTATTAACAAGTTTTCTTAACATACAGCTAAAATTCCATCAGGTAGAATAAAAAGTCCCTTGTACATACATGATTATCACATATGTACAAGGGACGTTAATCACGCGGTTCCACCCTGATTATCACACACAAGGTATGATCACTCATTCTTGATTATAACGGAATCACCGTATTCATTTCATCAGTTACACATAACTGCTACTCAGAATCCCTCAGAGTTAGTATTCAGATAGTCTCATCATCTAAGTGTTCTCAGCCTTGACACTTCTCTCTGTAAAATGATCTATCCGGGTGTGAAGCCATCACTCTTTTTGAAAAGCTAAGTCAGCTCCTGCCCTTCAGTCTATCCTACTGGTCTCTTCAACGGTTTGACTTTTTTAAGTTGTAACTTCTCCAAATTATACAACCAGACATTTCATATGTAAAGAAATATTTAATTCTGAATTATCCGAATTTTATATGCTGAATAATTTTGTTCTGAATTATTTAATTCTGTATTATTTTGTCTTCTTGGTTGTTTTCTTTGCTGCCACAGCCTTTATCTTCTTCACTCTGGTCTTGTTTATTCCGACCTTTGACAGGCGTGTCTTATAAACATTCAGCTTAGTTCTGGTTACATATGCAGTGGCCTTTTTAGAAATGCCTTTATATGCATTTTTTCCAAAGACAGTCTTCTTTCCCTTCACATAGAGCTTAGCCAGCTTCTTACAGTTCATAAATGCACCTGAACCAACCTTCAGAATGTTCTTATTCAGAACAACCATGGTTATATTCTTATTACCCTTGAATGCATTTTTATTTATCTCTGTTACCTTGAAGCAGTTATTCTGGAATTTAAGTGTCTCGCGTATTTTCAGCGTTGACAGAGCCTTTCCGTTTTTTGCCTTTGCATTTTTCTTGAGTCCCAGAACCTTTACTGTTCCGTGAACAACCTTCTTGCCTCTCTTTGTTCCAGCTTTTGTTACAATATAGCGATAATTGCCATAAACAAATTTTGTACCTTTTTTCAGAACAGTGAGAGCTTTCTTGTTCTTCTCATTGTTTCCGTTATTTCCGTTATTTCCATTATTGTTATTATTATTGTTATTATTATTGTTATTATTATCATCAGTTACATTTACTTTTATAACCTGGAAACATTCACTTAACGTATCATAAATGATTATTCTTGTTTCTCCAACTCCATATGCATTGATCACTCCGGCCTCTGACATTTCAGCAACATCAGGATCAGCATTTAATATCTTAAAGACTAATGGAGGATGATTTGCAGGATCTGTCAAAATATCAATCTTCTTATGATCTGATACTTTCATATCCACTTCATTTTCACTAACCTGGAATTCATAACAGTCACAAAGATCATCCTGGTAAACTACATGGACGGTACATTTTGCACTCTTACCATTAACTGTTGTTACAGTGATCACTGCATCCCCCGGCTCTTCTCCCGGAATAACAGTTCCACATTGATCAACTCTTGCAACATCTGGATTTGAACTTGTGAAATGTGTTCCGAGGGTATCAGCAGTAATAGGTACTGTTGAATATCTCAGATTGTATTCATCACCATAAGTATTAAGATAAATCTCATCATATAGAAAATATACTTTCTCTGCAGGAATCAAATCTGATTCTGCCATATATTCAGCCACCGCTTTTATATCCTGATCTACAATAGTTCCAGTAGTCAGTGTATCATGATATATATCTTTTTCCTTTGTTTCAGGATCAATACATTCATAATCATATCCCCAGCCTATAAAAATGTATCCAGCTTTTTTAGGTGCCTCAGGAATTTCTGTGATTCCTACGTCAGAAAAAACTTTCTGAGTCTTAATCAGTTTACCATCAAAATAGTATTCTATCTTTTTCTCTGTCGGAGCTATGTTTTCTATATTTGCATCCATCCATGCAATACGAAGAGATATCCATTTTTTCAGCCTCTCTATTTCGTCATGATAGGTCTGACATGAAAATGAATTGCCAGGAACATCATATTCAGAATATCCTTCCTTCGTAAAATTCCATTTGTCAAAATTCTGGTTAGCTGAAGCAGTAAGTTCTGCTTCATACTGATCGATAACACCACCATCCGCAATCAACTGCTGAAGCTCGTATCTAAGTGTACCCGGCTCGTTAGTTCCCTTTCTCCCCCAGTAGTCAAGCACCTTATTATAGAACTTAGGATCTTTCAAAAGCTGGCTCATCCATGGACATCCCATCGTTGTTACGAAACCAGAGTAATATGTATCATTAGTATCGTAGTCAGCATAATCCATGGACGCCCAGGCTACATAGTCAAAATCCCACAGAGGTCCCCAGTAAAGCTTGCCATCCTTCTTCTTGTAGAGCTTGGTACTAGGATTTCCATAAGCATCTCCATTCATTGTAAATTCCTGGAACAGGAGATACTTTGCAGCAGCATCAATATCCAGATATTCAGTATAGGATTTTCCATCACTGTCTTTAAAATCATCAGAGAAAATAGCCTCTTCAGTCTTTAATATATAGTCCTCAATATAAGCATTCAGCTCTCCTATTCTCGTGGACGCTTTACCCGAAACTTTCTCAGGAGAATCTACAATAAAATTCATTCCATTAGGTGTTACGAAGGAATATCCTTCCTCTTTTCCGTAAGGGTTAAGGCCGAGAAGATATCCACCTGTTATGTTGGTTTCGTCAACACTTATGTCCTCAAGATCCCCGATATCAACTCTCGAATTTCCAATTCTTACCTGCTCGCACAGATAGTAATTTCCCAGATAAGTCCCATTCATAAACACATCAACGGGCACCAGCTGAGGAGTATACTCCATGCCAAGCCTTTCTCCAAGAAAATATGTTATACGGTTTCTTATTAAACTGTTATCATAATAGTTTGCTATAAGAGCCCAGTGTTTATTTGTTCCCATACCAAAAAGATTTTCCTCATTTTCGAGTTTTATCTTATATGGCTTTTTTTCAGTGGACCAGGTTGAATTACCTCTTCCTCTGATATAATCAAGTTCATAATGTCCACCTGTATATTCAGTCTGACCTTCTTCTTGATATCCGCTATTATATCCTTGAGGAACCCTGATATCTATAGAACCGTAGCATTCCGTATCATGATCAAGATCCCCATTCATATCATAAATAGGAACAAAGGATTCATCGATTGTTATATCAATCTGTGGAATACCAGTTGAAGCATAAGCAGTTATACTTTTAAAGAAAACTTGTGTTTTCTTATCATCATCCGTTGTCTGGTCATCGATGACAAATGTTATAAAATGCTTTCCTTTGATATTATTTCCAAAAAAGTTGGCAATTACCGGCTTAGAAGTATTCCATTTATCCTTCTGCTTCTGATTTGAAACTCTGACAACGCTAAGCGGTGTAGTTTCATTATCCAGATAGACTGACATATAAGTTTTGGTTGCTCGCTTTGCAAGTATATCCAGTGCAATTCTTTCTGCACCTTCTTCGCCAAAATCAAACATTCCGCCAATTGTGATATAACCCTTCTTCACTTTTTTGTTCTTTCCCGATACAAGAACACCATCACTAACCTCTTCAAGGCTCATATCTCCGTCAGGATAAATAAGCTTCTTTTCCTCAAGCAGATTTGAAAAAAATACAGTCGAATACGGATCCATTTCCTTAAATTCGCTGATCTGCTGATCAGAAATACGTTTTCCGTCCTCTGCATAAACTATGCTTTTAGAATTAGTGAAGCTTGATTCAAAGGCAGGTGTTGTTAAAACTATGGCAGCTGTCATAAAAGCTGCCATTGATTTTTTTAAAAAGCCTTTAAACTTTTTCATAAATTTTACAACCTTTCTTACTTTTTTTGTTTTTTATGATTAGAAATCTTAAAAAGTTACGAAATCTATAAAACATTCGTTTACTGCAGTTTCTCAGAACTTTCTTTTCTTCCTTTGCTGGCCTGCGGTAATTGCAACAACCTGCTCACGCGGGAACAATCTGGTTACGAAAACTGCAAGTTTCATTCTGAGTGTCGGAACTATTATAACCTTTCTCCAACGGAACATTTGATTTAATGCATAACTTACACATTCCTTCGGAGTTATTCCTTTAAGTGCAAATTCCACATTTGCTACATCATTGAATTCTGTATCTACCGGTCCGGGACACAGCGCTCCAACATAGAGATCAAGCTGCGCTTCCTTTACTTCTCTGGCTACAGCCTGTGTCAGACTTGTTACGTAGGCTTTCGACGCATAGTAGGTTGCCATATATGGTCCTGCAGGGAAAAGTCCCGCCGAAGAAGCAACATTCAGTATATATCCACCACTTACTCTGGGCTTCATTCTCTGAAGCATGAGCTTCGTAAGAATGTGAACCGCCCTTACATTGACATCAATCATGGACATTTCCTTATTGGCATCAGTTTCATAGAATCTTCCGCAGTCACCAAAACCCGCATTGTTGATTACCACTTCTATATCAAGTTTTCTGGTTTCTTCAGCAACTCTGATGCACTCATTAACATCACTGAGATCAGCTGTGATCACGATACTTTCAGTTTTTAGTATTTTCTGGATCTTCTCAAGCTTATCCTTGCGCCGCGCAACCAGTATAATCTTAAAGCCTCTTTGGGACAGCTGTTTAGCGAACTCAAACCCCAGTCCACTGCTGGCCCCTGTAACAAGAGCATACGAATTCTTCATGTTATGCCTCCAATTGCTGTATATCAATTCGATATATAAATCTATTTCTGCTATTATTTTTTGTTTTCTTTGTTTCTGCTATTATAATTTGATTGTTTTCTTTTGCCTGAATCATTTTTATAATGCCGATTATTTATGTTTTTTTATTTTCTTCGCAAACTGCGTTTTCTTATCACGAGTCCAAAGAAGATTTGTTTTCTTCGAATAGTATCTTCCGTCCGGACCGAAAATGTATTTCGTTCCTTTGATTGATACCTTTCCCATCATCATCTTCCCTGTTTTGTCAAAAT
>JAILMQ010000238.1 GCA_024692605.1 Eubacterium sp.
TATTCATTTACAACAGATATTGATGATTATATTGTAGATGAAGATAAAGAAATCATAAGTATTGATCCAATTGTTGGAGAGTCAGATATGTATGGAGATAAACAGAAGATGACTGTTGACTGCTATTCAATAGGTGCTACAGGATTTCAGGTTTATGGTACATTCGACTGTAATTGGGAAGATCCTAGTAATAAGGAATATTGGGAAAATTTCTGTGCTGAGTGTGAAAAGGCTGGAGTAGAAGCGAGTATAGATCTTGATGTAGTAGCATGGGATGACCTTGGCAATAAATATCTTTTGATTCAGTGCGGTAGCCCTGATGGTACTCCGGAACGTTATGTTGCGAATTTATATGATAATGTAACAGGCTTGAAGCAATTTAGTCTAGATGATGGAGTTGATTATAAGAGTGAGTGGGATGATAATATGACACAGTTATCCTTTGCTGTGCAGCGAAGAGTATGGATTAAGGACTCATCTGGAAATGAAACGATGACGTGTGAACTCGTATCTGATACAAGAACAATAGATATTCCACAGAATTAGCTTACTTCTCTTTTTGGTTGAATCAGTTTCAGCTTTTTTCTATAATGTTTTTACTGGCGTTGGAAGGTTTGTTGACAGAAAAAGAAAATATTTTGAGGTAAGGAAATGAGCGAGAGAGCTTTAGTAAAACTAAAGAAGGGCGAAGGCAGGTATCTAAAAGCTGGCGGAGCCTGGGTTTTTGATAATGAGATAGACGAATATATAGGTTCTTACGAAAATGGCGACATCATAAGTCTTATAGATTTTGATGGTTATCCTATGGGAGTAGGTTATATAAATGACAATTCAAAGATACGTGTCAGAATGCTGAGCAGAAATCCTGAAACAGTTATAGATGACAGGCTATTCTATGATAGGGTTAAGGCTGCCTGGGAGTATAGAAAGACAGTCCTTGCAGAGAAGGATCTTGGTTCCTGCAGAGTTATATTTGGAGAGGCGGATTTTCTTCCCGGAATAACTATCGATAAATATGAAGATGTGCTGGTAGTTGAGTCTCTTGCTTTGGGAATCGACAGATTCAAGGAAGTAATTGTTGATGAATTAAAGAAGGTTCTTGCTGAAGATGGAATAACTGTTCGCGGAGTATATGAAAGAAGTGATTCCAGAGAACGAAAAAAGGAAGGCCTTCCACAGCATAAAGGTTTTATTGGAGATGAGTTTGATACCAATGTGGAGATAGTGGAAAATGATATTCATTATATGGTGGATGTTGTAAATGGTCAGAAGACCGGCTTCTTCCTGGATCAGAAGTACAACCGTCTTACTATGCAGAAGATCTGTCGAGGCAAGTCCGTTCTGGACTGCTTTACACATATGGGTACATTTGCCTTAAATGCCGGATATGGCGGAGCAGACTCTGTTCTGGGACTGGATATTTCGGAGTATGCTATAGAACAGGCGAGAGCAAATGCTGTACTTAATCATCTGGATGATAAGGTTAAGTTCAAGGCGGCAAATGTGTTCGACGAGCTTCCACGTCTGGTGGAGGAGGGAGAAAGGTTCGATGTGGTAATCCTTGATCCCCCTGCTTTTACAAAGTCCAGAGAGGCAACCAGAAAAGCAGTTAAGGGATACCGAGAGATCAATATGAAGGGACTTAAGCTTGTAAAAGATGGAGGGTATCTTGCAACCTGCTCCTGCTCACATTTTATGACACAGGAGCTTTTTACAAAGACTATAAAAGAGGCTGCGAAAGCAGTGCATAAAAGGCTTAGACAGGTTGAGTTCAGAACCCAGGCGCCGGACCACCCAATTCTCTGGGCGGCGGATGAAAGTTATTATCTGAAGTTTATAATATTTCAGGTGGTGGATGAACGTTAGGTTAAAAAAGGATGTTATTTATGAAAAATAAAATGATAAAAAGTTTATTATATATATTGATTCTTTCTGCCGGTATTTTTAGTCTCTCCGGTTGTGGAAAAACCTCATCCGGGAATGAATACACTTCAGAGAATACTTCCACAGAGGAAATCGTAGAAGATGCCATGGATGTTGAACAGGCAGATGACAAAGAATTCTATATGTTAAGGTGTTTAGATTTTTATTATGAAGTTCAAAGTGACATTCTTTATCTTGAACCTGTATTTCTTGAAACAGATGGAACTTATCCTGAGATAGAAGATGGACAGGTTGCAAAGGTGGTTGCTGATGTAAATGTCTATAATGGAGGAGAGGATGGATTCAGTAATACACTTTTCATTCGGGAAGTCAAATCCGTAGAAGTAATAGATTACGATGAATTCTTTAAAGCCTTTGATATAAAAGATGCATCAGGCACTCCTGTTAAATCTGCAAATAGGTTTCTTAAGTATCAGAACATGAATGATCACTATCTTCTTCTTCCTGAAGGGCATGAGATTCGCATATATAAGGATGGAGAGTATAAGGTTTCCTTTAACGATGATGAGATAGATGCCGGTGAAGAATATCCGAAGCTTTTCTTTGATTGGCTGGAAGAACAGAAATGTTTGGATTCTGCTACTGCTACTGAAGCCGATGCTCTTGTGGATGGCTATCATCAGATATCTGTCACAGAGGCAATGAAGATGATGGAAGAGAACGAGGATTATATCATCCTGGATGTAAGAACTGATGAAGAATATTATGACGGCCATATTGAAGGCGCGATTCTTTGTCCAAATAGTTTTATAGGTGAAGATCCGATTCCTGAACTTCCGGATAAAAATCAGTTGATTTTCGTTTATTGCAGAAGTGGAAGACGCAGTAAGGATGCCTCCGGAAAGCTGGCATTACTTGGATATACAAATGTGTATGAGTTCGGTGGAATAATAGACTGGCCGGGACCACTGGTTCTGGATTAGACTCGCGAGTATAGATTATCTGGTAAGCTCCCAGAACACTATGGAGCTGGCAGCGGCTACGTTGAGGGAATCAACATTATGCTGCATAGGTATTTTAACAGTGTAGTCGGTTTCGGCAAGAGCTTTATCTGAAAGTCCGAAGCCTTCGTTGCCCAGGATTATGGCAAGCTTTTCTTCGGTTTTCAGACGTGGATCATCTATACTGATTGAATTATCTGTAAGTGCCATAGCGGCAGTTTTAAAGGAAAGCTTATGCAGTTCCTTGATGTAATCGGAGTTAATGGAGCATTTTTTATCAAGCTTTGTCCATGGAATCTGGAACACGGTTCCAACACTGACTCTTGATGCACGTCGGTACAGAGGATCAGCAGAAGCGCCGGTAAGTATTACGGCTTCTATTCCAAGGGCGGCAGCAGACCTGAACATGGCTCCCACATTTGTCGGATTTTCCACATCATCAAATACTGCAATTCTATTATAATCCCCTACGATTTCCTCTATGGATTTGAGAGTCTTTCTCTTCATAAGCGCAAGGACACCGCGAGTTATATTTACTCCTGTGAGACCTGCGATAGTTTCGTAGTCACCAACAAACACAGTAATTGGTTTATCGATTATGCCGAACTGCCGGCAGTATTTATCCGCCACAGAATCCAGCATTACAAAAGAAACGGGCTCATATCCTGCTGATAAGGCCCTTTCTATAACCATTGGACTTTCAACTACAAAAAGTCCCAGCTCTGGTTCATAATAATGTAGGAGCTGAGCCTCATTTGTGTTAAAATACGTATTAAGTTCCGAAGGAATGTTTTCTTTATTTATATATTCGTAATTCATAACATTTAGAAATATAGCATAGAATAAAAGGAGGTTCAATATGCCATTTATTGATTCAAAAATAACTGTGAAAGTAAGTGATGAGACTAAAGAAGTCCTTAAGTCCAAGATCGGAAAGGCTGTATCTATCATCGGAAAGCCTGAGAGTTTTCTGATGGTGGGTTTTGAGGATGATTATACCCTGTATTTTGCCGGTAATAAGCTTGAGAAGGGTGTGTATGTATCTGTTGATGTATTTGGTTCTGTGAATGGTTCTCAGGCAGACCAGATGACAGCAGAGATCTGCAAGATCTACGAAGAGGAACTGGGTATACCGGGAAACAACATCTATGTTGAGTATCGTGGTACTGCAGACTGGGGTTGGAACGGCAGGAATTTCTAGTTAAACTGAAAGAATCTATGATCACTTTATGAGGCAGGGCATTCATGAAACAAAAAACCGTTAATCAGTACCTGAAAGAAAAATATGGTCAGAAGATTTACAAGATAGCCATAGATGGTGGCTTTACCTGTCCCAACAGGGATGGGAGGTTAGATACCAGAGGATGCATATTCTGTTCCGCCGGAGGTTCCGGTGACTTTGCTGAGGATAGAAGTCTTTCTGTTACTGAGCAGATAGAAAAGGGAAAGCGAAGAGTAGAGTCTAAAATGCCTGCCGACCAAATCAGTAAGGGTAATAAGTATATAGCGTATTTTCAGGCCTTTACAAATACCTATGCACCTGTAGAACGTCTGAAATCCCTCTACATGGAGGCGGTTGAACATCCGGATATTGTAGCTATTTCAATAGGAACCAGACCGGATTGTCTGCCGGAAGATGTACTGAATTTACTGGAAGAGATAAACTGCATAAAACCGGTGTGGGTTGAACTGGGACTTCAGACTATTCACGAGAAATCTGCTGAGTATATACGGCGAGGTTATCCGCTCTCAGTATATGATGAAGCAGTAAAAGAACTGAAGAAAAGAAATATAGAAATAATAACCCATGTGATCCTCGGACTTCCGGGAGAATCCGGAGAAGATATGCTGGAGACTGTTAGATATGTGGGAGAAAGCAGGGTTCAGGGAATCAAGCTGCAGCTGCTTCATGTTTTGAAGGGAACAGACCTTGAAAAGGATTACAGAGACGGGCTTTTCAGATGTATGACCATGGAAGAATATATAGATCTAATATCCGATTGTCTGGACATCTTACCGGATGATATTATTATTCACAGAATGACGGGAGATGGTCCGAAGAGGATACTAATTGCTCCGGAGTGGAGCGGCGATAAGAAAAGGGTGCTAAATGAGTTACATAAGCGAATTTATAAAAAATAATATCTTGTGTATATTCTTTGTTACTTTGGGGCTTATGGCATGGGCTATAACTATAAGTGCGAGAATAGCCAGTAAGAAAGCCGGCCGTTTTATATCCGGTGTTCCCGGAATAGGCGGACCACTTATTATTATTGGGTTTCTTTTATCCCCTGTTAAATGGCTTGCACTGATTGGACTACTTGATTTTGATATGTGGTATTTTTTCGTAAAAGTAGTACCGGCAATTTTCATGGTTGAAATCCAAGAAAGAAAATATATTCCTCCGGATGAGTTTGATGGAGGTAAGGTTATAGAATACAGCCAGTTTAATAAAGAATTTGAAAAGATCACTATTAAAATGGAAGCTCCTTACGCGGATGGAATTCATTATATATGCAGATATATAATCATTCAAAAAGATAACAAGTATACGTTGCTAAAAACAGAACATAATATAAAAGTAATTGAAAGAGTAGAGTGCGATACCCCGGAAGAGTGTAAAACGCATGTTTCGACTAAAGTAAAATGGACAAAAAAATGAGGTATTATAAACATGGAACTTTATAATGGTAGACCGGAAGAGATAGAAAACAGATTGCCAAGGGAGATAAGAACCTATGATTTCCTTGATGATCTGGGAATTGAGTACAAAAGAACAGATCATGAACCGGCTGATAATATGGAGGCCTGCAATAAGATAGATGCAGTCCTGGGAGTTGTCATATGCAAGAATCTGTTTCTTTGCAACAGGCAGAAAACTAACTTTTATCTGCTGATGATGCCGGGAGATAAGAAGTTTAAAACAAAAGAGCTTTCCTCTCAGATAGGGTCAGCAAGACTTTCCTTTGCAGACCCGGAGGATATGCTGAAATATCTTGATATTGAGCCTGGGGCAGTAAGCATCATGGGACTCATGAATGACAAGGAGCATCAGGTGAAATTACTCATAGATGAAGATGTTCTTAGGGAAGAGTTCCTTGGATGTCACCCATGTGTATGCACCTCCAGTCTCAAAATGAAAACTTCCGACGTAATTGAAAGGTTCCTTCCTGCAACAGGACATGAATATCAGACAGTACATTTGGTGGGAGAAGATTAATCTTTATGAATTAGAATTTAAGTTTAATCTCTACCTGAATATCCTTATCTACAAGCTTTGCAAAGCTTTCTCCATCGGTTGTTTTTCCAACTGCAGTTCCATAGTGAGTTGGAATAGCAACTGTCGGTTTCATTATATTTATCAGTTCGGCCCCTTCTTTATAATTCATAGTATAGAATCCACCGATAGGTATCATGGCGATATCACATTTTACTGCCTTGGCCTCATCTATATCATCGATGTCACCGGCGATATATATAAGGGTTCCTGATACGTCGATTATATATCCGCACCAGCCGGCTTTTTTGAGATGGAAGGGTTTCATTTTATTATACATGGCAACAGTTTCGAAGGTGATACCATTTACCTCGTAGGATTTTCCCGGTTCAACAGGATGGTTTATTCCCACAGCGGTATTTTTCCTGACCTTCTTATCCATAGCCTGAGGAACAATAAATGCCGTCTCACGCTGCAGTACTTTATTGATATCATCTAGAGAGTAGTGGTCATAGTGATCGTGGGTCAGAAAGATAAAATCAGCATCATGGTTCTCTTCTTCTATTTGAAAAGGATCAACATAGATAATAGTTCCATTTGCGTCTATTCTTATACTGTTTTGTGCGTTTACAGAAATAAATGATACATCCATATAGTAATCCTCCATATTATCACAGCTTATGAGATACTCGCCCTTAAATGCTTCTACCTTAGTATAACCTAAGGCATCGGTTGAAACAACTGTATCAGTCCACCACTCGTGCTTAACCAGGTTTTTAAGCATCTTATAGGATGGCTTGAGAGAGTTGTCCAGTCTTATATATCCACTTGGTGCCTTGAGCCATGCACCGTCTCTATAGTCCCAGGTTGTGATTGCTTCAACCAGAGGATGCTCAAAAAGTATTCTATACATTTCCTCTATCTCACGTGCCTGTCTTTCCTCACCTTCAGGTGTGGTTGGCCATTCCTCCACCTGCCAGTCATTTAGATCAACTATGTGAGCAGGCATTATTTCACCGGATATAAGAGTGTTTTCTGTAAAATGTATTGGAAGACCAAAGGTTGAGAATCTGTCCAGAACCTCTTCAAGTTTTTCTTTTCCCCAATAACCCTGATGCTGATGTGACTGAATACCTATGGCACTGATGGGAACACCTGCATTCAGACATCCATCTATCAGAATCTCATAGTTAATAGATGTATTAAAATCATTGAGAAGCAGGGTTGCATCCGGATTACAGCGGTGAGCTTCCTCGAAGACTTTCTTGATCAGCCCCACACGGCTGTTTTCTTTGCAGATTCTTGTAATGGCATTATCATATTTATCGAATATAGGCATGATCACGACTTCGTTTATAACATCCCACATATCTATAACACCCTTAAAACCTGTGACTTCTCTGTGGATACGTTCCAGCTGTTTTTTAAGGATGGTTTCGTTATCATATTTCATAAGCCAGGGGGCACATTCAGTATGCCAGCAGAGAGGATGCCCCTTTACTGTTACATGTTTACTTTTCAGATATTCTGCAGTTTTCATGAGTGCAGCCTTGTTAGGATTTCCTTCTTCAGGTTCGTACTGTCCCCAGTAAAAAGGCAGTGTTCCATAATTAAATATTTCAAGCCAGCTGTCAGTGATCTGTTTATATTCATCGCCGCCTTCCATAACATAAGGAATAAAGTCAAAGGCGCCGCATCCGAATAAGAATTCATGATTTGTCTGCTGAATATGTGCCTGTTTGTTTGCTAATGCATTTCCGTTTCTATCAACTAACTTTACTTTCTTGGTTACTTTTCTATGTGATATGCTCATATTCCTTTGCCTCCTGAAATATATCTGCAAATAGATTTATATTTGACGTATTATCATTATAATATTTAATATAGACTCAGAAATATATAATATATTTAAGGAGATTTGCCGATTTTTTGTTATGTGTAGTAATAATCCAAAAAAATTTCAGACGAGGTGGATGATATGAAAAAAGATGTAGTGGCTCTTGGTGAATTATTGATAGACTTTACAGATAATGGAATAAGTGATCAGGGGAATCCGGTTATGGAGGCCAATCCCGGTGGGGCCCCCTGTAATGTGCTTGCAATGCTGACAAAGCTTGGACATAGTACTTCCTTTATTGGCAAGGTTGGAAATGACATGTTTGGAACTCAGCTTGAGGATGCGTTGAAAGAAGTTGGGATAGGAACTGAAGGTCTGGTGAAGGATGATAAGATTCATACAACCCTTGCCTTTGTTCATACATTTCCTGATGGGGACAGGGATTTTTCCTTCTACAGGAATCCGGGAGCAGATATGATGCTCAGTGAAAATGAGATTAATGAAGAACTGATCTCAAATAGCAGGATATTTCATTTTGGGTCTCTTTCCATGACCTCCGAACCTGCAAAGTCAGCCACCATTAAGGCCCTTGATATAGCTGAAAAATCAGGAAGTATCATCTCCTTTGATCCAAATCTTCGCGAGCCTCTCTGGGAATCTCTGGAGGATGCAAAGAGGGAGATAACATATGGTCTCAGCTGGTGTGATATTTTAAAGATATCTGATAATGAAATCATATGGTTTACCGGTGAGGAGGATTTTGATAAGGGTGTTAATAAGCTGTGGGAGCAGTTCCCGGATATTAAGATGATACTTGTTTCCATGGGACGTGATGGAAGCAGTTGTTATCAAAAAGTTGAAGGTCAGCACAGTGCCGATGTCCAGGTGAGGAAGGTTACAGTTGAAGCCTTTATTCAGAAAAATACCATCGAGACCACCGGAGCGGGAGATACCTTCTGCGCAGGGATCCTTCATTATGTGCTTAAAAATGGATTAAAAATATATACTGAAGAAGAGATGAAGGAAATGCTCAGCTTTGCAAATGCCGCTGCTTCTATAGTCACAACCAGAAAGGGTGCACTGAGAGTGATGCCTGATATGGAAGAAATAATCTATTGAGAACGAAAGTATGTTGTGGTCGCTTTTGTTTACAAGACCTTGAAAATGTAACGACAATATGATAATCATATGACTATAGAACGGTCGCTATTAAACGATAAATCTATTGGTGAGCTGATATGCAGATAAAGAAAAATGAGATAAATCAAAGGATTTTAGATGTCTCCAAAAGATTATTTATAAATAATGGATATGAAAAAACGTCTCTACGTATGGTCGCTGATAAATGTTTCATAAGTAAGAGTAACATATATCGGTATTTTAAATCCAAAGAAGAAATCTATGAAACTCTTGTAGGGCCAGCGAGACTTAGTATCATAGACTCCATCAGTCGGTTTGGCAGTTCTGAATATGCGGGAAATTATACTGAAGATAAGATAGAGGAGATTTCACAGGTTCTTGCAAAAGTAATGAGTGAGCATCGGGAAGGAATACTCATAATGCTTAAGTCCGATGAGAGTAAAGATCAGATTATGCTCACTGAAATGATGACAGAGTTTTTTGTTGAAACCTGTCCGGTGGATGACAGGGAGTTTAAAGTTCAGATAGTTTCGATTCTGGTGATGGGTTTAACAGACATACTTGTTAAGTATAGTGAAGAAAGTGAAATAAGGTACAGACTAAAAATGCTTATTTCATATCATTACTTAGGCTTGAACGGGATAAAGGAAAGGTTAGGATTATGAAAGAACAAGGTAGTGAAAAAGCAGCAAAGAAAAAGGGAAAAGGGCTTCGCAGATTTTTAATTGGTCTGGGAGTTTTTCTTGTGATTGTTGGAATAGTTGCTATCTGGTACAAGAATCATATGAAATATGAAATCGAGGCACATGAGTTTTATGATGTGGAAACTCTTAAGTCAGAAGGCCGCAGCTTTGATAAGTCGTCGGTTGTATATATGACTAATGATATCAGTCCTGAAGGCCTGGACAAGGTATATAAGGCGCTGGATGTAACTCCAACCGGAAAGGTGGCTGTAAAACTTTCAACCGGTGAAGCGGGGAACCCTAATCACCTGGAGCCTAATCTTATAAAGAATCTGGTTCAAAGTGTGGATGGTACGATCGTGGAGTGTAACACTGCATATTCCGGCTCGAAGAGAGCAGAAACAGAAATGCATATGCAGGTTGCAAAAGATCATGGTTTCACTGAGATAGCGGATGTGGACATTATGGACCGGGATGGTTATATGAAGATTCCTGTTGAGGGTGGCAAAAATCTGAAGGAAAACTGGGTGGGTAAAAACCTGGCAAATTACGATTATGTACTGGTGCTAACACATTTCAAAGGTCATCCTATGGGAGGCTTTGGAGGAGCTCTCAAGAATATTTCAATAGGTATTGCTTCAAGCGAAGGAAAGACCAGAATTCACACCGGAGGAGTGTTTTCAAAACCACCCATTGACTTTGGCAGTCTGGTTACGAATCAGGATATATTTACGGAGTCAATGGCAGAAGCTGCAAAATCAGTTTCCGATTATGAGGGAAATGGACAAAAAATTGTTTATATAAGTGTAATGAATAATATGTCCATAGACTGTGACTGCGTATCCTCTCCTGCTGCGGTTGATATGCATGATATAGGTATCCTTGCCTCGACTGATCCTGTTGCACTGGATCAGGCCTGCGTAGATCTTGTATTTAGAGCAAAGGATGGTCAGTCCCTTCAGAATAGAATACTTGAGAAGAATGGACTTCATATATTAAAACATGCTGAAGATATAGGCTTTGGCAATAGAGCTTATGAGGTTATAAGTGTTGATGATTGATGTTATAAAAAGAGAATTCATATATGTAGGATATTATTTCCTGGTACAGCTCCGTCAGATTTTTTTATACTGGGTTATAGGAATGGTCCTGGGCTCTATTATTTCAGTATTCTTTAAGGACAAGATTCATAGTCTGATGAGAAATATGAAAAGCGATGGAAGCAGTATCATAGGTATCATATTTGCTTCGATTTTAGGAGTTGCTTCTCCGCTCTGCATGTATGGAACAATTCCGATTGCTGCTTCATTTTCAAGAGGCGGAATAAGAGATGAGTGGCTGGCTTCCTTTATGATGAGTTCCATCCTCCTGAATCCCCAGCTGATCATTTATAGCGCAGCTCTGGGAGTGAAGGTACTTGTTGTTCGTATTGCCTCATGTTTTATGTGCGGAATTGTGGCAGGACTTGTGATCAGATTCTTTTTTAAGGAAAAGAATTTCTTCAGATTTGAAAGCTTTGATGAACCAAAGAACAGAGATACCGATCCCAATATCTTTAAAAGATTGCTAAAGAATATGTTCAGAAATGTAAAAGCAACGGGACTTTATTTCCTGATAGGTATTTTCCTTTCAGCACTCTTTCAGAGATATGTACCTAAGGAAGCAGTAACCTTTATGTTTGGGGGAAATGAAGCCTGGGGAGTTCTGATGGCTTCTACAGTAGGAGTTCCTCTTTATGTTTGCGGAGGAGGAACAATTCCAATTCTGAAAATCTGGCTCGCAAATGGTATGAGCCTCGGAAGTGCGGCTGCATTTATGATAACAGGACCGGCCACCAAGATAACAAACCTCGGTGCATTAAAGGTTGTACTGGGAATAAAACATTTTCTGTTTTACTGGGCATTTATTATTATATATGCATGCCTTGCGGGAATACTGATTAATATTCTGCTATAATTCTCAGATTGACTTTGATGGTACAAAATCGTATAATATACCTAATGAAGTAGCCAGAAGGTGAATGCGTCTCACCCGACCTGGCGATGTTGTTTAAGAAAAAGCCGTTCTACTTGTCAGGGTCAGGACGGCTTTTCTTATGTTCAATATAAAGCTTAACTAGGTCAACTATCAACCT
>JAILMQ010000227.1 GCA_024692605.1 Eubacterium sp.
CTTTTTTGCATGAAAAAACAGCTAATATATCCACAGATATAACTGAGACAGCATCAACAATTAAACTATTTGGTAATAAGCAGCTATATGATTATTGGAGAGATAATAGTCAGGCTGTTCTGAATAATGTTGATAATATCAAGAATCTGGATGAGAATACTGAGATGGATATTATTACATACAATTATGAAGACTTTTACAAACTGGATGATGAAAAAAAACTTCAATATGCCACCTTTTTATATGTAACGGTAAATGATATGTTGGAATCTTTAATGAAAGAATACAGATTAGATTATTCCAGAGCATTTATTGTTGATATTGATGCTAAGGACCGAGGTTTTATATATTTCGATTATTCGGAAGAGAAAAATATAAAAACGTCAAAACTAGGTGATAAATGGTCAATCAGTCTTCTTCAGCATTATGCTATAAGAAAACTGGTCAATGGTCATAAGACTGCTTTTGAGGTTTGGAAAAATTCCAAAGATAATAAATCATATTATTCCGGATGCATATCTCTATTCCCTGAAGAAGGAAATGACATCAGCTTTTGTCTCGCCTATGACTGGAGTTATATGAGCTCCACTATATATAACGAAACCTTGAAGATGCTTGGATTTTTACTTGTATTCAGCCTTGTTATTATTGCAGGAATTATTCTGATATTCCTTAGGCGAAAGGTTCTTATTCCTCTTACAAATGTAAAGATAGTGCTTCAGAAATATATGGAGAATAAGGATAGCCGGGAAGTAACAGAAGAGATGTCCAAGATTAAAGCTCGTAATGAGATAGGTATTCTGGCTGATGATATAACAGGTCTTGCCCATGAGATGGACAGATACGTAGAAGACAATATTAAACTGGCAGGAGAGAGAGAAAGAGTTTTAGCTGAACTGGAGTTCGCTGCAAAGATTCAGAAGGACGCTCTTCTGAATGATTTTAATATTAATGATAAAGTAGAAATATTTGCCTCAATGACACCGGCTAAGGAAGTTGGTGGCGATTTCTACGATATGTTTATGATTGATGATGATCATATAGGCTTTTGTATTGCCGATGTTTCAGGTAAAGGTGTTCCGTCATCTCTCCTTATGATGTCTACCATGACATCTATCCGAAGCTTTGCTCTTTCGGGAATCAAACCGGGTGCAGTTCTTGAAAATGTAAATAATAATCTTGTAAGCAGACAAGTATCAAATATGTTTGTAACAGTATGGATTGGAATTCTGGATTTAAAGACAGGTATTCTTACAACGGCCAATGCAGGCCATGAAAATCCGCTTATCAATACAACAGGAGAATATGTATCCTTTAAAGAAAAGCATGGTCTTGTAGTTGGTGGTTATGCCAATATGAAATACCGGGAGACAGAGTATAAGCTTGAACCGGGAGACAGAGTATTTGTATTTACTGATGGTGTTAGTGAAGCCACAAGTACCGATGTTGAACTTAACGGAGTAGAAAGGCTGCTTGTTGCAGTTAATAAGAATAAAGATTTATCACCGGAAGCACTCATTCACAAGGTGAAAGAAGATATCGACGAATTCGTTGGAGAAGCAGAGCAGTTCGATGACATTACCATGGTGTGCTTCAAATATCTTGGATAATTTGTCCCTGTCAGGCATCTTGGTTAATTTATCCCTTGACAAGCGCAGACTAATGTATTATTATATCCGAGTGTGTAAAAAACAAAGTAGAGTTTCCACTCTCACCCAGTCGACGTTTAGTGGTCGGGTCGAATACAGAAGAATTCAGGTGTGGTGCCGGACTATGAAGCATTACATTTGTCTTGATTTGTGTTTTATTGTGGATATCTCTCTTTGGATATCCATTTTTATTTTTTGGAGGGCAAAGCAATAGACTATTTAATTAATGAACAGATCCGAGACAAGGAAGTCAGAGTTATCGGAGCAGAGGGAAATCAGTTAGGAATAATGAGCATTCAGGATGCAAGAAGCGCTGCTGAAGAGGCAGGTCTTGATCTTGTAAGAGTTTCACCGAATGCAAAACCGCCTGTATGTAAGATTATTGATTACGGCAAGTTCCGTTATGAGATATCCCGTAAAGAGAAAGAAGCTAAGAAAAAGCAGAAGACTGTTGAAATTAAAGAGGTTCGTCTTTCACCCAATATTGAAGAGAATGACCTTAATACAAAGATCAATCAGGCAAGAAAGTTCCTTTCAAAGGGTAACAGAGTAAAGGTTACTCTTAGATTCAGAGGTAGAGAGCTTGCGTATGTTAATCAGAATAAGCCGATTCTTGATGATTTTGCTGAGAAGCTTTCTGATATTTCAACAATTGATAAGCCGGCTAAATTCGAGGGTAGGAGTATGTCTATGTTCCTGGCCGCCAAAACAAATAAGTAAATAATCATGACTCGTTACATTGAGTCCTGACAGATATAAGGAGGAAAAAACAATGCCAAAATTAAAAACAAAGAGGGCAGCTGCAAAGCGTTTCAAGGTTACAGGAACCGGAAAGCTTAAGAGAAATAAGGCTAATAAGAGCCACATCCTTACAAAGAAGACTACTAAGAGAAAGAGAAATCTTAGAAAGGCAGCAATGACAGATAAGACAAATGAGAAGAATATGAAGAAAATTCTTCCATATTTGTAAAATGTGAGCTTTGATAGTTTGATAGGAGGATGAATAGAAATGGCAAGAATTAAAGGTGGCATGAATGCCAAGCAGAAGCATAATAAAGTATTAAAGGCAGCAAAGGGATATCGTGGATCAAGAAGTAAGCAGTACAGAGTTGCAAAGCAGTCTGTAATGAGAGCTCAGGCTACAGCATTTGCTGGACGTAAAGAGCGTAAGAGAGATTTCCGTAAGCTTTGGATCGCACGTATCAATGCAGCAGCTAGAATGAATGATATTTCATACAGCCAGCTTATGCATGGCCTTAAGGTTGCAGGTGTTGACATGAACCGTAAGATGCTTTCAGAAATCGCAATCAGCGATCCTGAAGGATTCACAAAGCTTGTTGAAGTAGCAAAAGCTGCACTTGCATAAATAAAGTTAATATCAATCGCGTTGTGAAAGCGATGCGATTGAATAAGCGGGAGTGCTGGAATTGGCAGACAGGCTAGACTAAGGATCTAGTGGTGGCAACGCCGTGTGGGTTCAAGTCCCATCTCCCGCACAGATGCAGAACCTTGAAGATATTCAGGGTTCTGTTTTTTGTTTATTGGTTCTGCTCTGTGCGGGAGGAGAATTGAACCCGTGGGTTCAATTCTTGAACGAGCCTAAATGGCTCGTTCTCGGTCAGGTCGTAAGCGTAGCTTACTCCCGATTTGACTAAAAAAGATCCACCGGACCTTTTTTTTAACGTCAAATCCCCATCTACCGCAGTGGAGTCAGGTTAAGAAAGTTAAGACAAAAAAGTAATTTTTAAAAATTGTAAAAGATACTGAAAATACTTAAGGACTTCTTAATATCTTTCGAAGTAATTTGTTGTCATAGGGATATAAAAACTTTAAAAAATAAGCCTGCAAAGCAAATCCTAAACAGTAAAGCAGAATCTTATGAACAATATTTCGGAAGAAAAAGTAGATAATAAGAAGAAAC
>JAILMQ010000254.1 GCA_024692605.1 Eubacterium sp.
GCCTAGTATAAATAAAAATATAAGTTTCACGTGAAACATGACATACTATAATATAAAAAGTTTCACGTGAAACATATATGATTGATTTAACCATAATGTTTCACGTGAAACTTTATAAAACATGTATTTTCAGTTATATAATCAACTATGAACACAAAAAGAATATATTACATTCTCTCAACACATCCAATTCCAAGAAGGTCAAGAGAATCTTTCAGTATTCTTCTGGTAATTGCGGTAAGCATACATCTTGCATTTCTAACATTCTTTTCATCAACAGCAATTCTGTTTTCCGTATAGAACTTATTAAATGCCTGTGCAAGATCAACACTGTATCTGGCAACAACTGATGGCTCATATCTTTCTGAGGCGTCTTTGATAATAGTAGGGAATCTGTCTATTTCCTTAATAAGCTCAACCGATGCAGAATCCGTAAGAACAGAATAATCTATTTCTGTATCAATGTCGAAATCCGAAACATTTCTAAGAATACTGGAGCATCTTGCATATGTATACTGAACATATGGACCTGTCTCACCATCAAAGTTAAGGAGGTGTTCCCACTTAAATGATACATCCTTTATTCTCTGGTTATAAAGATCATTAAAGATTACTGCACCAACACCAACGATTCTGGATACTTCGTCCTTGTTTTCAAGGTCCGGATTCTTTGTTTCAATAACTTCTTTTATCTTTGAAATAGCCTCAAGGAGTATATCTTCTGCATATATTACATTACCTCCTCTTGTGGAAAGCTTTTCACCACCAAGACTTACAAGTCCATAAGGAATGTGAACAAGTGAATCTTTAGCCCAGTCATTTCCAAGAAGTTCCATTACTTTAAATACCTGAGCAAAGTGAAGCTTTTGCTCCTGACCGGTAACATATAAGCATTTTGTAAAGTTATAGGTGTTTTTTCTGTATTCAACAGCAGCAATATCTCTGGTTGCATATATTGAGCTACCATCCTTCTTTAGTATAAGACATGGAGCCATATCATATTCAGAAAGATCAACTATCTTTGCACCTTCACTATCTGTAAGTAAGTTTTTATCTGTAAGCTCTTTTACAACATCATCTGTTTTATCTCTGTAGAAGCTTTCACCAGTATAATGATCAAACTCCATACCCATAAGTTTGTAAGTTCTCTTAAACTCTTCTAGACTTATATCAAAGAACCATTTCCAGATCTTAAGGGCTTCTTCATCACCGGTTTCCATCTTGTGGAACCAGGCTCTTGCTTCATCCTCAAGTTCAGGAATTTTCTCTGCTTCCTCATGGAACTTAACATATAGACGCATCAATTCTTCAATACCTTTTTCTTTTACTAGGTCTTCAGAACCCCAACTCTTATATGCAACTATTAGTTTACCGAACTGTGTTCCCCAATCACCAAGATGATTTATTCTTTCAACCTTATATCCAAGTTTAGAATATATCTTATAAAGGGAATTACCTATAACTGTTGTTCTAAGGTGACCAACATGGAAATTCTTAGCAACATTAGGTGAAGAGTAGTCTATACATATAGTTTTACCCTTTCCCTCTTCAGATTCGCCATATCCATCAACTTTTGCTCTTGTTACTACTTCTTTTGCATATGTAGATTTGTTCAAAAAGAAGTTAATATATGCTCCCTGAACTTCAATCTTTTCTATATAATCAGGCTTCTCAATTTTAGAACATATATCAGTTGCAATCATTGGGGGAGCTTTTCTTAAAATCTTTGCTAACTGAAAACAAGGAAATGCATAATCACCTAACTCTGGTTTAGGTGGCTGTTCTAATAAAGAAGTAATAGTATCCTTATCAATTTCTTCAATAGCACTGTCAAGAAGTGCAATTATTTTATCTTTCATGTTTTCCTCCATGTATATAAATTATTATTTATCTTATATATATTTAAAATTAAATCTTATATGTGTGCCATTATTTGATGAAATGTAGAGTTTACCGGACAACTGGAACAATATTTCCTTAGCTCTATGTATACCGCTATACCATTCACTATCTGTAAGATAATCCGGAGTAATTCCAATACCATCATCAGATATACGTACATCAAGAGTACCATCATCCTGTTGAACAATAAGTTTAATAGTTTTTGCCTCAGAATGCTTATATATATTATCAAAGAATATATCAAGAAGCTTCTTGAGATATACTTGTTTAATATAATTAGCTTTATGACCTAAATTGCCAAAGCTATACTCAATCTTATATTGAGGATGATTATTCTTTTCCTCTCTAAGATACTCTTCGAGAATTTCTTTAAGGGGACGTTTTTCATCATAAGAACTATGATTTATACGATTGATCTGTTCCTCAACTATCACAGAAATCTTATTCTGATTAAGAACTGTATCATTTATAAGGTTGGCAGCACGTCCCGGATCTGTTGCAATAAGCTGGCAGGCATATTCCAGATTACGATTGTTTTTTATAATATGATTCCTTATTCTTTTTTCAAGAACAGTAGAGTAGTATGCCTCATCAAAGGCATAAATACGAAGAATATTATTCATATGTCTTTCAAAGGACTCATTGGAAATATAATCTGCTTCCTTTTTTCTTTCCTCAAGTTCTTGTTTATATTTACGTCTTTCCTCTTCAAGCTGGTATTCTAAATCTTTTTGTTTTTCCAATGCATTTTCAAGTTCACTGGATTCATTATCATTTAACTTAGATAATTCATTTATTGCATTCTTAGCATCATTTAACTTTTTTATCTTTTTATTAATAGTTCGAAGATAGATAGTTTCTTCATCTATCTTATCTTCATATTCAATACGAGAATCTACAAGAGAAGCAATCTCATCCTTTAACTCTGCTTCCTTTTCATTTTCAGTATTATGTGTATGAATCGGACTAAATACATCCCGTCTGGAATCAGTATTTAATGAATATACATTCTTTGTTCTGTTTAACTCATCAAGCTTTACATTCGTATCAAAAAGAAGTGCTTTATATTCCTGGAGTTTCATCTCATGATCTGAATATAGCTTATTAAAATAAGTAAGCATCTCATCATTAGATTCAGCAATATTTTCAATATTCTTAACCATAGAAATAACCTCCATTATTATTTGTTTACTACTTGTTTCTTTTCCTTATGATTCTGTTTTTCTTTACGTTCCTGTTCTTTCTTTTGCTTCTCCTGATTTTCTTTTAATCTAGGATCTCGTTTAGGTGGGAAGTATTTAACATTACGTTTAACAGTACGAATTCTGGACCATTTATGTATCTTAACAAATACTATAATAAATAATATAAATACAATTAAAGAAACTATTATAAGTATTATTTTTTTAAGAATTCCTACTATATCAATACTATCTTCAGGTTTGCTGTTGGCTTTTCTGATTGCATCTGTTGAAGAAGCTTCCATGCTGGGAACTGTAGCAGTTATATCAGTTTCACCAATTACTTCACCTTCATACTTAAAATATATCTTTCCA
>JAILMQ010000010.1 GCA_024692605.1 Eubacterium sp.
AGGTTCTTTTCATGTTATATATACTTTATAGATTAATCAATCTCGATACTTTCTGCGGCTGCGTCCTTTGCATCTTCAACCTTATCGGCAACTGCATCTTTTACTTCTTCAGCTTTATCAGCTACAGCATCCTTCGCATCCTCAGCAGCGTTCTTGATATCTTCAACTTTATCTTCAACAGCATCAGCAATCTCGTCAGTGTTTATTTCAATCTCATCATCATCGAAGAATGTATCTTCTTCCTTTGCAGCCTTAACTCTTTCGATGGTCTGCTTTGTGATCTCTTTTGATTTTTCCTTTGCCTTATAAGCGCCTTCTTTAGCTTTCTTCTTAGCTTCCTTAAGCTTGTTATCTACATCATACTTTTCATCTAAATCCTTATAAGTCTTTGTGCTTCTGATCTCATCTCTAAAGAGATAACAAACACCTGCAGCTGCAGCAGCGGCTGCTGTAATAGTAAATAACCCACCAACTAAACTACGTCTTCCCATAATGTAATCCTACCTTTCTGTTTATGGCTCAGGGCCAGTTTAAATTACATATATTTTAATAAATTTATATGAAAAAATCAACAACAATGATGCTTTTAATCACTTGAAGGTTTAATCCTGCTGTGGTAATCTATTACTTGCGAATATTTGGAGGAATTGAAATGAATAATAAACTTATTGATCAGAAAAATGCAATTGAACTTGAAAAGACTAAAATCGATAAGAAATATAATATTATTGCAGCTTTTAGATTACTAATTTTTCTATTAGCTGTAATTTTGTTGTTTATTTCCGTGTCAAACAGGAATACTCCGTTACTTATTGCAGCAGTAGTATGTCTGGCTGTTTTTGTCTTTCTTGTAAAGATGCATGGTGATCTGGACGATGAACTTCTTGGTTTAAAGAGTAAGACAAATGTAATAGAAAGATTTATAAAAAGAAATGCCGGTGGATGGAAGGATTTTAAGGATGACGGTTCTCAGTTCCTTAAGAATAGTGACAACCTTTCCTATGATCTTGACCTGCTTGGAAAGAATTCACTTTTTCAGCTTATTAACGTGGCTCATACATTTGAAGGTAAGAAAAGACTTGCTGAAACAATCTCCCTTAAAAGAGACAATAGTTCCAAGTTACAGGAGAGATATGAGGCGGTAAATGAGCTTGCAGATAATGCTGAGTTTATTCTGGATTTTGAGTCGACTTCCGAACGTATAGTTGACAGGAGAGAGAAGGAATATGAAAAGCAGGCAGGATTCCTTGGTTCAGATATAGATGATATACAGAAAAAGGATGATGAAAAGGATAAGAAGGCTAAGGATGCTACCTTCCCCGGCTGGATGTATCTGCTTATGATACTTATTCCTTTAATGAATATTATTAATATTGTTATGGTTCTTTCGGGAAGATTTAAGCCGGGAAGAATAGTAATAGTATTTCTTATTGGTCTGATTGTTTCATATGCTCTTAAGCCTCAGACAGAGCTTATTATAAATCCTGTATATAAATATGGTACTTCGGCAAAGGACTATCATAAGCTTCTTAGCCTTATTGCCAAAATGGAGTTCAAGAGCAACCTTCTTAAGAGCATTGTAGAAAGAATCAATAGCAGAGATGGTCTGCTTCAGGCTATAAAAGATATATGGAAGATAGGTATCTTTTATAATATATCTTATAATCCTATTGTTCATATGGTTTTATCCGGATTTCTGGGTTGGGATTTCTTTATTGCCTTTGCGGCTTCCGGATGGAGTAAGAAGAACTCAGGTGTTTTTGATGAATGTATTGATATAATTGCTCAGATTGAGGAACTTCAGTCTCTTGCAGTGCTTTCATTAGTCAGAAAAACGGTGCAGCCTAAGGTACATTTTGATACTGATCTTAAACTGGATGTTAAGAAAATATATCATCCTCTGCTGGATGTGGATACAGTTGTATCTAATTCTGCTGAGTTATCAAATAAGCTTACAGTAATAACCGGATCCAATATGTCCGGTAAGACTACATTTTTAAGAACCGTTGCAATCAATATGGTGCTTGCTTATACAGGAGCAGGAGTTTGTGCGGAGTATTTTAATGTTCCTTTTATGAAGATATTTACATCCATGAGAGTTATGGATGATGTATCCGGTGGAATTTCCACATTCTATGCAGAAATCCTTAGAATTAAAGAGATGGCAGAGTACACATCAGCCGGAAATGAGGTTCCGGCCCTTTGCCTTATTGATGAGATATTCAAAGGAACAAACTCTGCGGACAGACTTGTTGGTGCGGAGCAGGCGCTTAAGAAGCTTTCATCAGGTAATTCCATGGTTCTTGTATCTACTCATGACTTTGAACTTTGTGATATTAAGACAGAAGATGGCACAGAAGCAGATAATTATCATTTTGAAGAGTACTACGAGAATAACAATCTTAAATTCGATTACACCATTAAGGATGGAAGATGTACCACAAGAAATGCAATTGCTATTCTTAAGATGGCCGGTCTTGTGCAAAACTAACAAATATTTTTATAAAATACTGACAAAATGACGTTGACACTTTATGTCAATTCAAGTAAAATTAAAAGTAGCTTTATAGGGGCGAAAGTCGCCTAAATGCATAAGATTTTTATACAGGAGGAGGTTTTGGTATATGGCATTACCAGCTAATATCACTGGCGGTGACAATAATGTTCTTTCCATTGCGGCATCGAATAATAAAAGCTTACTTATTCGATTCCTAAACGAACAGGTTGAAGATGGATTCTATGCTTTAGTTATTGATTATCTGAAGGATAGTAATTTCGATCTGAATACCATGAATGTTGAAGATGATGTCAAAGCTCAGTGCGCAAAATTATACGAACTTGGGGAGTTTGTTGACGAAAACATTAAAGCAAAGGGAAGATATGAGATTGATGAGTGGATTGAGCCATTATTCAAATTCGTATACGGCGATATAGATCCATCTGATATCGATGCTCCTATTAATACAACAGGTATTTACAGATACAGTATCTGGCTTATCTATTTATACCAGAGAGAGAAGTTTGGTGAGGCTATGAGACTCATCGGTGAGAGAATTGCTCCGCTTCTCATTAATGTTAGTTATCAGATTCTTGAAGATGACGACAGACCAAAGAATTTTGATAAGGCTCTTCTTGGATACCTTGATCTTATAAATGTCGTTATGGACATGGGACTTCCTACATCTCTTGCTAATTCTGAAGCATATCTCAGTAACCTTGAGGTTCTGTATGATTATGTAGTTGAAGATCCACATGTTGGAAATGATTATAAGACTCAGCTTTCAATCGGTCTTTTCAATACATTTATCGCTAATAAGGATTATAACAAGGCATTTGAGTTCTACGGACTTAATGCAGAATACATTCCTATCGATAACATGGCTGTTTATGAGAGCTTCAAAGAGCTTATCAGAAATGTAAACAGTACTCAGGACACAAGCGTCCTCAGCAGAAATGTACTTACAGCTATTTCTAAGCAGGAGCTTTATAACAAGAGAATTGATACTCTTATC
>JAILMQ010000015.1 GCA_024692605.1 Eubacterium sp.
GATACCTGTGAAGATAGTCTTTTCAAAGGAGAAAGGTGCAACCATGGCCATGTATGGCACAATGTCCGGAATATCGGAGCAGTCCCAGGTGATTTCGCTTTCAGCCTTTGCATGAACTGCCGAAAGATAATCCAGAATTGCTCTGTCTCCCTGTCTTGAAGCTATATTCAGATTTCCAACAGTGATATCACTGAAATCTTTCATACATAAAAGAAATGCACCATTACTCCAGTCCCCTTCTACGTTAAAATCGCCATTAAGGCTTTCGAAAGCAGAACCGTCAGGATTTCTGTATCCGTTATGAGCGGGATAGTAGCAGTTATCCTTGAAATCAGCAGGAGAATTATATTTCTTAAGAGTATCCTGTGTCAGTTCGATATAGTGGAGAGATTTGATCTCACCACTTAGCTTCAGCACACTTTTTTCTTTGAATAAAGTAAGGGCCATAATAAGTCCGGAAATGTATTGCGAAGATACACTGGCATTAATTTCATACTCCCCGGGAGTCATTTCGCCTGTAACGATAATACTTCTGGTTTCCGCATCCCTTTTAAAACTGATTCCGTGTGGTGTCATGGCATGCTCAAGTTCATCCAGCGGTCGGTCGAAGAGACGGCCTTTAGTTGTAAAAATCAGACGTGGCCCGGTACTTGAATCAGATACATTTGTCCTTCCTGAACCCAGCAGATATGCTGCTGCAACAGGAATCATAAATCTGAGTGTTGACCCACTTTCATTGCAAGGTAGTATTACATCCCCATTATCGAATTCATGAAGTGCTCTGAGCACCGCTTTTGTGGCCCGGACATCCTCGTTATCACCCGGTACTTCCTCCAGGTGAGAAGTATCACCACATAGAAAACGAACTATAAGTTCTCTATGATAAATTGACTTTGATGGCGGTGCATCAATATGAAAATCAGGAACTGAATTTTTAAAAGAAATAACCATAATAAAACTCCCAAAATTAAACTGCAAATCAGATTATAACACAAACTGACTGCCATTGACACTTTATCATACATTGGGGTAAACTAATACTGTTAAGGTTCTCCTCAAAGTGAGCTGTATATGGAGATAAATAAATGAAAAAATCTGCGAATTTTAAGGTCAAAAAGAATAAATATTTTATTGTGTTTTTGATTTTTTTTGCATGTATTATTATGAACAGCTCCGTGTCAGAGGCAGATGAGGATAATATTTATGAGCTTAAGGTGTTTGAGACATCTGATATTCATGGAACTATAGCATATATAGAGGAAGGTGTTACAGAATACAGACTCGCATTTATTGCTGACAAGATAAATGATGCCAGAGGAACCGGTGATGATTACAGTACGGATAAAACCATACTTATTGATTCGGGAGATATCTATCAGGGAAATGTAATATCTAATCTCTTTAAAGGACAGCCTCTTTCGGCTGCCGATGATTATATAATATTGGATAAAGTGGCCACAGATAAAAACGGCAACGAGATAAATGTACGCGTGGCAGTTATAGGCTTTTGTGATGATTATTCAACAACCATTGCTGCCGCGAAATATAAAAATCTGGGATACAGTACTGATACAGATATCAGTATTGCCGAAGGCATTGCGAAGAATCTTGAGGAAAGCGGAATGTGCGATGCGACGATTCTTCTTTTTCATGGCTCCGCAAAAGAAATAGTTGAAACCCTTTCTGCAGATAGTGCTATTGATCTGGTATTGGGTGGACATACGCATGTACCGCAAAAAGGAGTTTCCGAGAATGGAGTGGAATATCTTCAACCGGGAAACAATGCTCTTTATTATGCAGATGCTTCCCTTGGGTTCAAAATAGAAAATGAAAAAGTATCTTTTGTGGATACGGTATACAAGTATTATGAAAGAACTACCGGAGATCGTTCAACCACCATGGGAAACTGGATGGCTTCAATTGTTATTTTACCGGCACTACCGTTAATGCCATAGAGACTACAGATGGCAATGTAATATATGTCGATGGAAAGTGGAAAGGTGACTGGAAAGACAGAAAGCTGAAGGTGGCCACAAATGAATTCTCTGCCACTACCAACAGAACCGATGAGGAGCATCCGGTAAATCCATTTTATGCATGGAATTCAACTGACAGACTTATAGATAATAATGATGTTATTACGGATAACGCAATTGAAGTTCTTGAAAAAGAAGCCAAGGAAAATGACGGTTTTCTCTTTGTGGATGATAAGACCTATTATCTGGCTTCTGAAAAAGAAGATCCTTTCTGGTATATAACAGCTGACGGAGTTCTCACTATTGAAACGGGTCTGAAGGAGATTCCGGAGGACAAATTCAAA
>JAILMQ010000047.1 GCA_024692605.1 Eubacterium sp.
AAGAATATGAGCAAACACGTGCAATGTTAACAGCTGAATATGAGAAACTGAAAAAGGGTACCAGTAAAGGAGAAGAAAGCTCTGACTATGTTGAGCATGCTTCAGAAGGTGGAAAGATCAGTTTCCAGGCATACACAAATGAGCAGCTGTTAGAAAAGGGCTCCTATGTGATGTCAGAAGAATTACCAAGTAAGGGAGAGAAAACAAAGCTTCTGGTTCTTATGACAGATAGCTCAACTGATCTATCTCAAAGAGCAAGTCTTGGTACAACCATGACCTTGAAACAAAAAAATAAATCCTGGACAGGAACTTGTATAGGTCTGAATGGAAATAAGTCAAGATATATGCTGCTTACAAAAGACGGCAGGCCTTGTGCAACCTATTCAGCACCTTTCGCCAAAAATGTAGTGTATCAATACTATGTTGAGATGGATTCGAAGGTGACAGAACAGGATCTGACAGATTCAAAGATGTACTTTAACGGATGTACAGTAAGGGATGTGGTGCTGGTTCCGGGAACATCTGTAAAGACAGAGACATCGAAGCTGTCTAACGATGAAAAATATTATGTGTGGAAGATAGAAGATGGCGAGGTAGTGAAGGAATATGTGGATGTATATCATCCTCATGCACCTACGTCAAAAAAATACATTTTGAATGGAGTAGAGCCGGGAGATACCGTTCTTAAGTAAAACTATGATTAGATATATTATTACTAAAATTCTGAATAAGTATAAATTATATCTTTGCCTTGTTATAGGTGTTGTTTCTATTGTCATGGTCTTTGCCATGATGATGATGTTCCGTGACGGCTCCTGCAATAAGCTTATTCAGCGTGGGTTTACTCATCAGCGTGAAGTTACTAAGAAATACCCTATGATACTGAATCGACATGGAACCATTAAGGAAAATGCACTTAAAGAATTATCAGAAGATACAAGTCGGACGGATTTTACTCTTGATAATATAAAGGCATATGAAAACTCCTGGGAAAAATATATTCATGCTCCAGTAGTGTCAACTCAGAGAATAATAGATTATAAAAATGTAGAATGTGAATTTGCTTATAGCGGCAAGGGACATCTGGACCTGGTATATATGGAGTCCGGTACCGGAGAATCCTTGTCAGAACATTACGATGTTGTGTATGGTGGTGATCTTCATGAGGATATACCGGAGTATACTGAAAAAGGGTGTAAGATTCCGGAGAATGCAGTACCGGTTCTCATCAGTCAGTTCACTGCTGATTCACTGAATCTCGTTCCGGGTGAGGTCATCAATATTTATAAATTTATATATGGTACAGATGCATCCGATACTCCTCTAATCACACTATATATAAATGGAATCATAAGTGAAAAACAAGGGGATTATTTCTGGCACATTCCACTTAATGAAGGTGGATTTATGGCCATCATGGAAAAGCAGGATTTAGAAAATATTCTGAAGAAGTATCCTAAAGAAGTTATATATGATACCTATAAATCCTTTGATTACAGATATATCGGAACAGAAGATATATATGATCTGGAAGATGTATTAAGACAGTTTTCAAAAAAAGATGAATTTTTAGAACATAATGTAACTCCTGTTATTAAGGAATATCGTGAAAAGAGCAAGTCTGTATCACAAATCCTTTACGTAATCGTTCTGCCTCTTATAGTGTTGGTTATGGTATTTATCGGAATGATTGCATTTAGAATAATTGATTCGGAAAATGGAGAGCTTACAACTCTGAAGAACAGAGGACTTAGTAAAGTGCGTCTTATAGGACTGTATTTTCTTCAGTCTTTAATCCTGGCGGCAATAAGTCTTCCTATCGGGTTAGGACTGGGCTTCTTATTCGGAAAAATTGTTGCCGGCGTTACTGATTTTATGGGCTTTAGTTTTGGCAGCATGGCTGTAAGTGTAAAGGATTACAGATTTAATCATAATATGATTATTTCAGGAGCTATAGGAACGGTTCTTGCAATGATCATAATGATGCTTCCGGTATTCATATATTTTAAAAAGAAAAAGACCAGAAGAAAGAATTCAGATATACCGGTTTGGGAGAGATATTTTATCGATGTAGCACTTTTGGCAGTGTCTATATATCTTTTGTTTAATTATAATAAACAGATTGGCACCCTGTCTAAAGATGTGCTGAATGGAAATGGAATTGATCCGGTAATATTTATCAATTCAACACTTTTCCTTTTCTCCTGCGGAATGCTGATGCTTAGAATTATTTTCTACTTTGTAAGGCTTTATTACAAAATAGGTGAGAAAAAATTCAAACCGGTTACCTATGCCGGTATTCTGCAGATAATGCGTACAAGAAAAGCATCCGGTATTATTTCTATCTTCCTGGTTATGACAGTGGCTATGAGTCTTTTCAATGCCAATATGGCCAGAACTATCAATAGAAATAAAGAGGAAAGAATAAAATACAACTGTGGAACAGATATTAGGATTCAGGAACATTGGAAGCCTACGATATTTGGACCTCCGGGAGCAAGAGTATGGAAATATAATGAACCTGATTTTGATCCATATGAAAAACTCAGAACAGATGGTGTATTTTCTTCTGTAACGAAGGTTCTTGTAAGTGACAAAGCAATCCTTAAGGTTAAGGGAAAGGAAACTCCTGATGTTACCCTCATGGGAATTCATACAAAAGAATTCGGTGAAACAGCTACCCTTCGTGATGATGAGTCTGATGAGCATTGGTTTAACTATCTGAATGCACTGGCAGTTGAAGGAGAGGGTGTTATCATATCTCAGAATCTGGCAGACCTTTTCAAACTGAAGATAGGTGATTCCATAAAATGTGATATGTGTCCACCTGAGGCTACAGGAATGACAGATGCCTATGCCACAACAGATCTTAAGGTGGTGGCTATAGTAGATAAATGGCCCGGCTATATTAAATATAAATACGAGAATGAAGTGACGGAAAAGGGAGAAAAGATAGTAGAAAAGGAAAACTATCTTGCAATTATGAATTACGGTAATGCAACCAATGTCTTCGGAATGCTTCCTTATGAGGTGTGGGGAAGAGCTGATGACGGTGTTAAGATTCCGGATGGTGTAGAACTATCAGACAATAATGGAGCATATTCCTTTAACAGAGAGTCAGATATTATAAAGGCAATGTTAAAGGAAAAATATGTAAATAAAGCTCGTTATGTGGATAATGTGCAGTCCTATAGAGATGATATAAGAGATGAAAAGTCCTCAGCAATTCTGCAGATCACAAATGGTCTTTTCACAGCGGATTTCCTTATAGCACTTATACTTTGTATAATCGGATATATGATCTACTGGATCACATCTATCAGAGATAGAGAACTTCTGTTTGGTATATACAGAGCTATGGGTATCAGTAGAAATGAAATAAACAATATGCTGGGAATAGAACAGGTATTCCTTTCACTTATGGCTATTGTGGCCGGGGTACTGGCAGGCACTCTTGCATCAAGATTCTTCGTCAGGGTATTTGCTGCAGTATATCTTCCGGAGAAGCATAATATAGACTTGTTTATAAGCTCCTACGGCGGTGATATGGTTAAGCTTGCGGTGGTTCTTCTGGTGGTAGTTCTTATCTGTATCTTCTGGATCAGAAGAATAGTTAAGGGACTTAATATTACCGAGGCACTGAAGCTTGGAGATGATTAATTATTTTGGATGGTATTATGGATAATAACTCTAGCATGAATGAAAATATTCAACTTAATAATGATGAGAATATTCTGATGGCCAGAGATCTGGTAAAGGCATATCCTCTTGGAAGTGGAGAGAGCCTTACCGTACTTGATCATGTGAATTATGATTTCCCTAAAAACAGACTGATCATGCTGATGGGGCGATCCGGTTCAGGAAAGACTACATTTATGAACCTGCTCAGTACACTGGATGATGTTACATCCGGAGAGATATATTATAATTCGGATCAGGTTCTGGGCTTCTCTGAAATGAGTGTTTCTGATAAGGAAAAGTTCAGAAGATATAATATCGGTTTTGTTTTCCAGTCTGTTGCTCTTATTCCTGTTATGACTGCTTATGAGAATATAGACTTCGGTCTTCGGACAGCTGAATATAAGGGGGACAGGAATGAACGAATCCAGGAGGTGCTGGAGACGGTAGGACTTGCAGACCGTGCAAAACATTTTCCTGCTGAGCTTTCCGGTGGTGAGAGACAGCGTATTGCCATAGCAAGAGCCATGGCTCATAGACCGAAAATCCTTTTTGCAGACGAGCCAACAGGTGCACTTGATACGGCAACCGGTATCTATATCGCCGAGCTGTTTAAGAAAATGACCAGAACAGAGGAACTTACAGTTATTATGACTACACATGATATACGTCTTTCTGAGCTGGCGGATATGGTGATAAAGCTATAGAACATCTGAAAACAGGTGATGATTATGAAAATATATGATGAAACCACAACTGAAAATAAAGAGAGCAAAGGTTCAGAGGAGCATGTTCCCTATATAAAATGTGACAGTCTGGTTCGAATCTTCAAGTCTGAAGGTATAGAGGTTATGGCTCTTCAGGGACTGGATCTTGAGATTGAACGAGGAGAGCTTACGGCTATAATCGGTAAATCCGGAAGTGGAAAGTCTACACTGCTTAATCTTCTTGGGGCTTTGGATAAGCCCAGTGCCGGATATGTGGCCTATGATGGCGTGAATATTGCAGAGCTTGATGAAAAGCATCTGGCAAAGTTCAGAAATGAACATATCGGATTTGTGTGGCAGAAGAATACAGATAATCTTCTGAATTATCTGACTGCTGTTGAGAATGTTGAGATGCCTCTTCTTTTTACTAATATGAGTAAGAAAGAAAAAAGGGAGAGGGCACGTAAGATGCTGGAAGCTGTTGGCTTAGGGCATAAGGAAAAAAGCTTTCCTACCCAGCTTTCCGGTGGTGAGCAGCAGAGAGTTGCCATAGCAACTGCCCTGGTAAATGAACCTGAGCTCCTTCTGATGGATGAGCCTACAGGAGCGGTGGACAGAAAAACTTCTATCATGCTGCAGGACCTTTTCCGTGAGATAAACAGAAAGCTCGGTATCACCATCATAATAGTAACGCATGATATAAGCCTTGCGGACCGAGTTGACCGAGTTGTTATGATATCTGACGGAAAGATTAGTTCCGAAAGAATTCTGAAGGAAGAATATAAGCAGAAGATTGAGGCAGGAGAAGCCATACTTAATAGTGCAGATGGACTTAGTGCCGGTGCAGCGGCAATAACTGCAGGTACCGGTGTTTCATCCTCAGCAGATGATTCTCATGAAGAATTTTCGATTCTGGATAAAGCCGGAAGAGTCAGACTTTCTACGGAAATGAGGGAGGCTGCAGGAATTGATTCCAACAGAGTTAAGATAGATATTGTTGATGGAAAGATAGTTATTTCCAATGAGTAATGCATGAGTAATACATTTAACAAAAAACAAGTGGGTGCTGTATCACCCACTTGTTTTGATTTATCTGGTATTTTTTTTATGTTCTTTTTTCTCAGCATACATAAGCTTGTCTGCTTCTCTGAGATACTTTTCTGATAATTCCGTAATGGAAGTAGTATCGTAATCTTCAGGCGTTGTCAGATAGCAGCCGATACTTACGGATATGTCATAACTTTTATTATCCTTTTTGCAATGTTCGGATATGTATTCTCTGACTTTCTTAATATATCTTGAAGACTTTCCTTCAGTATAATTCTTTGCAAGTACAACGAATTCATCACCACCTGAACGGATGCAGATTTCACCGCTTGTAGCAGCTTCCTTCATGGATTTACCTATAGTGCAAAGACAGTAGTCTCCTTCATCATGTCCATAGGTATCATTTACATATTTCATATTGTCCATGTCTATAAGGAAAACTGCAAGTCCGCTCTTAGCTGCTTTACAGGAATTATAAAAATTTTCAAAATTAAGACCATAGCCTCGTCTGTTGTAGAGACCTGTCAGCACGTCTGTGATATACAGATTCTGAAGCCGGTCAACAGTATAATTCAGCTCCTGTCTGATTCTCCAGTTTTCAAGCATAGTACTGATATATATAAACCATGATTTGATATTAAACTGTGAGAGATTTTCAAGGTCAGGTGAAAGTATAAAATATCCAAGAAAATACTGAAAATGATGTACGGGAACAAGATAATAAGCATTAGGGTCATCCATCATCTCCTGAGGAAGAAGCTGTCCTTCAGGAAGCTTGCCTCTTCTTATAGGCTTTCCCTTGTAAAGACCACAAACAACCTCGAAGGTGGAATTTTTAAAGTCCTTATTATCGGTATAAACCTTCTTCAGATTCCAATCATTTACAAGACAAAGAACAGCGTCCTTAAATCCTGTATGGTTACAGCAGTTGGCTTCAATCTCGTCGAATACATCATCATCTGATGTGGCACTTGATATACTCAGGATAAGGTTTGCACTGGACCTGGAAAGCATACCAAGCTTATCTATTACTGTTGCATAGGATTCTCTAAGATCATCCTGCTGATATATATGCTTCGGAGTACAGCCACAGGTCTGTCGACATTTGAGAATACCCGGTTCGGCTGTTATTTTCGGTGGGTTTTTTTTATTCCATATCTGACTAAGTACCTTGATACCATTCTTACCAACTTGTTCAAAAGGCTGACAGGATGTGGTGATGGAAGGATCATGGAATCTGGACTGAACCACATCATCATAACCCGTTACTATGATATCCTCTGGAATTCTGTAGCCCTTCCGGATGAGTTCTTCAACAATACCGATGGCAGTATAGTCGTTAGCACATACAATTGCATCCGGCAGGATTCTGTCTGCTTTATGAGCATATAGTTTTTCTATTTTAGCCACAACCTCTTCGGCACAGGAATACCAGAGATTTCCCGGAATGATTCTTTCATCTGAGAATGGAAGATTGTGATTTATCAGAGTTTCTTTAAATACATCAATTCTTTCCTGACAGAAGGAAAGATCCGTAGGACCGCTTACATGTACCAGATCCACACAATTATGTTCATTTATTAGATGTTCTATGAGTTCCTTAAAAGACGTGGGTTGATCATTAACAACATTATAAGAATAGTCACAGACGTCACCTAGTGTGACAACAGGACAAGGAGCTTTCTTTTTGATATCATTTATGATCTTGATAAAAGGATCCGGCATGTAACTGTCGTATGTGATAAGACCATCAAAATTATTCAGATTCGGCAATCTGTAGATGGCTGAGTCTCCGATATCATAGTTCGTCAGACGAGTGTATTCTACGGTACTGAAATTGTCACTGAAGCTCGTGAAAAATAGAAGCTTAACGTTGCGACGAATAGCTTCCTGAATTGTACCGTATTCAGTTTCTCTTACCATGTCGCGGTAAATATCTGCAATAAATGCGGCAACAATTTTTCTATCCATATTAAGTCCCCATAAGTTAGATGTATAAATAACAATAACACCACTAATACAAAATCATTATAACATCAATACTATAAAAATTATAGAAAAAAATTGATAGAGAAAAGATGGCAAAAATGTAGTAGAATATTGAAGGGCAAATCATAATATAAAATATTTGATGAGGTGAAGTTTTTTGGTAATTCAGATTGTAGAAGATGATAAAACACTGAGCGAGGGAATATCCATATCCCTGAGTGACTATGCAGATAGTTTTTATAAAGAATACAAGATTGAAAATGCGAAGGCAGGCTTTGATAAATATGGTAAAGAGCTAAGTCTCATAATACTGGATCTCAATCTGCCTGACGGAATAGGATATGATTATCTTAAATATGTCAGGGAAAAAAGCGATGTCCCTGTTCTCATTCTTACGGCAAATGATCTGGAGATGGATGAAGTGACGGGACTTACCATGGGGGCTGATGATTTTCTTACAAAACCTTTCAGTCTTGCAGTTCTCAGAGCCCGGGTAAATGCCTTGGTGCGTCGTAGTCAGATGACAAGAAGCATAAACTCCGGTGACGAGAAGGAGAGTTCTTCAGATGAAAAGGCAGGAGTTTATGAGATAGATGACATGGTATTCGATTTTGGTAAACTGACCTTCAAAAAGGGTGATGAAGAACTGTTCCTTAGTGTAAATGAGCAGAAACTGCTTAAGGTTTTTCTGGATAATAAGGGATTGATTCTCACAAGGGATACACTTATCGAAAGACTTTGGGGCGACAGTGGTGAATATGTAGAAGAAAATGCATTATCCGTAACTGTTAATCGTCTTAGAAGCAAGATAGAGGGCTCGGGAGAAAGTAAACATATAAATACAGTTTACGGACAGGGCTACAGATTTGAATAAACCAGATGGGTTATGATAGGAATAAGGGGATTAACAAATTGTTTAATAATAAAGTAATTGAAAGACTGGATCAGATGCTGGATGATGCACTGAATGGTACCTTTTCAGAAAGTAATTACGATGAGACAAAGCTTTCAAGGCTTGAATCAAAGTGGAAAGAGTTCCTTGGAACATCGGTTCTCTCAAATCAGAATCTTGAAGCAGAAAGACACAGGCTTGAACAGTTTATATCAGATATATCACATCAGACTAAAACTCCTATGACTAATATCAAGATGTATACAGAACTGCTTTGTGAAGAGATAAAAACCCTTCAGAAAAAAACAGCTGATGATCAGGAAACATCGACTGACAATGCTTCATTAAGAAAGATAGAGAGATATGCAGAGGAGATAAGAAAGCAGAATGAACGACTTGAGTTTCTGATAGATTCTCTCACAAAACTCTCAAGGCTTGAAAGTGGTACACTTGAAGTAGTGGCAAATCAGTCTGATATAAACGAACTTGTTAAGTCTGGCATAGCTGCTGTAAAACCAAAGGCTGATATGAAGCAGATAACATTTATCGCTGATGATGAAGAGGGAGGAAGTCCAAAGATTGCTTCCTTTGACATGAAATGGACTTTGGAAGCGTTGATAAATGTACTTGATAATGCAGTTAAATATTCTCCGGAAGGTGGAAGGGTTGAAGTGAAACTTTCGGAAACAGAAATGTATGCATCTATTCATGTTATAGATGAAGGGCAGGGGATTACAGAAGAAGATGCAACTAAGATTTTTGGAAGATTCTACCGCAGTAGTGAAGTTCAGCAGGACGACGGTGTTGGAATAGGGCTGTATCTTACGAGAGAGATTCTATCTAAGGAAGATGGATATATCAAGGTTATTTCAAATGAAAGAAGAAAAGGTGGAGAGTTTATTCTCTATCTTAGGAAAAAGCCGGAGTGATTCTTTTACAGGAATTGCTCCTTTTTTTTATTTATTTTTAATTCTTTCAAGATTGAAAGATTTCAGAAATATTCTGGAAAGAAGTGTGTGATAGGATAAGGACAGTAAAAAAAAAGAAAACGAGAAATAATCTCGTAAATGGAGGAATAAAATGAGTATTTTAGTTGCAGAACATTTAAAGAAATATTACGGTGAAGGAGAGACTCTAGTGAAGGCACTTGATGATGTAAGTCTTCAGGTTGAGAGAGGCGAGTTCCTCAGTATCATAGGAACCAGCGGAAGCGGAAAGTCAACACTGCTCCATATGCTTGGTGGTCTCGATAATCCAACTGAGGGAAAAGTAATAATAGATGATAAGGATATATCTGATCTGAAGGGTGACGAGCTGTGCATCTTCAGAAGAAGAAAGATTGGATTCATCTTCCAGAGCTTCAACCTGGTGCCATCCATCAGCGTGTATGACAACATCGTTCTTCCACTTCAGCTGGATGGCAAGAAGGTGGATAAAGAATATATAGCAAATGTAATCGAAACCCTTGGAATTGAAAAGAAGTTAAAGGTGCTTCCTTCTAAACTGTCCGGTGGACAGCAGCAGAGAGTGGCCATAGCAAGAGCACTTGCTTCAAAGCCGGCCATCATACTTGCGGATGAGCCAACAGGTAATCTTGATACAAAAACAAGTCAGGACGTACTTGGACTTCTGAAGACTACAGGTAATAAATTCAATCAGACAATCGTAATGATCACTCATAACGACGAGATAGCTCAGATGGCAGACAGAACCATCAGAATCGAAGATGGTCATATCATGGCATAAGCATCATAAGAAGAATAATACAAAAAGGACAAAGTAATGAAGAACGTAAATAATAAAAAGGTAATTAATAATATAGCAACAAGTGGAATCAAGGCAAAGCTCAGTAAGTATGTAATACTTGTTATGGCAGTTGTTCTTACAAGTCTGCTTTTCTCGTCACTTTTCTCTGTTGGCGGAAGCATGATAAATGAGATGCAGGAAGGTTCCATGAGACAGGCAGGCGGAAGCTGTCATGGAAGCTTCAAGTATCTTACAGAGGCCGAGTATGATCAGATGAAGGATGATCCAAAGTTAAAGTCTGTTTCCTATAGAATACTTGTAGGCTTCCTTGCAAATGAGGAACTGAAGAAGATTCATTCAGAGTGTTACTTCGCTGAATATGAAAATGCAAAAGAAGGCTTCAGCGCTCCTACAAAGGGCAGAATGCCGGAGGCTGAGGACGAGGCTGTATTGAGTAATGTGGTACTTGACGCACTCGGTGTCCCATGTGAGGTGGGAAGCAAGGTGAAGCTTGTAGTAGAAATAGAAGATGAGAAGATAGAGAAAGAATTTACAGTCTGCGGTATCTATGAAGGAGATCCTATTAATCCTGCACAGATGGTATATCTCTCAAAAAGCTTTCAGGAAAAATATGCACCTGCCAAGACAGTACCGCTTCCGGAATCAGATGCAAATGATTATGTTGGAAGATATTCCGTAGATTTTAATTTTAATAACAGTATAAACATAGAAAAAAAGGTAAAGGCTCTTATTGCAAGAACCGGATTAAGAGAAGATGTTGATTATGGTGTTAACTGGGCTTACGGAGCAAGTAAGCTTGACCCATCTATGATCATTATATGTGTTGCCCTTGGCGTAGTATTTATGCTGGCAGGTTATCTGATCATATTTAATATATTTGATATTAATATTATTTCAGACATTCAGGAGTTCGGACTTCTGAAGACAATCGGAACAACTGAGAAGCAGCTGAAGAAGATAGTTATGAAAAGAGCAAATATTATATCTATCATCGGTATCCCTGTTGGAACAGCTCTTGGAGTTCTGATTGCAATAGTTCTTCTTCCAATCATTTCCGGACAGTTTAATACAGTGAATGTTGGAAAGGGTGAGCTTCATATGAATGTATGGATGCTTCTCGGTGCAGCAGCATTCTCCTATATCACAGTAATTATCAGTGCCATGAAGCCTTGTCGTAAGGCATCAAAGGTTTCACCGGTTGAAACAGTTAAATATACTGAGGAAACAGATAAGAACGGAAAACCTAAGAAAAAGCTGGTTACAGTAATCCTTTCACTTTCTCTTGCTCTTGTAGTGCTGAATTCAGTTTACGGATTTGTAAGTGGTTTCAGTATGGATGGTTATGTAGAGAATCTTATCATTGCAGATTTCAGTGTACAGGATTTCACGGTAGATGATCCGAGTGCATCATATAGCGAAACCCAGGCAATTGACGGAGAGCTTATTGAAAAACTATCTAATATAGATGGAGTAGAAGAAGTTGGAGCGGTATATATAAACGATAGATATCAGGAGTTTAATGATGAAAGCTGGGCGAAGATAGAAGAAAATCTTCTTAATTCAGATATGCTGAAGGAGAAGTATGCGAGTCTCGCCTATTCAGAAGCTGATATAAAGAGTTCAAACGAGTATATGAGAGCATCCAAAACTTTAGATGGAAAGACTTTTGGTGTTGGAAAGCTGGCTTTTGAAAAGCTGAAGGTTCTGGAGACAATAGATGGAAAGGATAGTATCGACTGGGATACATTTAACAGTGGAAATTATGTTCTTATGACCAGATTTATGACAGATAATGATGAGACTGATTTCCTTAAGCCGGGAGACACGGTTCAGATAAGAAGCTATGATCCAAAGTATCAGGAAACTTTAACAGAAACTGATGAAAATGGAAAAGAGTTCGAGTATGTGAGCTATGAAAACGCTCCAGTAAAAGAATACGAGGTTTACGGTATAGTGGAGATTCCACTTGCGCTGGGACTTAGAGCCTTTGGCCTTTGTGATTGTAATTATGTTCTTCCTGAAGATGAGTTCCTGTCACTTAACGGTTCCGACTGGGGAGCTATGAGAGTGCTTATGGATGTAGAGGATTCAAAGGAAGCTTCTGTAAATGACTGGCTGAAGAAATATACAAATGAAGTGAATACTAACATGGTTTATGACTCCAAAGAAAGTATCGAAGAAGAGTATGCTTCCTTCGGCGGCATGATAAAGATAGTTGGTGTAGTGGTTGCCGGTATCCTTGGACTTATCGGTCTCATGAACTTTGCCAATACTATGATCACATCAATAATTGTCAGAAGCAGAGAACTTGCAATGCTGGAAGCTGTAGGTATGACAGGAAAACAGCAGAAGGTTAAGCTTATGAAAGAAGCATTAGTTTATTTCCTATGGACTATCATCTGTTCAACAAGTTGTTCAGTCCTGCTAAGCTTTACACTTATAAAAATGCTGACAGCTCAGTTACCGATGTTTGTCTGGAACTTCACACTTGTTCCACTGGGAGTGTGCCTTCCATTTATCTGCGTGATGATCGTTGTTATCCCTGTTATTGCTTATAACAGATTATGCAAGAGAAGCGTTGTTGACAGACTTCGTGTGGAGTAGAAGATATATTAAATTTTCCTTTGTGTATTGCCGGGGGAAATGTATAATAGCATAGGAGATATACTAGATAAATATTTAAAGAGCAATGGATATGAGATAGACAGGGCTAAAGCGAGGGAAGACAAATGAGTAAAGAATATGCAAAGAAAGTATTAGAGCTTATAGACAAGTCCCCCACAGCGTTTCATGTTGTGGAGAATGCCAAGGACATCCTGGATTCACAGGGCTTTACAGGACTTAAGGAGTCTGAGACCTGGAGCCTCACAGCAGGCGGAAAGTACTATGTGACGAGAAATGATTCAGCAATCATAGCTTTTACCATTCCAAAGCCTGATTACATGGGCTTTAGGATTATGGCAAGCCATTCAGACTCTCCATGCCCTAAGCTAAAGGAAAATCCGGAAATAAAGAGCAAGGAATATGTACGCCTGAATGTTGAAAAATATGGTGGAATGCTTCTCGCTCCTTGGTTCGACCGCCCACTTTCAGTTGCAGGAAGGATAATTGTAAATGATGGCTCTGACGGTTCCGGAATCAGAACAGTTCTGGTCAATCTGGAAAAGGACGTTGCAGTAATTCCATCCCTTGCAATACATTTTAACAGAGAGGCAAACAGCGGCTATTCATATAGTTTTCAAAAGGATATGCTGCCAATCGTCAGTAGTTCAAATGTATCGAATGGTTCAGACAAAGGCAAGGGGGATAAAAACTCCATCATGTCACTGGTTGCAGAAAAAGCCGGTGTAAAGGAAGCTGATATTATAGGAAATGACCTTTTCATGTACATTAGTGAAAAGGGAACTATCTGGGGAATGGATGATGAATTTGCAGGCTCCTCCAGGCTGGATGATCAGGAATGTGTATGGTGTACACTTGATGGATTTATCGAGGCTGTGAAGGCTGAAGAGGAATACATTAACAGACCTGATTTTGTAAATATGCTATGCGTATTCGATAACGAGGAAGTGGGTTCAAGAACAAAACAGGGAGCTGATTCTAACTTCCTTAAAAATCTGATAGCAAGGATAAATGATAATCTCGGAAGAAGCAGGGAGGCTTACTATACTGCATATGCTAACAGCTTCATGATATCAGCGGATAATGCACATGCAATTCATCCTGCCCATACTGATAAGAATGACCCGGTACAGGTTCCGAAGATGAACGAAGGAATAGTAATAAAGTACAGCGCAAGACAGAGCTATACTACAGATGGAGTGTCAGCTGCATTTGTAAAAAGTATCTGTGAGAAAAGCGATATCCCTTATCAGACATTTGTCAATCATTCCGATGAGCCGGGCGGTAGCACCCTTGGAAATATATCCAACTCACATGTTTCTATCAATACAGCAGATATAGGGCTTGCACAGCTGGCAATGCATTCCTCATATGAGGTTGCCGGAGTGGAAGATATGGACAGCCTGAGAGAATTCGCAAAGGCGTTTTACCTTCTTGACCGAGGACTGGCACTGTGCTAATATGAAACAAATAAACAAGTGAAACAAAGGCGTTTCATCCAGTTCGGATGAAGCGCCTTTTTGCTTTTTGGGGAGGTGTTTTTATGGCAGCATTTGACAGGATTAAAAGTGGTATTCCGGAAATGGACGTTGCACTGGATAGTATTCGATTGGGAGATAATGTGGTATGGAGAGTTTCGGAGCTTTCCCAGTTTAAACTCTTTATGGAACCATATATAAAGCAGGCGATAGAAGACAAACGTAGTATTATATATTTCAGATTTGCAAGCCATGAAGAGCTTCTTCCAGAGTGTCCTGAAGTGAAAAGAATAGATGTACCTCTTTCTCATCGCTTTGAAAACTTTACAATGGATATTCACAATGCAATCGAAGAGGCAGGAAAAGATGTCTTTTATGTATTTGATTGTCTATCTGAGCTTCAGACTGCATGGGCAACAGATCTTATGATGGGAAACTTTTTCAGAGTTACCTGCCCATTTCTTTTTATTCTTGATACGGTGGCTTTCTTTCCGATTATCAGGGGAAAGCATTCAGTTCAGGCAATAAATAAAATACTTGATACCACACAGTTATTTTTTGACGTTTATTCAGACAGCAAAAAAACCTATGTTCGTCCTGAGAAGGTATGGAACAGAAACTCTGAAACCATGTTCCTGCCTCATACATATGATCCGGAGAATGGACATTTCCGACCAATCCTTGACGGAGTACAGTCCAGCAGATTCTATCAGACCCTTGGAAGAGTTCAGAGATCTGCAGAGGAACAGTTTTCTGATTCCTGGGACAGATATTTTAATCGAGTGAAGATTCTTAAAGATAATGGTAATGATATAAGTGAAGAGTGCTCTGAGATGTGCAATATAATGATGACCCGTGATATAAAAATGCGTCAGATGGTTAAGAAACATTTTACGGCAGAAGATTATTTTGAAGTCAGAGATCATATGGTTGGTACCGGGATGATAGGCGGTAAGGCCTGTGGCATGCTGCTGGCAAGAGCAATTATCAGAAATAAAGAAGAGGATATCAGTGATGTTCTGGAACCACATGATTCCTTTTATGTGGGCTCTGACTTATACTACACTTATATAGTTGATAATAATCTATGGGATATGAGAGTAAGGCAGAGAACTGATGATGGATACTTCAAACTTGCAGATGAATTTGCTGATAAGATAATGGAGGGTAGTTTTTCCAAATCCATGCGTGAACGTTTTGTCAGTATTATTGAATACTATGGACAGGATCCTTATATCATACGTTCAAGCAGTATTCTTGAGGATGGTTTTGGAAATGCATTTGCTGGTAAATATGAATCTGTGTTCTGTGCGAATCGAGGCAGTCTTGAAGAAAGACTGGCTGAGTTTGAGCATGCCATAAAAGTTGTTTATGCAAGTTCCATGAGTCTGTCTGCTCTGGATTATAGAAAAAGACGTGGCCTTGACAAACGTGATGAACAGATGGCCCTTCTGATACAAAGGGTTTCAGGTTCTTATTATGGATCAAACTATATGCCATGTGCAGCCGGTGTGGGTTATTCCTACAGTCCTTACAGGATAATGAAGGATACTGATCCGACAGCGGGAATGCTGCGACTTGTTATGGGGCTGGGAACTTCTGCAGTGGATAGAACGGAAGGCTCTTATCCAAGAATAGTTAATCTGGATACTCCGGAAAAAACGTCTTACTCTTCTTCGGCAGATAAGCATAAGTTTTCTCAAGGAAAGGCAGAGGTTATAAATATGACAGAGAAGGCTCTGAAGAAGCTGACTCTCGAGAACATTGAACCGGATATGCCACATTTCCTTGATAAGATACTTCTGGAACATGATTATGATGCCGAGTCAAGACTCAGGGAAATGGGCAGGCGCCGGGAGGTTAAGTTCATTTCCTGCAAGGGGCTGGTTGGAAACAAGGACCTTATGGAACAGATGCGACGGATGATGAAATGTATTCAGGAGGAATATGAATATCCCGTTGATATCGAATTTACGATCAACATATCAGAGAGTGGCGAATACTCCATAGATCTGCTTCAATGCAGGCCGCTTCAGGTACAGAAAGGAAAATCAGGTACAGTCATACCGCCTGATATCTCAGAGGAACACATACTCCTCGAAAGTAAAGGTGCATCCATGGGAATGTGCAAAACGACTTCACTTGATATTATCGTGTATGTGGATCCGGTGAAATACTATAATATGCCATATAAAGAAAAAGACCTTGTGGCAAAGCTGGTTGGCAGGATAAACTGGCACTATCGTGACATGGGGAAGCATATGATGCTTATAGTACCGGGAAGAGTTGGTACGACTTCTCCGGAACTTGGTGTGCCAACAGCATTTTCAGATATAAGTGCATATGATATAATCTGTGAGGCAGAAGAATCAAATGCAGGTTATAATCCGGAGCTGTCATATGGAAGCCATATCTTCCAGGACCTTGTTGAGGCAGAGATATTATATACAGCAGTATTTCATAACGAAAAGACAATACACTATTCAATCGAAAAACTGGAAACCTCCAGGGACCTTATTACAGAGTTTGAACAAAGCGAAGCACTGAAGGATGTTGTGCATGTGTATGATGTATCAGACAGAAAATGCGAAGTATATAATGATGTTGCGAATGAACACCTGCTGATTACATGCTGAAGTATAAAACGTATTGAATGGAGAATGAAAATGAACTTTCCTGAGTTTATGTTTAGAAAAGAAAATATGATACCTGCAGATCAACAGAATACACCGGATATTGAGGGCTACTACTACACAGCAAATGATGGAAGCCAGATGGCTTTCTGGATATATAAAGCTGACAGAGTATCGAAAGAACATATGCATAATTATGATGAATATATGCTTTGTGTAGAAGGAGAATATATAGTAACCATAGATGGAAAAGAATATGTACTACATGCCGGAGACGAGCTCTTCATTCCAAAGGGAAGCCTTCAGGGTGGAAGAGTAAAGGCTGGCACTAGATCTATACATGCCTTCGGTGGACAAAGGGTGAAGGGTAGAATACAAGAAGTTTAAAATAAATCATATATTACAGAGGACTGAAAAAATAAGGAGAATAGTCCTGTTGTTTCACTGGAACAATACAGACTCTCGCCAAATTCTTGTGCCATATCTCTTTCAGAGATATGCAACTGGACTTTATCAATAGCCTGAAAAAGATAAGAGAGCAGGGGAAAGATCAAATACAACTCATTTCGCAAATGTAAAAATTGATAATATTTGCGAAATGAGTTATAATCATCTAGGGTGGGGATTTAATATGAAACTAA
>JAILMQ010000060.1 GCA_024692605.1 Eubacterium sp.
GCTGCTGTGAGGGCTGGGAAATTGATATAGATGAAGACACTCTGGATTATTACAAAGGTCTGGATACAGAACTGGGAAATGAGATTCTGCAGAACATTCATGAGGGAGAAGATACATATTTCAAACTGACTGATGATGAGAGATGTCCATTTCTAAAGGATAACGGGCTTTGTAAGATAATTGAAGAAATGGGCGAGGATGGACTTTGTGATATCTGCAGGCTCCATCCGAGATTTTTTGAAAGTATAAATGATTACAACCTGGCCGGCGTTGGTCTTAGCTGTGAGAAAGCTGCGGAATTGATTTTCGGTAAGACCAATCTGGAATTTATAATCTGTGACAGTGATAAGAAGCTAGACTTCTATGAACTGCTGAAGCTGCTAGATATAGATATTCCGGAGGACTATCTGAAACTTTCAAATGTAATGCCTGATCATCTGGAAGAGGAAAAAATAGAAAGAATATTAGACGCTTTTTATGGAACTGAACCGATAGATGATAGCTGGATGAATGAGGTATTATTAATAAAAAGGTTTTATAAAGATTATCTGGACAGTCTGGAGATAGAGAAATACGAAGTAATCTATCAATATATTATTTTCAGACAGCTGGAGTTAATAGTAAACTATGGTATAGAGAAAATTATAGGTTATGCTATTTACAGTATATTATTTATCATGCTTTATGCAAAAGCGTTTCATGATGATATAGAAGCTGCTAGAAGATGGTCCGAACAGATAGAATATAACGAAGATAACATTGCTTATATTTTAGATGAAATGACAGTTTCCCCTTATTCAGATTTATGTAAAAGATAGGAGAAAATCACAATGGATAAACTTGTATATCTTTATTACATCATCCTTCCCGTTTTATTATTCTTCGGGGCGAAGATCATGAAAAAAGGCGAATGGAATGAAGATGTTATGAGCTTTGATCATACCAAGGCATTTCTTGGATTTGCTTCGATTATTATCATTTTTCACCATACATCACAGAGGACTTGTGCCCCTTGGCTAAATCCAGTGCATATACATCATGGGCTCGATGCCTTTATATATATAGGCTATCTTTTCGTTGCTGTATTCCTGCTATGCTCGGGCTATGGAATGTACAGTGCGCATACCAAAGAGGGCTTCTTTAATAAGTTTTTTATCAGAAGGATATTGCCACTTATTATCCCTACTGTCATCATGTGGTTCGTATTTTATGGTGCAGAAAAGATGATGCATGTGAGAGTCGAAAAGCCGATCATTATCAATACATACAGCTATTGCTGGTACATACCTTGTATGATCTGGTTATATCTGGCTTTCTATATAAGCTTCCACCTCGTAAAGAAGGAGAAAGCACAGCTTCCTGTTTTGTGGGCACTTGTCATTCTTTACATGGTGCTTGCTGCTATCTTCTCTCCTGGAACATGGTGGCTTAATACCACGCATCTTTTCGCTGTCGGAGTAGGGCTTTCAAAGAATAAGGAGAAAAGATTTGAGAGGTATAAAAAGGGATATGCTTTACGGATCATCATATATGCGGTAGTTGCAGCGGTATTTTTCTATATATCAAACTATTACATGGACTTTTTAATTATGTCCGGTAAAATGTATAACCCGGTAGTGAATGCATTAATCAGGCTTATAGGACAGCTGATCTCAGCTTATGCCTTTGCCATTCTCGTGATGCTTATTGGAATGAAGGTTAAGATCGGGAATAAGGTGCTGAGTTTCCTGGGAAGATTTACATTAGAGACCTACCTTGTGCATCCTTTCTTTGTACATGTATTCTGTTTTGCATTCATTATGGATTTTGCAAAACCGATTTTCTATATAGAGAACCAGTTTCTCTATGTACTTGCAATCATCGCTTTATCATTGCCGATCGCATTTGTGCTGAATAAATTGACAAGTCCATTAAAAAAATTCAATAATAAATAACGAAACTGATCAGCGAAAAGGAGATGAAATAAGTGACTGCATTAGGAATTGCTGATAGTATTAAGGATGGTTATAGAATAAAGAGAGAAGACGAGGATGTGATCGCACAATTAAAGACTTGTGATCTCGATGAATTGATTTCAGCTGCTGATATGCTGAGAGAACATTTCAAGGGTGATCATGTTGATATGTGTTCTATCATTGCGGGGAAAAGTGGGAATTCAATTTATAACGAAGCCCGGTCAAATGAACTGGAAATATGCTGACCACATCCGGCTCTACGATTAAGAGCGATATGGAGATGTTTGAG
>JAILMQ010000116.1 GCA_024692605.1 Eubacterium sp.
CACCGTCTTACCTGTCATATCAGCAGTCAGCCTATTTAAGTACCTGTTCTTACAGCCACCGCCCACAATATTGATACTGGTAAATGCTTTATTAGTGTTTGTCTCTATAACCTCGCATGTTTTTTTATAGCTATTCGCCAGACTCACATATATAACCTTTGCAAGTTCAGCAGCATTTTGTGGTTCTTTTTGCTGAGTATCCTCGCAGTAGTCACATATTGCCTGAATCATATCTTCAGGAGCAAGAAACCTTGCATCATTGACATCAACAACCGAATCAATTGTCGTACATTCGGCAGCCATATCAGCCAAAACAGAAAAACTGTATCTATCCTGCATCTCATGTCTAACGCACTGAATCATCCACAGACCCATTATATTCTTGAGATACCTGAATCGATAATCATACCCACCTTCATTAGTAAAATTATGGATATAATCCTCATATTCAATAAGTGCCTCCGTGTTCTCCACACCCATTAACGACCAGGTTCCTGAGCTGATATATATACCATCATCATTAGATGGAACTGCCATGACAGCCGATGCAGTATCGTGAGAGGCACACTGTATAACATCACATTCAAAACCAACCTTAAGAGCAATATCAGATTTTAGTTTACCCAGATTATTTCCGGGTCTAACTATTGGATGAAATATCTCTGTTGGAATCCCCATTTCCTTCATAAGCTGGAAATTCCAATTCTTCTCTTCCGCAAGAACCAGCTGTGTCGACGTCGCATTCGTATATTCAGACGCTTTCTGTCCCGTGAGCAAAAAAGAAAAATAATCAGGAAGCATCAAAAATGTTCTCGCCCTGTCGATAAGCTCCGGACTATTTATTACATCATCCATAAGCTGATAAACTGTATTAAAACTCTGATGTTGTATTCCAGTTCTTTTATAAAGCTCAGCAGGAGTAATAAATTCTGATACAGCAGAAACCACACTTTCGGTTCTCTTATCTCGGTATGCATAAACACGCCTAAGAAGATTATCATTCTTATCCAGCAGCACATAATCCACTGCCCAGGTATCAATCGCCATAGACACAGGACTAATTCGCTTTTCCGAACAGATTTGCATTCCTTTTATAATTTCAGAAAACAGTCTCTCAATGTCCCAATACAGGTGTCCATCTTCCTCCATCATTCTATTTTCAAATCTATAAATTTCTTCCATCTTGAGCATTCCGTTCTCTAGATGAAACAACATATGTCTTCCACTAGACGCTCCTATGTCTACCGCCAAATAATACTCTGTCATATGACAACACCTCATTATATTTCTAATAATTCTGAGAACAAACTAATTCTATAATCAGCCCTATCATACGAATATGCATCCCCAATTCCGATTGCTTCCATGCCTGCTGATTTAGCTGCATCTATACCTGAGTAAGCATCCTCAACAACCACACACTCCGATGCCTCCTCACCTAGAAACTCAGCGGCCTTCAAATAAACTTCCGGATCCGGCTTCGACTTTGTTATATTGGTGCCATCGCTAATGGCATCAAAATACTGCGTAAGTCCAACTCTCTCTAAGATGAATTTGGCATTCTTACTAGACGAGCCTATCGCTAATTTATATCCTCTATTTTTTAACTCTATCAAAGTATTCCGAGTCTCTTCAGTCACATCATTTGGTGTCATCTCAGCCAGACTTTTTCTATATATTTCATTTTTCTTCTCAGCAACTTTTTCTTTATCACTACGCGAAAGTGGACTTCCTTCGTATCTCTCAAGTATTATTTCCAGAGACTCCATGCGGCTAACACCACGAAGTCTATTATTTATAATCTCATCAAAATAAATCCCGAGCTCATCTGCCACCTGCTTCCAGGCTAAATAGTGATATTTATCTGTAAAGACGAGCACTCCGTCTAGATCAAATATAAATGCTCTCATATCTATTCTCCGTTTGTTAAATGTCTAATTCTAAGAAAATATGTTGGCGTACAACTCCACGCATGGCAGTAACTATTTACTGTGCAGGAACCATATGGAGACTGATTTGGATCATTAGGGTCATATAATTCATAAAATGTATCTGCCCCTTCTCTGACCATACCGCCCCAGTAGTAACACATATGTATATAGGCTTCTTCCTTCATACCAGCGCTTATAAGAGCCTCAACATACACATGGTTCATATACGGTGTAATCATTGGACAAGTATCACCATGCTTCGAAAGTCTATTCATCAGTTCGAAATAATCCTGAGGACCATTCAAAACATCTGCAAGTATGGCCCAGCTCTGTGTTGCATAAGATATCTGTCTATCTGCTCCACTCACAAAAAGTCCCTTATTCTCATCCCAAAGAAACTTACGAGCTGCATTTGTTTTGGCTTCTATTTCTTCTTCAAGCTCTGGAAGTCTTTCGAGTTCATTTAACTGTATAAATATCTCTTTTAAAGCTTTTAGCGAATATATATATACAAACTGTGCTCCCGCCTGCTTATTCAGGTCTAGATTCCAATCAAGGAAGCACCAACCTATTTCATCGCTATCAGGAATCAAATCCTCACCATTAAATCTTTCCTTAGATAGTTCCCACTGTCTTATAGCAGCCGGAAGAAGCTCTCTTACACTCTCCTCATCGCCGCTATACTGCATATAGTCTCTTAGCGTAGCTATAAAAAATAATGAATAATCAAACATATATGTATCGTCGCCCACGATATTAGGAGATATGAAGAGACACGCTGGTATTCTTCCTTCATCATCCGCACATCCAGCGAAAAGATATAGACATCTTTTGACAAGATTAAAGTCCTTAAATGTAGCATAGTTTGATAATGCTTGAAGTCTCAGATCTCCCATCCATAAACGTCTATCTCTCTTTGGTCCATCCTCAAAAACCTCTTGCATACAGTTTCTAAGAGTTCTAATAGAAACCTTATCCAGCTCTCTTTCTAAATCATTATTTCCAAAGACTTCCACACTATTATCATCAGCACTAGTTACTGTATCTGCGTATGCATCCTCTATTACAATGTTATATTTAGAAGAAAGAGAGATAGCCTCTATTTTCACGTAACGAAAAGCATATCTTCTGTTTAAATGAACCAAAGCGGAGAAATCATCCACATGGATAAGCTCCTCCTGTATCCAGCTCTTACTGATCCATCCGTTATAATCATCATTTTCCTCATCAAGTTCTCTTTCACTTTCACAGAAATTTATTCTTAATAACGCTGGAGCATCCTGATGACTCCCTTCTGTACTTGCAGAAAAGCTAAAGTAGCCTACATAATGATTTCCGAAGTCAAGCACTATACTTGTTTCACTCTCTAACGTCCTTACTCCATCTCTAAAAACTGGACGTACAGTCATGTGCTTTAATTCAGGTTTTAATTTTTCCGCTTTACTAATCAGGTCTTGCCTATTCCACATATATCTATCCTTTCAGATCATCCCTGCCTCCATACGGATCCACCGGGCTAATTCCTTTAAATTCACTTTTTCCTATAAGCTTCTCAACTAAAGCCTCGAGAATGTAATCAGTATTTGAGTAACAATTAATATAAGTATCTATCATTGGTACATCTAGCAGATGGTATGGATTTGCAACACTTACAAAAACAACCGGAACCTCTTTCACAAACCATGGAACATTATTTCCTTGTCCCCAAAATGTATACCAATCAAGTCTAGTAGTCGTTTGATTACTTGCATTCTCTATATTTCCAACATATATAACGAGATCATACTTTTCGATAAAGCTGCTCACGTTATCTACACCCTTCTGGAAATCTTCCTTCTCGTATAGTTCAACCTGGAATCCCTTTTCCTCCAGAAGTAGCTTCATCTTCGAAGATACACGTTCGGATGATGGGTAATCCCCAAGCACCTCCAGAAGAACTCTCTTAGTCCTATCAACCGACAAAGGAAGATTCTGGGCCGAATCACGTACCAACGTAATGCATTTATCCGCCAACTCCTTTGACCACTGAACATGCTCATCACATCTTAGAATCGACAGACTTTCAGGAGGAGGAACAAGCACGCCAGCCTTCTGTTTCTTATGAAGCTTTAATGCGGCTTTGAGAGCTAGTATTCTACGATTTGCATAATTTAATCTCTTCTCACTCAGAAGACCTTTTTCGTAGCCCTCCTTCATATATCTGACATCCTCATTCAAATCCTTATTAAAGAGAAACATGTCGCAGCCACATTCGATTGCCTTAGGTACGGCTATGCATCTTTTCTCTGCAGCTGTGAAACCAACCATAGGCGTTGCATCTGATATAATGAGTCCATTAAATCCTAGCTTTTCTCTAAGAAGTTTTTTCAGAAGTACTTGTGAAAGAGTAGCTGGTATTATGCTACCCTTGCTCTCAGGTGAGTAATAATTCTCATATGCCGAAAGTGCTATATGCCCCGCCATCACTGTCAGAGTGTCAGCTTCAATCATAGCTTTGTACACTTTTCCGTAGCTCTCATCCCATTCCTCCATCGATAAGCTGTTAACGCTTGTCAACAGATGTTGATCTCTTTCATCAACTCCATCACCAGGAAAATGCTTAACCGAAGTAGCTACACCACATTCCTTAGCAGCCCTTAAATATTCAATAGCATTTTTAATTACTACATCCTTATCGCTTCCATATGTTCTAACATTTGTAATAGGATTATGAGAATTCATATCTATATCTACCACTGGTGCAAATGCCCAATTTATTCCAAGTGCTGCCGCCTCAGAACAAGCTATCTTACCTAATCTATATGCATACTCAGGATCATTTGCAGCAGCTACGGACATCTGTTTACCATATGCAGTACCATCTGTCGCCGCTCCATCTCCTCCTGCTTCCAGATTAGATGGAATGAGTAACGGAATCTTCGAAACAGACTGCACGTAGTCAAATGTATCTCTCATCTCACTTCCAACACCATCTCTAAAAAACAGTCCGCCAATATGATTAGCCAGAAGCTCATTATCAAGATAATCTCTATCCGTCGAATAACCTATAGGACAAAACAACTGGCCTATCTTCTCATCTATAGTCATAGAAGAAAGAGTTTCTTCTACCCAGTCTATGTCATCTTCTTTTAAATAAAATGGAGCACCTTTTAAATCCATCAGTCACTCACCTCTCTTATTTCTTGACCTCTCTTTTTGAAAAGAGCCTTGAGTCTTCCTTCATTGTTTAGGTATATAAGGAAAACTACTAATACCACTGCCGTTACAATCTGCTGTAAGGAGGAATCCATTTTGAGTCTTGCATACATAAGAGAAATAAATGCTGTAGTCATCGCTCCTAACAGATAACCCACCTTTTCATTACAAAACCTTCCAATGAATCCACCAATGAACATTGGTAAAAATGCCGTAAACATTACACCAATAGATCCAAAGCTAAGCGCCATCTGTATGGTTCCCGTATTTGTTGATGATATAAAACCAACTATACCCATAAGACCACCTGCTATCATGTAGCATCCAACTGTATTCTTAATCTCCTTGATTCCGGTATTTACAGATACCTTCTGTCCCGTCATCAGAGCCTTATATTCATATCCAAATTTTGTATAGTCGAAAACAAAAACTACGACTACTAATGCTATTGCAATTATCACAATATAATTAATTACACTCGGGAAGCTGGTGAGCTCCACATTGGTAACAAAAGACACACCGTATCCACCAGTGAGTGCAAATGCCACACCTTCAAAAAGGAGTGTCACACCCAGTGAAACAATTAATGGTGGAAGCTTTGTCAAAATATAAATGAGTCCTGAGATTACCCCTAATATCATTCCACATAGAATTGATA
>JAILMQ010000237.1 GCA_024692605.1 Eubacterium sp.
AAAATACGGATATATCATATCTGCGATTTTTTTGACAATCGGAATACCGATACAAGCACCGAGCATCACTGCGTAGAAGTTTCCATCCAGATATACTTTCCTGATTTCTTTCATTCTGTATCCAAAGATTTTTACGAGAGAGATTCCAAATGCAGCTCTATCTATCATTACATTTAACATCAGATACATAACAGCTATAAATATCAGAATGGATACTGCAATAAGTATCACTATAAGTGACATCATCTGATCCACGAAGATTCCCGCTGCACTCTCGATATCTACTCTCTTAGTTACAGAACTGATACGCCCACTATCAATCCCCAGATCTTTATCCGAAAGAACCATATTGTAATAGTCATCACTTTCTCCAAATAGTTCTCTCATTTCATCAATATCCATAAATGCTGTAAGGCCGATGGAATAAGGCACTATGTCAGAGACCGTAAATGCATATCTCACATCTTCAGATGTATCATCCAATATAAATGTATCACCTATCTGTAGATCATATTTCTGTGCTGTCGATGTGGCGATTACTATATCCTTCTTATTACCGCTGGTTTTGAAATTATAATAAGGATTATCCTTATCGATACCTATTACATTTACATCCAGTGAATAATCCAGATAATTCATGGAGAGATTCTTGGCAAAGCAAGCCTCTCCGCCCTCGGGTACTTTCTCTGTCGGATATTTATAAATATACATGTATTCATAATTGATATCGGCCAGATTTTCCTTCTTTACATTGTTGCAGAGCACAAAGCAGTCAAGACCGATCATAAATATGAGAAGAGCAACAACCATTCCGATTACTACAGTAAATACGCTTCTTCTCTCACGCATCATCTGTCTTCCGGAGAACTCATGAAGAAACCCTCTGCCCCTTCTACCTTTTTGAGCATTTCCTCCGGCAGATGAATTATTCATAGCCGCAAATACACCTCTTCCGCCATTTACAAGACTTTCCTGTTCATTTTTGATAAGCGAAAGTGCTGTTCGGGACAGCTTCTTACGAATCACAAGTGCATTAACCAGAATTGAAATAACCGGTGGCATAACTACGCAGTAAATGATTATATATAACGGATATGCTTTATCCATCTTTGGAACACTGTAATATAGATAGCTGTCCTTCATCTGAAAATCCACACCGATACTGCTGAAGCCCAGAAGCATTCCCACAAGTCCTGCGATAAAGGTTACAAGAGTTGGAAGCAATATATAATGAAGTGTAAGTGCACCTCTTTTCATGCCCATAGCATAGAGTGTTCCGATGATACTGCTTTCCTCATTTATCTGATGAATAATAAATACCGATATAACATAGGCAAAAAGCATAACCAGGATTGCTCCAGCCACAAGGCTTACCAGCTTCTTGATTATTACATCACTTGCTGCATCACTGGCGACCCTTGGATTATCCTTATTCTCATAGAAGCTCTCCAGATTTGCTATATCGACTGTGTAGTTTTCATCAAGGAAATCTCTTACTTCTTCATCAAATTCTTCGACACCATCCTTAAAATCTACCGCTCCATCCAGAAGCTCATCTGTTCCATCCTTTAATTCTTCTGCACCTTCCAGATATTTAACTCCATTACTCACATCAACGATTCCATCATATAGATCATTCGTTTCATCTTTAAGTTCAGTTAGTCCATCTTCAAAGTCTGTCTTATCCTCATATAATCTATCAACATATTCTATAAGATAGCCATTTCCCGATGCCTTATAATCAAAATCGATATTCTTGATTGCTTCTTTTAGATCCTTTGCATCTACTCCGTCAGCCAACTTATATGAATAAGTATATGTTTCACCACCAGCTTTACCAGTACCAAGTAGTGCATCGTATCCTTCATCACTCAGTATCGCAATACCAAAGCTTTCCGGATCTGCCGTCATATCTGAAAAATTCTTCACAGTCAGATTATAGTCAGGAACACATCCGATACCTGTTACTTTATATTCCTTACCAGCAAGAACCATAGAATCTCCCACTTTGATATTATTCCTATCAGCATAGAGATTCATAATCACTATATCATTTTCTTTTTCTGGAATTCTTCCTTCATCCAGTTTTAATAGATTCAGCTTTTTACGATTTTTGAAAATGCGGACAATATCTTTGTTACTTTTTTGTCCAACCCCATTAATACTCTCTATATCAGCATCTATACTGAATATTTTCTCTATGTCACCATATTCTTTTTCAAGTTCTTCAAGCTGCAAATCAGTAAATGGGATAAATGTTGTAAACTGTCCATCTTGAAGACGACACTCATCGTTATATTCCCTGCTTCCCTGAATAGTTGTTTCAGCCATTCCAGCTACACTTACCACCAGATACATTCCAAGTACTATCATAAAAAACAGTGCCAGATATCTTCCGAAATGAGTTCTAAACTCTCGCCATATCCTATTATTTAATACTCTCATTACAGATCCTCCAATTCAGCAGCAGGTACTTTTGCATCATTCAGATAAGACTTCCTTATCTCTCCGTCCTTCATGATCACAACCTGATCCACCATGTTTTTTATTGCGTTATTGTGAGTAACTATCAGCATGGTTGTTCCGTATTTTTCATTTACCTTTTCAAGAAGGATCAAAATGTCACGGGAAGTTTTTGAGTCCAGTGCTCCTGTTGGTTCATCACATAGCAGCAGCTTTGGATTCTTAACAAGTGCTCTGGCTATAGCACATCTCTGTTGCTGACCGCCTGAAAGCTGTGACGGGAACTTATTCTGATGCTCTGTAAGTCCCAGGACATCCAGCAGCTCATCTATATCCATGGGACTATCTGTCAGATATTCACATACCTTTATATTTTCTCTGACTGTAAGATTCGGAACCAGATTATAGAACTGAAATATAAATCCCAGATTGTCTCTACGATAGTCTGATAGAGCATTATTCTTAAGTCCAACTATCTCTTTACCTTCTATCTTTATGGAACCAGAGTCCGCATTATCCAGTCCTCCGATACAGTTAAGCATGGTCGACTTGCCCGAACCACTGGTGCCCTGTATAACACACATGACCCCCTTTTCAACCGAAAGGTCTATCCCTTTTAAAACCTGAATATAACCTCCACCTTCTCCATAGCTTTTCTTAATTCCTTTTACTTCAAGATACATATTTATTCCTTTCCGACTGAATTCCAGTCAAAATAACATATTATAAAACACGCGACTCCTTAGTTACGTTCGCCTGATAATATGAGCACTTGCTCATATTTTGGATATTATCACTCGATTATTTATTTGTCAATAGAAACATGAGTATTTGCTCATATTATTATTTGATTATAATCATTTTTGTGTTATACTATGATTACTGTGAACATTAGAATATAGCGATAAGAATCAGTCATTGGAGTAGAGAAATGGGCGATAAAGAAATCCGCGTACCAAAGCAGAAAAGAAGCATAGAAAAAAAGCAGCGTATCAAGAACGCCGCTATAAAACTGATGTCCGAAAAAGGCTATCACTCTACTAGTTCAAATGAGATTGCAAAAGAAGCCGGTGTATCCATCGGTACATTTTATTCATATTACAAGGATAAAAAAGATCTATATAAAGAACTGGTAGCCGACATATACAATGTCGTTATATCACCTATGAATATGAATGAAGAATCTGAAGAAGGTTCGGCATCCAGTCCTTTCGATAATCTGGACAACCTTTCCATCGAAGAAACTGTATATCTATATATTGAAACTGTATTTAAAGGTCATGAATATGAGACTGCATTTCAGCGTGAGATAGCATCTCTATCAGAACAGTCGGATGAATTCAGAGAAATCGAAATGGTTCACAAAAAGGGGCTGACTCAAATGTTTATTTCCGTGCTCTCAGCCTATAAAGATGAACTAAAGATCAAGGATTTAAAAACTGCATCTTACTTAATCCTTACAACTGTCGAAGCCGCAGTACATGACACGATGTTTCATAACGGTGGCAAAAACAAAAAGGCTGTCATACGAGAACTGACAGCCATGATTGTTAATTATTTATTCACTGAATAATATGGAACATGGTATTTAAAAAACTTGAGATAAAACCGAAAAATATAATATATCAAAAAATGCCAAAAGCGGTATACCTAAAGATAAGCCTAAAAGAGTATTAATATCACCTTTTATCCCCCAGGTTTCTTTCGGATTATGTGGATTTATCTTTATTGTAGGATTATCTCCTCTGGAATATTTACTTCTATCACTATACGTACGAGTCGTATTATACTCTTGACCATTATAATCGTATTCAAAAGTCACTTCATAATAATATCTATATTCGGTTTTACCTGTCTTAGAATCTTCATATCTTTTCGTTTCCTCTATTACTGACGTTACTTTAGCAACTACTTTTTCCGTACATACAATCATTCTTTTGATACTTGTGATTATAAAATATAATATAAGCACCTGTATCAACAATAAAATTACACCTACTACAATAACAAAAATATCTGAAATATCCATGGTTTCATGCTCCTTTATTATTTGTCTGACTCATTATATCAACAATCAATACTGAAGTAAAATAAAAAGGCTGTCATCTGAGAGCTGACAGCCATGATTGTCGGTTATTTATTTGATTAAATACTTTATGCCATCTGCCAGTTCTCAGCCTTCTGTCTTATCTTTACGAACTCACTATATTTACCGCCTCGATTAATCAGCTCAGCATGAGTACCCTTCTCAATTAAGCATCCATTATCTACAACCAGGATTTGATCTACTGATTCTATGGTCGCAAGTCTGTGAGCTATTATGATAACAGTCTTTCCCTTTGAAAGCTCCGTGATAGCACCTTGTATAAGATGCTCATTTTCCGGATCGATACTTGCAGTTGATTCATCCAGGATTATGACAGGCGCATCCTTAAGTATCGCTCTCGCTATAGATATTCTCTGCTTCTGTCCTCCCGACAGAGTTCCTCCACCTTCTCCTATCACGGTATCATATCCATCCGGCAGTTCCATAATAAAGTCGTGGCATCTGGCTTTCTTCGCTGCTTCAATCATTTCTTCTTCAGTTACATTATCTCTACCAAAACAGATATTTGCTCTTATGGTGTCGTTAAAGAGATATACATTCTGGAATACCATGGAAATGTTGGAAAGAAGGCTGTCGCAAGTAAATTCAGTAAGCTTATGCCCTCCGAGAGATATGCTTCCGGAAGTTGTATCGTAGAATCTTGCAATCAAATTACAAATAGTTGTCTTACCACTTCCTGAAGGACCAACAATCGCAGTAGTACTTCCCTCCGGAAGCTTAAAGGATACGTCCTTCAGGATCTGTCTCTTGTTATCATACGAGAAGTCTACATTTTCAAATTCTATATCAAATCCCTCAGGCTTAATATCCGTCCCCTTCTCATCTAAGAGACTGCCCTCTGAGATTTCATTTAATTTATCCAGAGCATTATTAATTACTGCAAGAACATGTGCGCTGTCTGCTATCGGTTCTACGCTTCCGAATATGGACATGGAGAGAAATGCTACAACTATAACAAACTTAAGTTCCATATCTCCGGCAATACCTGCATACATTACTGATATTACCATCCATGCACTGGCTGCCTTTAATGCAAA
>JAILMQ010000145.1 GCA_024692605.1 Eubacterium sp.
ACAGAGATATTCAAGCTTTTCACGTAACCTGCCGTATGGGATGTTAACAAAGGTCTGGTTGTTGGATTTCCCAATATCAGAAGAACGCTGAAATGTTTCGTTATAACCAACGACAAGAACACCTATATCGTTATTGATACAGTAATCAATAATCTTACGTGCAGCCTTATTCATATAATCATTTACTTTATTATTACGGTCTCTGGCTATAGCCTTTTGACGGTTTGTAGGTTTTTTACCGAAATGTTGCTTGTCTTTTATAGACTGAAGACGAGAGTTCTCTTTGTTGAACCATTGGTTAATGGATTTGAGCCTGCGTCCATCTATAATGAAGCTTTTTCCGTTTGAAGATACTGCTGTTACAAGATTATTTATTCCAAGATCAAGAGCCAGTGCATTGTTTTTATTAAGATTTCTCTGAATACATTCAGCTTCGTATATATACTGAATTTCAAAGAACCTGGCATCTGCTTTGGGAATGATACGTATTTCTTTGATCTTCTTATCGGTAAGTATAGGTGGTATGGTTATTTCAACAGATTTATGAGTTTTCTTAAAACTCTGTGAAAATGGTAGAATGAGCTTATTGCCATTAAGTCTTACAAAACCTATAACCAATGTGGAATGACCGTCTTTAGGTAAATAACGAGGTAGTTTACAGTCTTTAAAAGAATATTTACCTTTTTTAGCAAGCTTAAGCAGTCCAAAAAATGATTTAAAAGAACCGTCTACTTCCCTGAGAATCTGTTGAGCCATATTTGAATTAAGAGATTTGTAATTTGGACTGTTCTTTAACAGGACATAATTCTTCTCGTATCTCAGATATTCACCCTCAGTAAAATAATACTGACGGATGTTATATATTGATTCATTGGTCAGATTCTTGGCTATATGACAGAGTTCTTTAATGGTATGGTAATCATCTTTTGAAAGATGTTTAATCTGCTGCTTGACAGTAAGATACATATATTTTAATCCTTTCTGAAGACTTGGAACAAACGTTCCTGTATGTATTATTATATTACAAAAATAATAGCTATATGTAAAATGCAAATATGAAAAGGGGCTGTATCTCATGACTAAAATCACGAGTGTTAGCCCTAATATAATAAAGTGGCTGAAATCCACCCTGATTGTTCTAGGGGAATACCGATTGGTATTTCCCTTTTTGGATGGAGATATAATTCCTAGCTATGGCTAAGGAAAACGAAAAAAGTCTGAAATCATAGCCGCAAGCTAAAGTACATAGCCGTAACCTCGTTAAAAAGTGAATTGTACAAAGTAAAGTTTTATGGTAGTATCAATTAAGTTGTGATTATTTTAGAAAAGAGGTTTACATAATATGAAACTAGGTATAGTCGGTCTGCCGAACGTCGGCAAATCTACATTATTTAATTCACTTACAAAAGCGGGAGCACTTGCGGCAAATTATCCGTTTGCTACGATTGATCCGAATGTCGGAATAGTTGCGGTTCCGGATGAACGTTTAAATGTGCTTACAAAGATGTATAATTCAGCGAAGACTACACCGGCTGTTATTGAATTCGTAGATATTGCCGGACTTGTTAAGGGAGCATCAAAGGGTGAAGGACTTGGAAATCAGTTCCTTGCAAATATTCGTGAGTGTGATGCTATAGTTCATGTTGTCAGATGCTTTGAGGATCCGGATGTTGTTCATGTAGATGGTTCAATCGATCCTATCAGAGACATTGAGACAATTAACATCGAACTTGTATTCTCAGATCTTGAGGTACTCGAGAGAAGAATTTCCAAGACTATTAAGCTCTCTCGTAATGACAAGCAGGCGGCTAAGGAACTTGAGTTCCAGAACAGGATCAAGGCTCATCTTGAAGCAGGAAATCCAGTTAGAACATTTGATATAAATGAAACTGATGACGATGAGAAGGCATGGATTAAAGAGTATTGTCTTCTGACTGAGAAGAAGGTTATCTATGCTGCAAATGTAGGCGAAGATGATATGGCTGATGATGGAGCATCTAATGATTTTGTGGCTAAGGTTCGTGACTATGCAGCTCAGACAGGAGCTCAGGTATTTACTGTATGCGCTCAGATGGAAGCCGAGATCTCCGAACTTGACGATGAAGAAAGAACTATGTTCCTGGAGGATATGGGACTGAAGGAGTCGGGACTGGATAAGCTTATTAAAGCAAGTTATACACTCCTTGGTCTTATCAGTTACCTTACGGCAGGTGAGCAGGAGTCCAGAGCGTGGACGATTACTGAGGGAACAAAGGCACCACAGGCAGCCGGAAAGATTCACTCTGATTTCGAACGTGGATTCATCAAGGCTGAGGTTATCGCATACGATGATCTGATCCGTGAAGGCAGTATGACTGCAGCAAAGGAAAAGGGTCTTGTGCGTCAGGAAGGAAAAGAATACGTGATGAAGGATGGAGATGTGGTTCTCTTTAAGTTCAACGTCTAAAGGGTGATTATAATGAATGGAATATATTTTCCCGGATTAGGAATTAATTTAAAAAATGTTCCGTCAGGTTTTTCTCTCTTTGGTTT
>JAILMQ010000162.1 GCA_024692605.1 Eubacterium sp.
ACAGAAGACTAAGTTGAAAATAAAGTTTGACCAATCAAAATTCTGATAACTTGTGAATATATCAAATCCCGGCTTTCCGATAAGTCCTAACATATCTTCACCAAGAAGAAGACTGAAACCTATAAGAATAAATACACAACATCCGATACAAAAATCCATCAGGTTCTTCATCAAGATATTACCTGCATTCTTTGCTCTGGCAAAACCTGCCTCAACCATTGCGAATCCGGCCTGCATCCAGAACACAAGTGCCGCTCCTATCAAAAACCAGACCGCGAATATATTTTCATTTACTGTAGCGAGAATTTCTTCCATAATCTCTTCCTCCTTATAATTCCTTAGGTGGGCATTTTTCGCTCGCGATTACGAAAAAGGAAAACGCCCCAGACTTTCAAGAAAAGCCCAGAGCGCCGTTGCCCAAAATATATAAAAGAAAAGGCGTCCCGGAATTATTTCCAGAACGCCTTTGTTCTTTACGAATACATACTTTACTCCAATAAAGTATATCTGTCAAGTACTTTTAAAAAATTTTTTATAGTACTTTTAAAAAAATTTTTATAGATTGTATTTTTTAATAATATTTTACAGATTGCTATATCCCATGAGATCACGGTCAACTTCCCGAGCAGCATTTCTTCCTTCGGATATGGCCCAGACAACCAGAGACTGACCTCTATGCATATCACCTGCTGTATAAACAAGAGCTTTATGCTTTCCCTTTTTGAAGCTGTTAGCCTTAGATACAGTCCTATACTTTCCGGCATCGGTTTTCACGTTGGTACGAGGGTCAACCTCCAGGCTGAAGCCCTCTGTAACATAGCTTTCACTTCCGAGAAATCCGGCAGCAATCAGAACAAGGTCTGCAGGAATAGTTTTCTCTGAACCTTCCACAGGAACCATCACCATTCGGCCCGTCTTTTCATCCTTCTTTGGCTCCAAGGATTGAATAACAACTTCCTTAAGCTTCTTCACTTCTTTTCCGTTTTTATCCTTAACCTTTTGGGATATAAATTCTTTAACGGTAGTTTGATAGATACGTGGATCATGTCCGAATTTATAGATAGCCTCTTCCTGACCATAGTCAGTCTTACAAACCCTGGGCCACTCCGGCCACGGATTTGAAGCCAGTCTTTCATCCGGAGCCTTAGGCATCATCTCCAGCTGCGTTACGGATTTACATCCCAGACGAATGCTGGTTCCGACGCAGTCATTTCCCGTATCTCCTCCACCGATTACTATTACATCCTTACCGTATACCTCGTTTATTATTCCGGTCTTTTCTGCTTTTTTATCCTTAAGGCAATTCAGTATATCAAAATCACTGTCCAGAAGACTCTTTGTCACCTTTCCAAGAAAGTCTACTGCAAAATAAATCCCCTCAGTATCTCTTCCAGGAGCATTTATATCACGTGGATTTGAAGCGCCGCAGGCAAGAACTATAGCGTCGTACTCCAGTTCCAGCTCTTCAGCAGAAACATTACCGCATACATTTACACCTGTCCTGAATTCGATGCCGGCCTCCTCCATAAGTTTTACTCTTCTGTCAATAACGGATTTGTCCAGCTTCATATTAGGGATTCCATAACGAAGAAGCCCGCCAACTCTGTCACTTCTCTCAAAAACCGTCACCTTGTGTCCACGGGAATTCAGCAGCTGGGCGGCAGCAAGACCTGAAGGTCCGCTTCCCACAACTGCCACCTTCTTTCCGGTTCTGGTTTTGGGTGCAATCTCCTTTACCAGACCATATTCATAGGCGAATTCAATTACAGCCTTTTCATTATCCTTTGTACTTACGGCATCACCATGCAATCCACAGGTACAGGCCGCCTCACAGAGGGCAGGACATACTCTTGATGTAAATTCAGGAAAGCTGTGAGTCATACTCAGCCTCTCATACGCCTGTTCAAAGCAGCCTCTATAAACAAGGTCATTAAGTTCCGGCACAAGGTTATGCAGAGGACAGCCTGAAGCCATCCCTGATATCAATTGCCCTGCCTGGCAAAATGGTACTCCGCAGTCCATACATCTAGAAGCCTGCTCTTCCTGTTTTTCCTTCGGCAGCATTCCATGGAATTCAAGAAAGTTCTCTATTCTTTTTTCTTCGCTGATAACCGGCCCATCCATTCTTTCATATTCTAAAAATCCAGTTGGTTTTCCCATAAATATTTCCTTTCCTTTATCCAACAAGCTTAGTAAAAGCTTCCACCTCTGCCTCACTATGCGTCATTCCCCGCTGCTCACATTCACTAATAAGTCGCATGATTTCTCTGTAATCTGTTGGAATGATCTTCTTAAAATGTGGAATATACTCTTCAAAATTATCCAGTATCTTCTGTCCCTTCTTTGAGCCGGTACTTTGAACATGCTTTTCGATAATAGACTTAAGTTCTTCTATATCCTGCTTATTTTCAAGCATTTCCATTTCAACCATCTGCTTATTCAGGTTCTTATAAAGGGTGCTTTCTTCATCAAGAACATAGGCTACTCCACCACTCATTCCGGCAGCAAAATTCTTTCCTACCGATCCAAGTATTACAGCACGGCCACCTGTCATATATTCACAACCATGCTCGCCAACACCTTCAACTACCGCTATGGCACCTGAGTTTCTTATACAGAATCTTTCACCTGCCATACCTGCTATATAAGCCTCTCCAGAGGTTGCTCCGTAAAGAGCTACATTTCCGATAATGATATTATCTTCAGGATTATATCCTGCATCCTCAGGAGCATGAACTATCAGCTTTCCGCCGGAAAGTCCTTTTCCGAAATAGTCATTACTATCACCTGTAAGGTTAAGGGTCAGACCCTTTGGAATAAATGCGCCGTAGCTCTGTCCACCGGAACCCTTGCAGTTGATAACGAAGGAATCATCAGGAAGACCCTCCGGAGCTATTCTTGTTATCTCTGCACCAAGAAGCGTACCAAAGGTTCTGTCTGTATTTTTAATTTCTATCGACAGACTGTTCTTTGCTGAAGCATCACTGACTGCCTTACCTGATGAAGAATTCTTTAATGCTGCTTTTATTTCCTTTGACTTAAGGATTACTGCCTCATCTTTTGTTTCTTCAAGTTTGAAATCATATTTAAGTTCAGGATGGAAGGTCTGAAGATCTCTATCTATTTCTGACATATCAACCAGGATACGGCTGAGGTCGATTCTGTCTGCCATAGTCAGGCTGTCACCTGTACCAGCTTCCTCTTTAACCTTCAGAAGATCCGTTCTTCCAACCATCTCCTCTATACTTCTAACACCAAGCTTTGCCATATATTCACGAAGTTCTCTGGCGATGAATCTCATGAAGTTTTCTACATATTCCGGCTTACCTCTGAATCTCTTTCTAAGCTCAGGATTCTGTGTGGCAACACCCATAGGACAGGTATCCTGTTGACACACTCTCATCATGACACAGCCCATTGTTACAAGTGGTGCCGTTGCAAATCCAAATTCCTCTGCACCGAGAATTGCTGCTATTGCCACATCTCTACCGCTCATAAGTTTACCGTCTGTCTCGATTACAACCTGGTTACGAAGTCCATTTTGCACCAGTGTCTGGTGTGTTTCTGCAAGTCCCATCTCCCATGGAAGTCCGGCATTGTGAATTGAACTAAGTGGAGCTGCACCTGTACCACCATCATATCCTGATACAAGAATTACCTCTGCACCTGCCTTAGCAACACCTGCTGCTACAGTTCCCACTCCGGCCTCTGAAACCAGTTTTACTGATATACGTGCTTTTTTATTTGCACATTTCAGATCATAAATAAGCTGAGCCAGATCTTCGATGGAATAAATATCATGATGTGGCGGTGGAGATATAAGACTTACTCCCGGAGTTGAATGACGAGTCTTTGCAATCCATGGATAAACCTTCTTACCCGGAAGATGTCCGCCTTCACCGGGCTTTGCACCCTGAGCCATCTTTATCTGAATCTCTCTTGCACTTACAAGATATTTACTTGTTACTCCGAACCTGCCACTGGCCACCTGCTTTATGGCAGAGCTTCTGTCATTATCAGTTCCTGCAGAAGCGATTCTTTCATCACTTTCTCCTCCTTCACCACTGTTGGACTTTCCGTGAAGATGGTTCATGGCTATTGCCAGTGTCTGATGTGCCTCCTCTGATATGGAACCATATGACATGGCACCGGTCTTAAATCTCTGTACGATTGAATCCTCGCTTTCAACCTCTTCAAGAGGAATTCCCTCTTCAGGATATACAAAATCCATAAGGCTTCTGAGGTAACCTGTTTTCTCTGCATCCACCATTTCCGTATATTGCTTAAACTTCTCATAATCTCCTTCACGGGTTGAAAGCTGAAGCATATGAATAGTCTGGGGATTATATCTATGATTTTCACCCTGACTGCGGGACTTATGACGTCCTGTGGCAGTAAGCTCAAGATTTACCGGAAGTCCTAGCGGATCAAAGGCTTTGCTGTGCTGCGCATCCACATTTCTTCCAATATCTTCAAGAGTTATTCCACCTACTCTGCTGACAGTTCCCGGGAAATATTCCTCTATAACCTTTTCAGAGATACCGATTGCTTCAAATATCTTACTGCCCTGATAGGACTGAATCGTAGATATTCCCATCTTAGATGCTATCTTCACGATACCGCTGAGTATTGCACTATCATAATCCTGAACTGCCGCATAATAATCCTTATCCAGAAGGCCATCCTCAATAAGTTCACCTATAGTCGAATGTGCCAGATACGGGTTAACTGCTGAAGCACCGTAACCCAGTAGGGTTGCAAAATGATGTACCTCACGAGGCTCACCGGATTCAAGAATAAGTGACATAGCAGTACATTTCCTTGTTTCAACAAGATGCTTATGGACTGCTGCAACAGCAAGAAGTGAAGGAATTGCAACGTGGTTTTCATCTACTCCTCTGTCTGAAAGAACAAGGATTGTTGTTCCCTCACGATAAGCCTTATCCACCTCTACAAAGAGATGATGAAGAACTCTTTTCATCGGAGTACTCTTATAATAGAGAAGTGAAACTGTCGTTGCCTTAATACCATCTTTGTTTAGATGCTTGATTTTCAGCATATCCAGATCTGTAAGGATTGGATTATGAATTTTAAGTACGTGGCAGTTTGATGCCTTCTCTTCCAGGAGGTTTCCATTTTTTCCAACATAAACACTTCTTGAAGTAACTATCTTCTCACGCTCTGCATCTATAGGAGGATTGGTGACCTGGGCAAAGAGCTGCTTGAAATAGTAAAACAGTGGCTGATACTCTTTTGAAAGTGCTGCAATCGGAGTATCCACACCCATGGAACCAATCTGCTCAGTCGCATTCAGCGCCATGTTCCTTATACCTTCATGGTAATTCTCATAGGTATAGCCAAATGCTTTCTGAAGCTTTTTTCTTTCCTCGGCATCTATAGCCGGAACCTTCTCGTTTGGAATCTTCACATCCTTTAATTCCATAAGTGACATATCCAGCCACTCACCGTAAGGTTCCTTCTTAGCATACATTTCTTTTATTTCCTGATCGTTATATATTCTGCTTTCTTTTGTATCAATCAGAATCATCTTTCCGGGATAAAGTCTGTCCTTTTTAAGGATATGTTTCTCATCCAGCTCAAGTACTCCCACCTCAGATGAGAGGATGAGTCTTCCGTCGTCAGTAACTATATATCTGGATGGTCTGAGTCCGTTTCTGTCTAAGATTGCACCCATCACATCACCGTCTGAGAAAAGAATCGAAGCAGGACCATCCCAAGGCTCCATCATGGTTGCATAGTATTGATAGAAGTCCCTCTCCTCCTGAGAAAGGGTATCGTTATGCTCCCAAGGCTCCGGAATCAGAATACTTGCTGCAAGTGGAAGATCCATTCCACTCATCATCAGGAACTCCAGAGTATTATCCATCATTGCTGAGTCAGAACCACTTAAGGATACTACAGGAAGTACCTTGGTCATATCTTCTTCGTTAAATGTATCTGTCTGCATTGTCTCTTCTCTGGCAAGCATCTTATCCGCATTTCCCTTTATGGTATTTATCTCGCCGTTATGAACCATAAGTCTGTTAGGATGAGCTCTTTTCCAGCTTGGATTGGTATTGGTTGAAAATCTGGAATGAACCATGGCTATTGCAGATACATAATCCTTGTCCTCCAGATCCAGGAAGAAGGTTCTAAGCTGTCCCACCAGGAACATTCCCTTATAAACAATAGTTCTGCAGGAAAGAGATGGAACATATGTATTTACATTACTCTGTTCAAACTCACGGCGGATGATATACAGAATTCTATCGAATTCCAGATCCGGATTTGAGTTATTTTCAGCTGAGTTAAGATTAGCCGGTCTTTCAATGAATACCTGCTCTATTACCGGCATGCACTCTCTCGCTTTTGTTCCCAAAACGTTAGGATTAGTGTTTACCATTCTCCAACCAAGGATATTAAGACCATTCTTCTTAACTATGGTCTCAAACATATTTTTTGCCTGTTTTCTCTGCAGATCGTCCTGTGGGAAGAAAAACATTCCAACTGCGAAAGGTCTCTTATTTGCAGCTGACGAAGCATCTGCCTCAGAGGACTTTGTTATTTCTATCCCCTGCTCAGACATTTTCTTGAGGAAGAAATCATGAGGGATCTGGGTCAGGATACCAACACCATCACCGGTTTCACCCAGGGCATCTTTTCCTGCTCTATGCTCAAGGTTTTCAACTATACTGAGAGCATCAGCAACAAGCTTATGACTTGGAGTACCATCTATCTGGATAATAGCACCTATACCACAATTGTCATGTTCGAAGGCTGAATCATATAAACCATCTTTTTTTAGCTTTCTTAATTGTTCCGTCATCTTTCTCCTCCTATGTTTCAAAAACAAAAAGGCGCTCTGAGTCTTAAGACTCAAAGCGCCCTTGCTTTTTCTAATCTAAGTACATATAAACTTTGTAAATTATTTACAGTATATCACTTAGTTTTTAAAAGTCAAGCACTATTTTTACTTTATTTTATTAATTAGCTTACACTGAACAGAAGCTGTCCATAGCTTGGGAATGGCCAATCCTTCTGTGATGTAAGCATTTCTGCATCATCAACATATTTACGAAGCTCGTCCATAGCCGGAAGTAATTCATCTCTGACATAAGCAGAAGAATCAAATACATTATCCTTTGACTTGAACTCTTCCAGATCACTCTCCAGCTTCTTAACTGATGCAAGGATACTGTCTGTAAGTTCTGAAAGTCTTTCCAGAGTTGAAACCTCATATTCACACTTAACCTTATCACTAACTCCCTTCATAAGAGAAGTGGTCTGGGCAAGCTGGAAGAGATATCTTTCGATTGCAGGAAGATAGTTCTTACGAACCATATCCACCATTGTATTACCCTCGATATTTACTGTCTTCACATAGTTCTCAAGCATGATCTCACATCTGGACTGAAGCTCAGCTTCTGTAAATACCTTATGCTCCATAAGCATAACCTTGTTCTTCTCATCAAGAAGGTGTGGCATAGCATCTGCTGTAGTTTTAAGATTGGAAAGTCCTCTTACTTCTGTAGCTTCCTTAACCCATTCTTCACCATATCCATTTCCATCAAACAGAATTCTCTGATGTTCTGTGATAACTCTCTTAATAAGAGCATGAAGATCTGCTTCGAAATCCTTTGACTGCTCAAGTTCATCTGCATACTGCTTCAAGCTCTCTGCAACTGCTGCATTAAGCATGATGTTACAGCAGGCGATACTGTTAGAAGATCCCAGAGATCTAAACTCGAACTTGTTTCCTGTAAATGCGAATGGTGATGTTCTGTTTCTATCTGTTGTATCTCTTCTGAAACGTGGAAGGGAATGAACTCCCAGCTTCATTACTACATCTTCTACTCCCTCATATGGCTTATCTTCTTTAATTGCATTAAGGATAGCAGATAATTCTTCACCAAGGAAGATTGAAATAATTGCCGGTGGAGCCTCATTTGCTCCAAGTCTGTGATCATTACCTGCTGTTGCAACTGAAAGTCTAAGGAGATCTTGATAATCATCTACTGCCTGGATTACTGCACAAAGGAAAAGGAGGAATTGAGCATTCTCATAAGGTGTTTTTCCCGGAGAAAGCAGATTAACTCCTGTATCTGTTCCGATGGACCAGTTATTATGCTTACCTGATCCGTTTACCCCTGCAAAAGGCTTCTCGTGAAGAAGACATACCATATTGTGACGGCTTGCAACCTTCTTCATGATTTCCATTGTAAGCTGGTTTGAATCAGTAGCAACATTTGTTGTTGAATAGATTGGTGCCAGCTCATGCTGTGCAGGTGCAACCTCATTATGCTCTGTCTTAGCCAGGATTCCCAGCTTCCACAGCTCATTATTAAGGTCTTCCATGAATTCATTTACTCTTGGCTTAATAACACCAAAGTAATGATCATCCATTTCCTGACCTCTTGGAGGCATAGCTCCGAAAAGTGTTCTTCCAGTATAAATAAGATCAGGACGCTTATTAAATACATCTTTATCAACAAGGAAATATTCCTGCTCAGGACCTACGCTTGTTCTTACGTACTTAACATCATCATTTCCAAAGAGCTTTAATACTCTCTTTGCCTGGCGGTTGATGGCCTGCATGGATCTGAGAAGTGGAGTCTTCTTATCAAGGGCCTCACCGGAATATGAACAGAAGGCTGTAGGAATACAAAGTGTATGATCTTTGATAAATGCATAAGATGTAGGATCCCATGCTGTATATCCTCTTGCTTCAAAGGTTGCTCTCAGTCCTCCGGATGGGAAGGATGATGCATCCGGCTCACCCTTTATGAGTTCTTTTCCGGAAAACTCCATAAGCACACCACCATCCGGAGATGGAGAGATAAAGCTATCATGCTTCTCAGCAGTTACTCCGGTAAGAGGCTGGAACCAGTGAGTAAAATGTGTTGCTCCATTTTCAAGAGCCCAGTTCTTCATTTCTTCAGCAACTGCTTCAGCAACTTCTGTTTCAAGCCTTGCATTCTCATCAATTGTTTTCTTAAGAGAAGCATATACCTTATCAGATAATCTTGCTCTCATTACCTTATCATTAAATACAAGTGAACCAAAGAGTTCAGGGACATTTTGTTTTTCCATTGTTGTATCCTCCTACAATATTTTTCCTTTTAAACGCAGAAATGGCGCCTCAGAGATTTCTCTCTAAGACGCCTTTGTCTTCTATGCTTTCACATTATACGCAAAAAATTCCTGTTGTCAATAAGATTTTAAAAAATATTTTTAATATTATTGCTTTTTATAGCTAGCGTAAAGTTTTATTCGGAAAATTAAATAAAAGAAATATAGAAGGGAACACCCACCTTGTGATAAAGTGTTTAGCGACCAAACCAACACAAACAAGGAGGAACGTTCCCTATGGTCAATAGTGTAAAGTATTTTGAA
>JAILMQ010000182.1 GCA_024692605.1 Eubacterium sp.
CTTTTCTCCATATATAATTCATATCAGGATGACGATCCGAGCAGCAACTACTTCACCACCAAGAATAATATACAGTTCAGGAATATCACCCCTGAATATATGAGTGAAGACCTGACAGAGTGGCAGAAAAACCACAGAAACTATATCAGAGAATACATTCAGAACGTCGAGGATCTGATTGTAGATTCTGAAGCCATAGATCAGGAGACCCATGATCAGATTGCCAATCTCTTAGACCTTAAATCCGTAGCGGATTATTATCTTGTTCAGGAATTCTCCCGAAACGGAGACGCTTACGGAACAAACAGCACTTATTTATATAAGCCAAGAAGTGGCAAGCTCTGCTTCGGTCCTTTGTGGGATTTTGATATCGCCTATGGAACTCTGGAAGAAAATGATGATGTAAATGAAAGCTATCATAGTCTGAACAACACCCATATGCTGTGGATAGATGAGCTTCGAAATAAAGACCCTGAGTTCGTATCCATAATCAATGAGAGATGGAGTGTAATGAAGGAAGCTCTGGACAGACTCACCGCAAATGGCGGACAGTTAAGTATAATGAGTGAAGAGATACGTGCTTCATATATTGCCAACCGGGAGCTATGGTATAAATCCTATGATTATCCCTTTGACCCGGCTGAAAACCCGGATTACAGGCCGGATTATGACGAGATATTTGACGAAAATATAAATGATTTCAGCAGATGGCTCATTGCCCGGAAAAACTGGATAAATGAAAACATTTCCAACTTTGACAAAGTATTTGCCACGGTAACCTACATAGTTGATGAAGAGGTATATCATACAGATGACCATGTCTATATAGACAGATATTGCAACAGTCCCATAAAGGGACCTGATAAGGAGAATTATATCTTTGAAGGCTGGTACAGTGAGGACGGCGTATCTTTAAGCGATTATATAATAAATGAAGACACAAGCTTTTATGCCCGATACATAAGCTATGAAGATGCCATAGCTCCACAGGCTATCTATCTCAGCAAAACCGAGGACTGGGTCGAGGTTGGTTCAATATATGACAAGCTGTGGTGGGCTACTGTTTATCCTGATGACGCAACATCTTCAGATATCAGCTGGAAATCCAACGACGAAAGTATCGCTATCGTAGAGGGAGAAGGCACAGTATCAGCTATTTCCGAAGGAACCGTTACTATTCAGGGTTCCACCTACAACGGTGTTACGACTGAGCTTATCCTTCATGTTTACGACCCTGACAAGGTAGAGCCGGTGCAGCCGGAGGGAATAACTGTAGGCGAAGAGGAACCTGTTATAATAGAGGTTAATGAAACAAGACAGCTTGAATGGAACTTTATCCCTGCTGACAAACCTGTATTATATGAATATGCTAATTCCTTCTGTAATAATGATGACACTATTATCTTAGATCAGAATCATGTAGTAACCGGCATAGCTCCCGGAGAAGCAACTATAGAAATAAGTGCATACTATAAAGATCAGACCATTATAAGCAAAACCATAACCGTCCGGGTTGTAGAGAAAAAGGATTCTGATGATAAAAAGGATGCTGATGGCAAGGGCAGCTCAGGCGAAAACAAAGATTCCGGCAAGACTAATGTATCGAAAAAGGCAAATACTCTTAAAGTGAAGGGTAAAACCCTTACCATAAGCTATAAGAAACTGAAAAAGAAAAGCCGCACATTTGCCCGCAAAAAGCTTATTACTGTAAGCAAAGCAAAGGGCAAGGTTACTTATAAAAAGGTTGGGGTGTCCAAAGTAACCAATAACAAATATGGCATAAAGTACTTTACCGACCCCAACAAACAGTACGGTAAAAAGTTCTCAGTGAATCCCAAAACCGGAAAAATCACTGTAAAGAAAGGCTTAAGAAAAGGCACCTATAAACTAAGAATCAAGGTCACCGCAGCAGGAAACTCATCATACAAGAGCAAAACCAAAACAGTCACAATAAAAATCAAGGTGAAATAACCTAACAACCCACAGGGGTCAGACCCCTGTGGGTTATTTTAACTTGTAATTATATTTTATTTTACTGTAACTTTGATTTTGGCGGCAACACCGTTCTGGGCGTAGGCGTATACGTAGCAAGTACCTTTATTCACGCCTTTGATGACACCCTTTTTGTTTACTTTCACAATGTTTGAATTGGTGCTTTCATAGCATATGCCACGACACTTCTTTACCTTGACTGATTTAGGTGAAGCCACTGCCTTTGCCCTTAACTTAAAGGTCTTGCCGGCCTTTATATTCACCTTATTCTTCTTCGCCTTGGTGGTTACTTTCTTATAATTACCCTTTGTTCCACCTGAAGTAGATGCAAAGACTGTCTTGGAGATTGAAATAACATCGCCATAGTTATCAACAGCAACAACAATGAACTTATAATATGTTCCACCTGCCAGCTTCTTTCCGGCCACTTTCTTGGCCGTATATTTGGTCTTGGTGGTATTTGTTAACTTCTTAAACTTTTTGCCCTTTCCATTCCTGTTTGCATATATATAATACTTGCGCGCTCCCGGAACCTTCTTCCAGGTCAGCTTCACTGAAGAATTGGTTACCTTTACGGCCTTCGCCTGGAGCACAGAGTACTCAGCATTCTTCGGTTCCCTGTCGGTCTTAGTTACATTATCCGGATCCTTCTCTGCCGCTCCCGGAAATGTATTATATCCGGAATTATCCACAATTATTCCGTACTTCTTAGCATACTTTTCCGCATAAGAACCTTTGTTACAATGAATTTTCACCCTGTAGACTTTTCCTCCGCCGCCTATCCAGTAATACCCTGTGTGAAATGTGTCTTCTCCCATCTCCTTCACGCTATCCGGTATATAAATATCTCTCAGATCATAAATATATGAAAATGCACTGTCTCCAATGACCTTAACACTCTTAGGAATGACAACTGATTTAAGATCTTTAATGCCACTAAAAGCACTCTGACCTATTTCAGTTATTCCATTACTTATTTCCAGTCCTTTTATATCCAACCCTCTTAAAGAACTTGACAGGTTATCACGGATTTTACCTGTTCCGGATATCTTTAAGATTCCATTTTCAACCTTCCAGATACAGTTTTCTCCGGCTATGTTATAACATTTTTTTGAAAATGCACCTGTAGAAGCATCTATGGAATAAAAATCAACTACACTGTCTTCAGATGCAAAGAATGATACTTTGCCGTTTTTGAGAGTCAGATTACAATCAGAGATGGTTGCATTGGCAGTAAATTCCTTACTGATTTTATTTCCCTGCGCATCTATGAAAGCATAGTGAAGCCTTCCGGAACTCAAAATGTCATCACCATCTATAGTCTGCGAATCTTCATTCTTCTCCCACATCAGCATCAAACGGTTATCATTTATTCTAATAAGCTTTACACCATAATAATTTTTTGCATTGTCATTGGTAAACCATTTAAATGTAGTTGCTTCGTCAGTGAAATTATTAATTGGAGTAACTGACATATATATGTTGTAGGTTGGATTATATGTTTCATCATCATATCTGGACTGATCTATAGATGTGCCGACAGCTATTACATTATTCCCTGCTACTTCCACAGCATCCGCAGTTGCACCCGTTGCAATAGCCCAGGCAGAGGTTCTGCTTCCGCCATATTCCAGTGGAATAACATATTGATTTCTATAAGGTTTATCCTCAGTAAGTTTTGAAAGAATGGTACATCTGCTTCCTTCACTTTCTTCAAGAACGAAGATATTATCCTTATCCTTTGCAGCGAGGTGCTGAGAAAATGAATGCCACAGATTGTAATCAACAACACCACCTGTCATAGTCTTAGTATCGATCTGAAGCATATAAAATCCTGTATGTCCCATGTTAAATTGAGGATCCACATATCCTTCATGAGCCGTAGCCACATAAAGCTTTCCATTTACTTCAAGTATACTTACACCAAATCCATCAAATGGATATCTGACCTGTGAAAAACTGTCATCACTTCCACTCTTTATTGAACAGGCGCCAAGTCTGGTCCAATTCTTGCTGTACTTAACAACTCGAACAACCTCTGCATTATCATCCTCTTCAAGATTATTCTTGCCGAAGACAAAATAATAAGCATCGTTAGAACTGTAAAAACCTCCATAAACCGGCAGCTCCGCTGCAAGAGTTTTCCGGGAAACAATATTGAAATTATTATCGTAATTTTCTATATATATATTTCCATCCCAATCATAGCTCTCCATACAGATACGAACATATCCTGTAGAGGTGGCCTCAAGTGCGCTATACTTCATTCTACTATTATAAGTATTTTTGATGGCTTTTGGAATGATACTTCCCTTTGCAAAAGTCTGCCCTCCCGGAATTCCTTCAAAGAGCATCGCCACCACTATCAGTAAACAAACAAAAGTCTTTTTAATAGCTTTTTTATTCAATTTAAATTCACTACCCCTAAACTCCATATTCATCATACCTCTCTACTTAGCGATGGGTTATTTTTTCTTTACTTTGATTGTTTTCGGTGCATTTCCTTTTTTAAGGGCTGCCTTTATGTTCTTCAGCTGTTTCTTTGTGGTTACCTTCGGAACATAGATCACTGCCTTTTTGGAGATGTTCTTGAAGGCTCCCTTGGCAACACCTTTCTTTGTCAGATTGCTTGATTTGAAAACGATCTTCTTTAAATTCCTACAACCGTTAAATGCATTCTTATCGATTTTCTTTACGGTCTTCGGAATTACAATCGACTTAATCTTTTTATTATTTTTAAATGCGCCCGCTCCGATCCCGGTTACAACTGCAGTACTTCCATCCGCAAGTTTTACATTTTCCGGAATTGTCTGTGCAGCAGCTTTTTTCTTCTTTCCCTTAGGTGCCATGTAAGTTACGGTTGCAACTGTTTTTCCGTTACTGTTCTTTTCTGTTCCTGTAACCTTATATTCTGCAGTGCCGGCAGAATCTGATTCAACTGTTCCCTTTTTAGGAATCACGGGTTCATCCTTGGAACCTCCGTCCTTTTTTCCACCATCTTTATTTCCACCATCTTTATTTCCACCATCTTTATCTCCGCCGTCGTCGCTTCCTTTATCATCGGAGCCGCCGCCCTGGCTGTCTCCCTTTGATACGACGTAAGGATAATCCTTATCATCTCCCTGTGAAACTGAATATCCATTAGCAACCTTGAATCCACAAACAGTTGCTGCAGCGGTATCTCCCAGCGAATAGGAACCGCCGGTGATGTTTGAACCATCTCCATCGATTCCGGCATTATTTCCGCGGGCATCGATTTTTCCTGCACTGATATTCACTTTGTCGTAGGTATAAATACCATAACTCTTAGGAGCATTTTTTCCGATAGCTCTAATTGTTCCGCCTTTTATAGAAAGGTTATTTCCACCGAAAATTCCTGTGCTGAAGGCCTCGTTGATAAATGTACTTTCACTCGGTTCTATATCGGCTCCTTCCGAATCAATCACGCCATCTTCTATGGATATAGTGTTTTGACTGTATATTCCCGCGCTGTGATTAACTGCTTTTCCGGATCTTACATTTACATTTCCACCTTTAAAATATAAGAAACCGCCCTGTGCATATAAGCCTTTATAGGTCATGCTATTTTCCGTTGATCCGCTTATCTCCAGGTCACCACCTGTAATCTCAACCTTTGCAGTGGAATTACATTGACGGAGTCCATGGCTATCCCCGTCAGGTGCTGCGGAAGATGAGAACTTAACCTCTCCCGCCTTCTGGAGATAATCCTCCTGAACCAGGCAGCCGAGAGTTTCTGCTCCAAATGCGTCTCCGCCGATACCTGTAACCTTACCGCCGTTTACAAATAATGAAGCACCACAGGCAAGGCCACATGTAAGAGAGCCTTCCGAACCCTCTGCATATATTTCGCCGGAATTTATGGTGATATCTCCGGCAGAGAATAATCCGTAGCTTCCGAGAGATGTACTTTCACTGTCAGACTCTGACTTTCCACCATAACCCTTTATTGTTCCGGTTTTTACTGTTAATCCATCTTTCAGAATATATATGCCCATTGACATGCCATAAACAGCAGTTCCGCCTTGTCCGGTAACAGTACCTTTGTTGAGTGTTATCTCCTCTGTATAGATTCCGCAGGTTCCCATTAATTCGTATGAATAACTGAACTTTCCGGAAGTTCCCGAAACGGATCCACCATTCATTATCAAAGCGCCGTCCACTTCTATTCCATAGCTTCGTGAAAATGACCATTCGGATACATCACCGGAAACTGATGTAACAGCACCGCCATTTACAGTCATATTATTTGTCATTATACCAATGGATTTATCTCCTGCATATCCCACAGTTATATCTAATTTATCATTCTCATCGGAACCATTTATTATTAAATCATCGCACTTTATTCCGTAATATTGTTTTATAGAATATTCTGCAATTGGGCTTTCTCCCGGAATTGATATACTGTTTTCTCCCACCAGATTAAGAGTCAGCTTCACGCCTGATGCATCTATTCCAAAACCGCCCGAGCTTTTTGACTTGGTAGGGAGAATATTAAATCCATTCAAAGTAAGATTTGCTGATGTCACACTGATACCAAAAGAAATCGTAGCATCAGCTTTATTTACATTTTCCTTATTCTCTATAGTTAAATCCTTGTCTGTATATATAATAAGTCTTTTCTCAGATTCGTAATAATAGTAATCAGTACTTTCTTCCAGCTTTCCGCCATATGTGGCATAGATAACCAGATCACCAGCCGTTACTTTTTCTATTTCCTTCTTTTCAAGGACCTTCAGTTGAGCGGTTGTATATGAAGACTTGTAGTTCGCATCGCCTTCAAATGTCATCTCCACCTCATAGGAATTCGGTTCTAAATCTAATGGATCAAATGTAATATATGCCGTACCATCTTCATCAGTTGTCACCGAATAACCCTTTCCATCAACATTGATAACTACCGTCTTATCTGCTATAGGTATTCCGGCTGGAGTTGTCAGGATAGCTGCCAGTGTCACATCATTTCCCTGCATCACAGTGTAAGTGCTGCTTGCTGAAACCAAGACTGTCGGCTTCTGGGTCTCTACCTTAAAGGAACCCGAAAGATTTATATCAACGTCAGCAGATGGAATCTCAAAGCTAAGGCCTCCATCAGGCTGATCCTGTCCTACCGCTTCCACATTATTGATCAGAAGCTGCTCAGGAATATAATCATCATCCGGAACCATGTATACAGAAACCGGACTTCCGCTTCTGACATAGAGTTTTTCCGGATAAATCTTTCCGCCGGTAACAGATGCAGACGATATTAAAAATGTACTATCAGGTGTTGAAAGCCCTGTACCAGGTGTTGCAGGAAAACTGTAGCCCACGTTATCTATAACATGATTTCCTGCCATATCATCATCGGTTCTCATAAAGTAATTATATATCGGCACCGCTCCTCCATCATCCAGAGTAGGGTCACAGTAATAATAGTTTCCATCGATTTTTACAAGAACCCACGCATGTCCGCCTTCTTCCTGTCCGTCTATTGCTGTACCCGGAATATAGGATGCCTCAAGGCCGCTTCTCTGCAGCAGCAAAGTATAGGCCTTGGCATAGCCGGCACATACAGCCTGTTTATCAACAAATGCCGCATAAGCAGACTGATCAAGATATTCTATGTTATAAGTTACATTTCCAATCAGAACCTGATAAAGAGTGTATGCCTTATCCAGTTCTGTCATTGAAACATTAATTCCTGCCTTCTTCAAAAACTCGGATATTCCACGCTCGGTTTTTGCCTGACGATTTCTGAGAGTTGCCTCTGTATAATAATTTCCGTCGTTGAAAAGAATGGTAAATCCGTCTGTACCGATGGAATATGTATTTGAAGACCACCAGGTATATTCCGGATGATCATTTTCCACAGCCCTCATAACAGCAAATATTTCACTGTAAGTAAGCTGTTCTTTTTCGGAAAGCCCATAGGATGTAACGAACTTATCTCCGCCTTTAAATGAATCCGCCTGTGCAACTGTGCTGTCATAAGCCTGCACAAGCAGTTCGCCTCTCTCCATTTTGCCAAGTGCTTTTCGGCCATAATATTCAGTCGCAGAACCCTCCGCGTTAACGCTCAGATGCGGGAGCACAACTACAAAAATAATGGCTATAGCAAATGTCATTTTCACGAAAGAATAAATATTATAAACCTTATTTTTATTCATTAGTCATATGCCTCCTATTCTGTTGTATCAACCGTTGGGACTATTGGGGTCAGACCCCTTGGTCCCAACGGTTCCTAACGATTATTTCACGGTGACTTTGATCTTTGCAGCCACACCGTTCTGGGCATATGCATATACATAGCAAGTGCCCTTCTTTACGCCTTTTATAACACCCTTAGCGTTTACTGTTGCCACACTCGGATTTGAGGTCTCATACTTGATTCCTCTATGTCTCTTTACCTTCAGCTTCTTTGACTTGGCGATTGCCTTAGCCTTAAGCTTAAAGGTTTTCTTCGCTTTTATTGAAACCTTGTTCTTCTTGGCCTTAGTTGTAACCTTCTTGTGGTCACCAACCTTGCCGCCCTTTGTTGCGCCGTGAACTACCTTTGATGTGGTGATTACCATATCGTCCTTGTCCAGAGCCGCAACCCATACTTTATAATATGTACCCTTCTTGATAGCTTTCTTAAGGGTCTTCTTATTTACGGTAAATGTAGTTTTTCCGGAACCAAGTTCAGCCACCTTAACACATTTATTCTTCTTTCCACAGTTGCTTGCATAAACCATGTAGGTTTTTGCGCCGGCAACCTTCTGCCACTTAACGGTTACGGAATTCTTTGTGGTCTTTGTAACCTTAAGCTGAAGAAGTCCGTATGCTGTACCTGCAGGATCATTCTCAGATGCAAGACTTGTTATGGCCTTATCAACTGCAGCCTTGGAAGCGCCTTTTCCATAAGGTGTTCCGTCTTCGCCCTTCTTATTCGGGTCTGTTGGATCCGGCTTGACATCAGTTTTATCATCAGCCTTATCATCAGGCAGCTTGTCAATAGTCTCTGTCCTTGTTGCCCCGCAGCCTTTACAGGTAAATGTTTTCTCTCCTTCAGCTGTAGCAGTTGGTGCCTTGGTTATTTTCCCCTCATCCCAGTCGTGCGTCGGACTGACTGTATAAGCTACTGTATACCCGTATATTATTATAGGATTAGAACCCCTTCCTGCGTGGCCAAACTTATGAAATTCATCAACGCCCTTTACATCAATTGTTGTATCTTCTTTAAAAACACATGGGAATTTTGTATCAATTTCGGTATGGCCCAAATAATTATTTCCTGCTATAAACTTTCCTTCAAAAATATCATAACCATTATCTTTATACCAAAATGAACCATGTTGGGATTTGCCATCTTCATATTTGAAAATAGCTTCCTCATAGTCAACCCCCGACGGAACGCTTATCTCAGGCTTATAGGTTTGTTCGTGGTATGATCCACCTTCAACAAACTTAGTTTCCGTTCCACATACCGGAGCTTTAAGGCTGAATTCAATCTTATCTATTACTTTAAGCCAGCAGACATAAATCCTTGTATCCTCATTGATTTTCTTACTCCAATTCTTAGAATAATAACCAAGAAAATCATCATAATCCGTAAACTCTGAAACAGGTTTCAACCTTACTCCACCGTATGCAGGATCATTAGCCACGGCCGCCTTCAAGTCATCTCTGGAAGTTACATCTGACGCATAAAGCATTGTACCTTTCTCAACCCTGAAAACAATATCCTCTCCATGGCCACCCATGTCGATGGTAACTTTGCATTTCTGATTAAATTCACTTGAAATATCAATTCCTCCACTCTGAAACTCTTCAAGTGTGCAGTTAAAACCTTCAGCTATATTAATATTGGAATCAAAAGCATTGGTTATCTTCTTACCTTCTTCAGCAGACTGCAGAATACTGATATGGCCCCTGACTAACTGAATATATCCTCTCGAATCAGGAGTATAGTCGTTATTCCAAAATGTAATAACACCATGATTATCTTTAGAAGATAAAATTAGTTCTCCCGAATCTACTGTAAGCGTCATATCCCGCTTTGTACCAGGAATATCATCGCTTATCGGAGTTCCAAAATTCAAGGTGCCGGCTTTTAGTATACTATCTTCCATTATAGTTATATTTCCGGATCCTGACCTTACAACTGTTTTCGTCTCTAATTCTGATCCACCTTCTATAGTCAGATTTCTGCTTACCTCAATACGTTTGTCAGTTTTTATAACAGGCCCATCAATTGTAAGATTACCGGATTCAAGCGTTGGCATATCTCCCAGTCCTATATAAAGGGCTGCCTGAACATTTGAAATATACAAAGTACCGGTTCCTGTTATTAAAATGCTTTGTCCATCCTCGTTGCATATTCCATCCGGATCATTCCCGCTGCCAGAATATTCTCCATAGCTTATTATGTTATTTCCATTTACAACAATATTCAGACCATCGATTCCGGAATCAATACATCCACCGTAAGCATATACCTTGCTGGCCTTTGTTATGGTTGCATTATTCAGTGTCAGCTTTTTATTCTCCGGATCATATTCTGCTGTTCCGTCCCCACAGCTAATAACCAGCTTATTACTTGTAAACTGTTCACCGTTAACATACAGATTATATTTTATAGTACTAGTGTGCATGATATTGTCTGTATAATCGACACCTATTGCTTCATATAAAGCATTAATGTATGCCGTTTCCGAGCCTTCAGGTACATTTATAACCATATCCGCAGGACATGAATCAAATGAATCACTATTAAATGTCGGTGGTTCACTGGACATAAATGTAAGAGTTTTTAGATTTGAGCAGCTTTCAAATGCTAAAGCTCCTATATATTCTACAGATGCAGGAATTATAATACTTTCCAAAGAAATACATCTGGCAAATGTAGAAACATCGATACTTGACTGAGTTTCATTAATTGTAAAGGCCTCAAGAGAAGTACAGCCATTAAAAACACTATGACTTATAATAGCTTTGTATGGAAACGTTTTGAGGGACGTACATTTTTCAAAAGTCTCCGGTCCCAGTTCTATGCCATCATCCACCGCAATATTTACATTTTCCAGCTTTGTTGCATTATAAAATGTACTGTCATAGGTATATTTCAGATTATTACATGTAAATGTTTTCAGATTAGTATTTGAAAAAACAAATTGCCCCATGTAATCAATATTAGTTGCATTTAGTTCCTCAATAACCGGATTATCCTTGAAAACATTATCTTCGATTTTTGTAACCTCTTCAGGAAGAGTTATGGTTTTTGTACTTTTATTGATTGGATAAATCAGTAGTTCATCAGCAACATCTTTATTTATTCCATAAAGAACACCATCAATCGTAGTAAGTTTATTATTCCACTGTTCGGGATATATAACATTTTCAAAGGTAGCAATGCCCTCGCAAAGCTTAGCATTAACATAAACATATCCGTAGGTACCTAGCGCACCCTCTGGGCCAAAATCCTTTTCAGTGCTGAATTCTATTGTCTTAATAGGCAGAGTTTTAAACATATCTCTTGCCGGTTTTCCACTTGTATCCTCAGATCCCAGGGTCCACTCCTTCACTCCATTCAGTGTGAAAAAAGTAACCTTAAAAGATTCCAGATCCATTTCCCAGCCATTTCCTATCATTTTTGTGCCATCTTCATTTGGACCAATTTCAGCAGCATTTACGCCATGACCGTTAAAAACTAAACATATCAGAATAAGTGTAGTAATTGTGAATAAAAATCTTTTTA
>JAILMQ010000196.1 GCA_024692605.1 Eubacterium sp.
ATACAGACCAGTTGCTGCTCAGGAAATTTTTAAGTATTTCCAATATTATTATCCTCCTTATCTTTAGATTAGATGTTACTTAAATATCTCTGATTCGCCTGTCTGATAAAAAAAGGCTTGATTGCCTCAGATTTCCGCAACAAAACCTGCTAACAAAAGTCAAGAACTTTTTCAGGTTTTTCCCGTTTTGTGTTTTTCAACGCCAAAAAGACTGGAATAATATCCCAGCCCAATCAGACTATCAATAGTTAATACTACTTATATACTTCCATTACTCTTGCATAGTAAATCCGCAAGAACTTGTTTAATCCCGCAATTTTTGCGTGCTTTTTACTCTTTCCCTCTGCTTCCTTCTTAAGTATATAATTATACACGGCATCATCTTCTGGGGCCTTATGACTCTTGAGCACCCGCATAACTTCATATCCGACCTTCCTTAGTGTTGAAGAGCCTCGCTTCGTAATTTTACGCCTTGAACCAACAAACTGACCAGATTCATACGGCGGAGGATCTATACCAGCCCAAGCAATAAGAGCTTTAGGATTATGCAATCTCCTTACATCGCCGATTTCTGCTATTAACTTTGGAGCAAGAACATCACCGACCCCACCCATTGCACGGACTGTCGAATATTCTGGCAAGGACCTTGCAAGTTCCTTCATTCGTGCTAAAATGTTGTGCAGAGAACTGTCAGCAGCTCTCAATACGGATATTGCTTCCTGTACTATCATTTTGGTCGATGGGGTACCGGAGGACAATGTAGGAATACCATTAGACGCCAGTTCATAGACTATTTCTGCCTTGGATCGGCTCAGATGGTATTTCTTCTCTTTTGCCCATGCAAGATACTCCTCTGTAAATTCCTCCAGGCTTAAGGATGTAATCAGATCAAAATGCCAGAACCTTTCAACAAAGTCACTAAGCTTATCCTTGTTACTCGCTTCATCCCATGAATTAAACAGCTTTTTTATCCCCGGCATTACATAATCCAAGACATGCGTTAGCTCGAGCAATGACTTGACATGTAGTTCCATGTAGCTGCGATATCTTCTACCCAGTAGTTTGAGTTCCGCATAGATTTCTTCATCACCTTCAAACTTTTGCAGCTTGTACCACTTCTCGATACCATAGTTGGCAATCATTATCGAATCAAGCTTATCGGTTTTTGCTCCCCGGGGGCTGTTGTCCTTTGCAAACTTCTTCATCACAAACGGATTGATGACAGATACAAAATAGCCCCTTTCTCGAAGGAATGTGAGTATTGGAAGATGATAAATCCCGGTAGCCTCCATCACTACTCTGATTTCTCCATCTATCTTTTTTAGAAGGCTATCCATCTCCTCCAGATCACTTTCCGAATGCTGCACCTCAAATGGACTGCATACAATTTCTCCATATGGCTTTAATATACAGACCATGCTCTTTCCCTTGGATACATCTACTCCTACGCTTATCACTTTGAACCTCCTCATAACTGATAATAGTAATTGTTCCAGCCGCACTTATTACCATCCAGTTTAGTTGGTTACGCGGGAGCGAGTCCCCACCTGCTTAATCGAATGCATATAATAAGGGGTTGGTTGACGGTTTTGTTGACGGATGCATTGACCCAAAAAAGACCTCGTCAGACCAATTACTCCCCTTATTATAAATTAATAAGTGCAGATGTCAGAGTTAATTACGCTCTAACAACTACACTTTTATGGTACTAAAAAAGAGCCCGCTATACGCCCGTTTTCCTTGACTTTTTCAGTTATTATCCGTTTTATTAGTATCTGAAGTTTCAGCAGCACTCTTATTCTCTGCCCTGATTGCTTCATTTATCAGGCTCTGAAGCAGTCTATATAAATATATAGAGTCAAGTACCTTATGTATCATGTCTTCAACCTGCTTCATACTATCAAAATCCTCTTCTTCACTATAAGGATAGCCGCAGGATTCTGCTATCTGGCTGTTTAGAACAAATGATACCGGATATGAAATTGCTCCATAATAAAATATCATCATTCTATATTTATAATAGGGCAGTCCTTTTACTGAAAGATAAACTTCATACTTGTTCTTTTCTTTTGTTAGTTCTCCAAGCTCTTCCTGTATATCTACTGTAACCTCTTCTGATTGAGGTAAGAAAACATCGGCTATAGCATTCAAACTACTTTTCACAGTTTTAGTATAAGAAGAAACGTGCCCCGTATATGGTTCTACATGTGCTTCTACATAGCCGTTAGTTTGTTCTTTGATTTTAGAAACCGCTTCTTTTATTACATGTTCTGGAGGATATTTATCTACCAGATCAAAAGAAAACTTAAATGCATCCATAGTTATTGCCGCTCCTTTATCTCACACATAATCGGAAAGTGATCACTAATATTTCTCTGTGGGATTCCTTTCCCATCATATAATTTACCAAT
>JAILMQ010000201.1 GCA_024692605.1 Eubacterium sp.
TATAGTGCGATTTCTTCTTATGATCAGGATAAAGTTATCAGAGATTTTAAAAACTGGGGAGCAAGGCTCAAGATAGAAAGAGGCAACAGGGTATTTCCTGAAAGTGACCGTTCTTCAGACATTATTAAGACATTAACCAATCAGATGAGGAAGAAAAGGGTTAAGGTTCGTTATAATGCAGAAGTTAAAAAACTGATATGTGATAACTATACCTCTGATAACACCAAGGATAAATATAAGTATATCGTAAAAGGTGTTGAACTTGAAGGTGGAGAAAAACTGTATGCTGATTGTGTTCTTGTTACCACCGGAGGAAAGTCTTATCCGAGAACAGGTTCCACCGGCGATGGATATAGAATGCTTAGAAACTTTGGAGTTGAAATCAAAAGTCCAAGGCCTGCACTGGTTCCATTAGAGGTTAAAGAAAAATGCTGTGCCGATATGATGGGACTTTCTCTGAAAAATGTATCAGTAAAGTTTGTGGCTTCCAGAGATAAGTATCCTTTCCTTAACAAAAACAAGATTCTTTACGAAGAATTCGGTGAAATGCTTTTCACTCATTTTGGTGTCAGTGGTCCGATCTGTCTTTCTGGATCTTCCTATATCAGTGCTTTCTTTAACAGTAGTAAATACTTTCCTGATGGAAAGCCTAAGGGACCTATTAATATCAATATGATTATTGATCTGAAACCTGCACTTACTGAAGAAGAACTTGACGACAGAGTATTAAGGGATTTTGAGGAATATCATAATCGTGATTTTCAGAATTCTCTTTCAAAACTTCTGCCACGTCTTATGATACCTGTTATTGTAGAGAGAAGTGGAATAAGACCGAACAAAAAGGTGAATGAGATAAGTTTCCTTGAGAGAAAGAAACTGGTGGATCTTTTGAAACATTTTCCTCTTACGGTTACGGGCTTCAGAGGGTTTGATGAAGCAATAATCACCGGTGGCGGAATATCAGTAAAAGAGATAAATCCATCCAATATGGAGCTTAAGAAAATCAAGAATCTGAGAGTGGCCGGGGAGATAATAGATTGTGATGCGCTGACCGGTGGATTTAATCTCCAGATAGCATGGTGCAGTGCATATATGGCTTCAGCTCCTTTGTTGAATTAGAAAACATATTTTGGTACAATATCCTATGTGTTTTGAAAAATGTATGGCATATCCGAAATCAAGTGCCATACGAAACTTGAGAGGTGTATATGAATAAAATAATAAGACATAATAAAGCAGTTATGGGGTTACTTACATTTACTGCTTTGGTTTTCTTTTCGTTATTTTTGGGTATCAATGTATCTGCAGATGAAACAGCGTCACTTAATTATAGTGAGCTTTCGCTTTTTCCCGGACAGGAGATAGAACTAAAGCTTGATGGTAAAGCTTTAAATATTTCGGCTGTTCAGTATTCTTCTGATAATACAGGTCTTGTAACCGTGGATGAGTCCGGTAAGGTTCAGGCGACTACGGATACTGATTTAATTCAGAATTCTGAAGGGGCTGTTATTACAGCTACATATACATATAAATCTGAAGAGGAAGAATTAAATGCTTCCCTCACCTGTAAGGTTTCAGTTTCGGTACCACAGGATCCGGATTTTGGAGTTAAGCCTTTAGGTGCCGGTTTTTCCAGAAAACTTAAATACAGCGTTACCGATAAATTTACAGATACTGTCTGCAACTGGGTTACTGAAGATAAATCTATAGCGGCTATCGATGAAACCGGTAAGATAACAGGTAAAAAGGCGGGAGATGTAAGAGTTGGTGTAAGATTCACCTGCGGAACATCCTGCTATGATGCTATGGACACAGTTACCATTACAAAGGCAAAGCCTGTAAGTAAAAAGGTAGCAATTAATTATTATAATAGAAATGCTATCGATGTTAGAGATTTTCTTGAGAATATCAGTGAGAATAGTAAGATAACAGAGCTTAAATCTTCAAAAACCCAGTACATAAAGGTAAATAAGAAGACTAATACCTTCAAGATTAAAAAGAAGGGTAAGAATATAAAGATAAGCTGTAAGGTAGACGGGGTTCCTGTATCCTTTAAGGTTTATGTGACTAAGGCAAGACCGTCGAATTCAGCTTTTGATAATACAGGAAGATATGGTGCACCTAGTTATGTTTCAACTCCTGTTATACTTTATAACAGACAGAGGAAGACATTAAAGGCTGAGGGCACACTGCTGATAAGTACTAAATCCTTCAGATCTGAGAATCCTAAGATTGTAAAGGTTACAAAGAAGGGTACTCTTAAGGCTATGAAGGAAGGCTCAACCCATGTTGTCATGGAGATTGATCACTTTGAATACCGCTTCCTTGTCACAGTTACAACTAAAGAGGTTGCTGCAGTACTAAACAGAGCGGTGGATGTTATTGGCTGTACCTACAGTCAGGCAAGACGTATGGAAAAGGGATATTATGACTGTAGTTCACTGGTATGGCGTGTATACAGTCCGTCAGGAATTACATTTGGCTATCCATCCTGGGCGCCTACAGCTGATATGGAGGCCCAATATATGGCGAACCATGGTAAGATCATCGCTTGGAAGGGTGTCCCTTATAAAAAACTTAAACCGGGAGATATTATTTTCTTCGGAGGATATTACGACTGGCAGTATCGTACCATCGGCCATGTTGCCATATACGTTGGCGGCGATACCATAGTTCATGCATCCGGAGGTGGCTTCGGAGTTATAGAAAGTAATTATACGGACAGAAGACAATCCATAGTTGCGATTGCTCGTCCTTTCTAAATAAAATCACGGGGGTGAATTAAATGAATATAGCAATAGACGGACCTGCTGGAGCAGGAAAAAGCACCATTGCGAGACTTGCAGCAAAGGAACTTGGTTTTGTATATGTTGATACTGGAGCTATGTATAGAGCGATAGCACTTTATCTGATCGACCATGATACCAATATTGAGGATGAGACTGCTCTTAAATCAGCTCTTTCCCAGATCAATATCAATATTGTTTATGAATCAGGAGTTCAGCATGTATTCCTGGATCTTCAAGATGTTTCAACTGAAATCAGAAGTGAGAAGGTTGGAAATATGGCTTCCAAGTCTTCAGCTCTTGCTCCTGTAAGAGAGAAGCTTCTTGATCTTCAGCGTGATATTGCTGCAAAGAATGATGTTATTATGGATGGAAGAGATATCGGAACAAATATTCTTCCTAATGCTGAACTGAAAATATACCTTACAGCATCAGTGGATGTAAGAGCAAAGAGACGCTTTGATGAACTTGTTCTTCATGGTGAGAAGCCTGATCTTGAGGATATTAAGAAGGGTATTGAGCAGAGAGATTATCAGGATATGAATCGTGATATAGCTCCATTAAAGCAGGCTGAGGACGCTGTACTTATTGATAGTTCTGATCTTGGTATTGCAGAGGTTGTGGATAAGATAGTGACTCTTGCAAAGGAAAAAAGGGCATAACCAGAATTATTATATGTGAGGTAGATGTATGGAAGTTATTCTCGCCTCAAAAGCCGGTTTCTGTTTTGGAGTAAAGCGTGCAGTAGACAAGGCATTTGAAGAGGCTGAAAAGAAAATTAATTCTGATTCCGGAGATAGTTCCGCAGTCTTTACATTTGGCCCTATTATTCATAATGAAGAAGTAACTAAACGTCTTAAGGAAAAAGGGGTAAATGTAATCGAAAGCACGGATGAGATAAAAAATCTCCCTGCAGGAACCAGAATAATTATCAGATCCCATGGAGTCGGGAAGGATATATACAAGATCATTGAAGAAAACGGTCTTCAGATTGTTGATGCGACCTGTCCTTTTGTCAGTAACATCCATAAGATTGTAAGTGAACAGTCTGAGAAAGGGGATGTGATCCTGATAATTGGCAACCCGGGACATGCCGAGGTTGAGGGTACGATTGGATGGTCAGGAGATGAAACATATGTCATTAATTCTGTTGATGATATAAGAGCACTTCCCGATATAAAGGACAGAAATATTACTGTTGTATCCCAAACAACATACAGCCTAAAAAAATTTCAAGAATTAGTTGCAGAATTGCAAGATATTTATTATAATGTTAATGTTTGTAAAACTATCTGCAATGCGACCGAAGAACGACAAAAGGAAGCAGAAGAATTGTCATCCTCTGTGGACGCGATGATCGTTATAGGTGGCCGCAATAGTTCAAACACACAAAAATTATATGAAATAAGCAGACAGCAATGTAACAATACTTACTATATACAGACACTCGATGATTTGGATTTAACTGTTTTTGAATCCGCTAGTAGGGTAGGT
>JAILMQ010000203.1 GCA_024692605.1 Eubacterium sp.
CATGGCAACAAGTTATAGGTATAAAGCTCAAAATCATGATGGTAAAATAATAAGTGGCGAGTTAAAGGCCGCTGATGAAGCTGAGCTTCAAGGGAAACTTAAAAGTGATGGACTGCTTTTAATTGATGCCAAAGAACTGACTGGTGAAAAGAAGGTTCATAGAAGATTAAAATACGATCGGGTGTCTGATTTCTCTCGTAATCTGAGTAAGCTTCTCGGTGCCGGTGTTACTCTTGTCAGGGCTCTGGGGATTATATCAGAAGATGAGTCTATTAAAGAGAGAGAACGAGTGATTTATTTGGATGTGTTACGGCTTGTTCGTTCCGGTATGACCCTATCTGATGCATTGGAAGAGCAGGGCGGTACATTTCCTCCACTATTTGTAAACATGATCAGAAGTTCTGAGAGTGGCGGTAATATGGATCGTACTGCTGCAAATATGGCTGATTATTACAGTAAAGAATATCGTCTGCAGCAGAAGATAAAAAGTTCTACTACCTATCCGAAAATTCTTGGGGTTCTTATTGTTGGGGTGGTTATAGTGATTATGGGATTTGTGCTGCCTCAGTTTAGTACCCTTTTTGCCCAGATGGATAGGCTTCCCAAAACAACAGAGATTCTTATGGCGATTAGTGATTTTGTAGCTAAACGCTGGTATCTTCTTATATTCGGTGCTGTTATTCTCTTTATGCTATATAAGGTGATTGTGTCAATACCGGCTGTCAGGTTGTTTCTGGATAAGATAGAGATACATCTTCCCAAGATAGGAAAGCTGAGAAAGGTAATATATACTGCCAGATTTGCGAGAACTCTTGCAAGTATGTATTCTGCCGGAATACCGATAGTAATGTGTCTTCAGATAGCCAAGACTACTATAGGGAATACATATATAGAAAGTCAGTTCGATGATATGATAGCAGAAATCAGAGCAGGTAAACCTCTGTCAGAGGGAATTGCCGGTATAGATGGATTTGTAAAAAAATTGCCATCATCTGTATCTGTGGGAGAGGAAACGGGAGCGCTCGACTCTATGCTGATTTCGATTGCTGATCAGATGGAGTATGATAGTGAAATTGCTATAGAGCAGCTTGTAGCAATGGTTGAGCCGGTTATGATCGTGGTTATGGCGGCTATAGTTGGATTCATAATGGTTGCTGTTATCACTCCAATATATGGATCATATCAGGCTATTGCTGATCAAGGAAAGTAGTAAGAACACAATTGATAATTATAATAAATAATAAATCATAAGGATAAAAGTATGAGCGTAAGTGTTTATTTTTGTAATCAGATAATACAGATAGCGGTTGGTACGCGCGGGAAAAAGGCTAAGCTATCAAATGTTTATACCACCATGGCTCCGGAAGGAAGCATAATAAATGGTATAATCATGGATTATGAGTCTCTTGCTACGCATATGAATAGTTTTTGGAGTGCGAATAATCTTCCAAAGAAGGAAGTATATCTGGTATTAAACAGTAACAAAATTGCAGGAAAGGGAATAGAAATCCCTAAACTCAATGAGAAAAAAACTTTGGGCTTTATAATGAGAGAGTTTTCGGATCTTCAGCGTGAAGATGATGAAAATACGATTGCTTATATCGATTTGAATTCAAATCAAAAGACAAAGTTTAGACAGTTATATGCAGAACTTGCACCTAAAGACCAGCTCAGAGAGTTTCTTCAGTTATTCTCGGATATGGGTATTAATCTGAAAGGTATCATCTCAAGTGAGGGAAGTATAATAGGTTATGCTCAGCAGAATATCATAAAGAAGTTTAAAACATTTGTTCTTCAGATAATAAATGGTAATCTTGTATCTAATGTCCTTTTTGTTGAAGGTGAATATAAGTATTATAACTCTGTAAGGTGTTTCAATGAACCGGGAACTGAGGCGTATTTAGATGATCTGGCAAGATCTCTCGATCAGCTGGGGCAGTTCATGAACGCACAAAAGATTTCTTCAAATCTTGAAATGGTATATGTAGCAGGAACCAGCAAAACTAATATCAGTCAGTACAGTCAGGTGGTTCGGGAGCATGGTAATACAGCACCTATAGAGCTTTTTAATCCGGGTATAAGTGCGGATGCAGCACTAAACCAGGAAGCACAGAATGCTCTTTTTGCGGTAAGTGGACTTTATGATCAGGGTAAAATAAGTAATTTTCTGACTCATTTCAGTCTTAAAGAGGATAAAGAGGGTGGATTAGATCCTCTTACAAAAAGGAGATTTGTAACAGTCATTACAACTCTTGCAGTTATGCTTGCCGGATTGGGTATTGCTCTTACAATGCGGCTGATAAGAGAATCACAATATAAAGAACTAAAAGAATATAATAATAGTCCTTCGGTAGTTATGCAGACTGCGGAATATGATGCTGCCGTGGAACGTAGAGATGCAATGCTGAATAAGTATAATTCTATTAATACGGTTGTTGAAACAATAGGTTCGTATCCTGTGGGCAGTGAAGAAATAATCAAAATAATTGAAGATACTGCCAGAGGATATGCAGAGATAGAAATACTTAGTTTTGATGCAGATGCAGGAAAGATAACATTTTCTGCTAAGTCGAAGAGTGTAGATAATGTCTATAAATATATTGATGAGCTTCTTAAAGAAGATATATTTATGACTGTTGATCATACAGGTTATACCTATGATGATAGTTCTTCACTTTATGATATTCATGTTGACTGCACACTTGCAGAATCTGTTGGAAGAAGTGAATAGGAGGGTAGTTCATGAAGACGAATATGACAGAAAATGATAAACGACTCGTATTCATTCTTGCGATAGGAGTTATAATTGTTGCAATCGGATATTGGGGAATACTTCCGCAGGTTAAGAGATTCCGCAACCTTCAGGAAAAGGTTGAAATAGAGGAAGAAGAAAAGGCTATAAACCAGCTTAAGATTGCAAATGCTGCAGCTGTTGGCATACAGGCTGATGATTATGAGCGGAAAATAGCTGAAAGAAAAGATGAATTCTTTCAGATTATGGATAGTTCGGAAATAGACAGAATGATGACACACATGGCATTGGACAGGAATCTTGAAGTGTATGATCTGCAATTTTCAATGCCTAAAAATCCTACTGATAGAATGGCATATCAGTATTCAGAGCTTTATAATAAGCAGCTTGAATTAAAAGCAGAATACGAAGCCTCTCTTTCCGGGGATGAACCAGATACAAGCAGTGAAGATGATATGATGGCAGATATGGATGCTGATAGTAAGTCATCTAAAACAGTTTCTGCTGTATCGGGAGAGTCAAAACAGGAAGTCATGGATGAAGTTATGGGAGGCGAAGAAGGAGGATATCAGCCTAATACTGATATATATGCGGTTCCTGTAACTATGACAGTCGGTGGAGACCTTGCTGATCTTAATAGTTTTATCAAGGATATAATTGATACAGATTCAGATAAAAGGGTTTTGCTTACCGGATATTCCTGGGGACAGTTCCGGGAAATAGTTAAACGTGATTCGGAAGGCAATATTATTGGCACTTCCGGTGGAACCGGAATTACAGATGAAAATGCCGGAGTTACAGCAGAGGAAGATTCCGATGTAACGGTGCAGGTGATTACTAAGAAGTCATTAACAATAAAACTTGAGATTTATATGTGTGACACCAAGGATATAGCATCTGATTCTGATGCGACTAAGTCTGGAGATGAAGCATCTGAAAGTGATGATTCGGATGGAACAGATAATATAGAAGAATAAGGGCACTGATATGGAAATGAGATCAAACAAAAACATTCGTATAGGAGACGTCCTGAAAGAGTTTGGATATGTTACGGACGATGATATAGGTGCGGCACTTGAGTATTCCAAAACACATGAAGGTGTAAGACTCGGTGGTGCTCTTATTGAGCTTAATATTATAACTGAGAAGCAGATGCTTGAAGCTCTCGGACGTAGACTTCAGTATGATGTTGTTAATATATCTGATCTGGTTGTAGATATAAATGCAGTAGAAACCATTCCCCAGCGTCTTGCCGAAAAGTATGGCATGATGGCTTATAAGATTGATAATGGAATACTGTCTGTACTTACGAATGATCCTCTTAATTTCTACGGAATAGAAGATATTCGTCAGGTTACGGGTACTGATCTTAAGCTGGAGCTTGCTGAGAAACAGCCGTTGGAAAATGCTATTCAGTATTATTATTCAGAGGTTTCTGCTAAGAAGGCAGCTGATAAGGCATCCAAATCCAATCTTGCAGATGATGACATCATAGAAGTAAATGTAGAGGATGCAGATGATGATACTCCTATAATCAACCTGCTTAATTCTCTTATTGTTCGTGCGTATAATTCAAATGTTTCTGATATACATATTGAACCTTTTGAGAAGCATACATCGGTTCGTATGCGTATGGATGGTGTTATTGTAGACTTCATGACACTACCTAAAAATATACATAATTCACTTATTGCTCGTATAAAGATTATAGGTGATCTGGATATAGCTGAGAGGCGTGTTCCTCAGGATGGACACTTTAAGACTACTGTTGAAGGTGTTCCAATCAATGTCAGAGTATCTGTAATTCCAACTGTTTTCGGAGAAAAGGCAGTTCTGAGACTTCTTGCTTCTGCTGCTACAATCGATCACAGTGGTACTTTTGGTATGAACGATAGAAATTACAAGGTTGTAAGTGATATGCTTCGTTCACCTAATGGAATGGTATATGTAACCGGTCCTACCGGATCAGGTAAATCAACAACCCTTTATATGATACTTGAGCAGTTATCACAGAAGGCAGTGAATATATCAACTATCGAAGATCCTGTAGAAAAGAATCTTCCTAGGCTTAATCAGATGCAGGTTAACAATACTGCCGGTCTTACATTTGAAGTTGGACTTCGTGCTCTTTTGAGACAGGATCCGGATATAATCATGCTTGGTGAGACGAGAGATACAGAGACGGCATCCATAGCTGTTAGAGCGGCTATTACAGGACATCTGGTTCTGTCAACCCTGCATACAAATGATGCATCTTCTTCAGTTACCCGTCTTATAGACATGGGAATTGAATCATATATGCTTGCTAACTCTCTTGTAGGTGTAATAGCCCAGAGACTTGTTCGTAAGGTTTGTCCGGATTGTGGTCAGTGGGGTCCTATGACTGAGGAAGAAGAGAGAATAGTAGGAAAACCGCTTCCAAGAGTAATGCACAAGGTTGGTTGCAAGAAATGTAATGGAACCGGTTATAGAGGGCGTATATCAATTCATGAGATTCTTGCTGTAGATAAACCGATAAGAAAAATGATCACTGATAATGCATCATCGGAAGAAATCAAGGAATATGCAAGAAAGAATCTTGGTATGTATACGCTGAAAGAGAGCTGTATGGAACTTATTGAAGAAGGCCTGACAACAGTAGAAGAGCTTGTAAAGGTTGCCTATTACGATTAAATGAGCTGTTTTTCCTGGATTTTACCACTTTGGAATGTGAAAAGATTGTGAAATGGATGGTTTTTGGCTAAAACAGTGGCTTTGAAGGGGGTGCATTTGTTACAGAAGGGTTACGAAACTGTGTTTAAAAAGTGATAAGCGTAAATGAAACTGAATGAAAATGAATGAGTTTGACCGATTTTTTTAACAAAAAGCCGATAATTGTACAAAGTGCACAAACTAATTTGTTAACTATTGTGCATTAAATGGATTTGAGAATTTAGTTTACATAATTATTTGCAATTTCAATATTTACTTGCTACAATTTATTTAACTTATTCATGAGAGAGTACGTAAATGAAAAATTAATTAAGGAGGACGTGACTTATGAAGAAGAATAATAAAGGTTTTACACTCGTTGAACTTATCGTTGTATTGGTTATCCTTGCTATCTTAGCAGCAATCCTTGTTCCAGCACTTCTGGGATGGATCGACAAGGCAAGAGAGAAGAGCGTAGCTTCTAATGCAGAGGCAGCTTATGTGGCTGCTCAGGGACTTGCTACAGAGTATTATGGTGTTCAGACTGATATTGATAAAGTAAAAACTGCTAATGTTCAGGCTTATGCATCAGCTGGAAAGATTGCATTTTTAACAGATATTGCTGAACCTTTTAAAACTAGTATTGATACGACAAAAGGTGCTACAGGTAAGGAAGCTTGTAAGATAACAAAGTTTACTTATACTAATAAAGAGTATAAGGCTGTATGGGAAAATGGAAACTGGACAATTACAAAAGAAGGAGATTCTGCTCTTACTGATGTTACTCCAATTACTAATACCAAGGATATGACAGGAGTTAATTAGTCTATAGTTTTAGTAGAAAAGGACATGGTTTAGGCCATGTCCTTTTTTGGTGCAATATTATATATAGTTTTTATAATTAGAACTATTACTA
>JAILMQ010000264.1 GCA_024692605.1 Eubacterium sp.
GTACACTAACGGATACCGTGTCAGTGAAGCCACCCTCTTCAGTAGTTGCAGTAAATGTAACTGTTCCCGGTTTAACTCCAACTATCTTACAGCTATTTGATCCATTAAAAACAGGATACGCGATTGAATCATCACTTGAAGTCCAGTTAACAATAGGATTAGAAGCATTTGAAGGCTGAACCTTCGCTGTCAACGTTGCTGTAGAATAACTGCTTTCGACACCGGGTTTATCAACATATACTGAAGTACCATATGGTATATTAACAGATTCAACCGGAACAACATCCTTACCATAAAACATATTTACTTCATATGAGATTGGCGTAGGGATTCCGGTTATATTAACCTGATATTTATCACCATTTCTATATAATATGTCATTCGGATACAACATTACACATGTTGTATTATAGCCGGTATCAAGTCTAAGAAATCCATCTGAAGCAGCTTCAGTAAAGGTCCATGTTTTATTCTTTTTAACATCTTTAATGGTAATTTTAATACTACTTGAATCAACCTTCTGTGGAACAATGATCGTCCACATATATCCTGTACCAAAGAATTCCAGAGGTTGATTAGTTCCCGGATAAGAAACAACTTTGTTTTCCCTGAGATTTGCATCAATATATGTTGCACCATATGAACCACCTGATGAAGAAATAGCACAACCAAAACCAGTGGTGGTCATATCATAATCAAGAAGCTGTCTTCTATGACCATAGTTTGCATCACCATTAATTTCCAGCATATAACGATCTATTGTATCTGTAATATAATCTGAACCACCGGCAATATTTGAATTTGCACAACCTCTCAAACATTTGCTATAAAGAGAATCACTCATTCCCGATGGTTTTGTAGGACTATGACTTAATGAACGATTTGCCGCTAAAATCAATGCTGCAGCCTGAGCAAGCTCCTGAGACTCATCTGATATCGTTACAGGATTCACTCCCGAAATATACCTGTAACAATTCAAGTAGTTTAAAGCATCATTAAGAGACTCATCAGAAACCTTTCCTAATGAGTATGGGGAAACAGCACTTGGAGTCTCGTCAAACTTTACCGGCGGATTATTAACCGGATGATTCTTGATATAATTCCTTATCTCATCCTGAGTATGATAAGTCGTATCCAATCCAACGGTGCTTGTAGCCGCATCAGTATGAATATTGTTATTACTAAATAGAAATGCAAAAATAGTCGCAAAAAGAACAGATAAAAAAACAGAACAAAAAACAGAACGCTTTTTAGTCTTTTTCATCATCTTTTACCTCTCTTATTATCCCAAACTAACCCATTGGGGTCTGACCCCAATGGGTTAATCATTCACGATTATATAAGATTGCCGAGTTCTGTAAAGTCGTAGCCAAGGGCATCGGCAACGTTTTTATTGGTAAGCTTTCCGTCGTAGCAGTTTACACCGGATGCTATAACTTTGCTGTTCTTGCAGGCTTCTTCAAGGCCGGAAGCTGCTATCTGAAGGCCGTACTTAAGGGTTGCGTTTGTAAGGGCGATGGTACTTGTTCTTGGAACTGCACCCGGCATGTTACCAACACAGTAATGTACTACACCGTCTTCGATGTATACAGGATCGTCATGTGTTGTAACATGGCTGCTTTCTCCGCATCCACCCTGGTCGATGGCAACGTCTACAAATACTGCTCCGTCTTTCATCTCCGGAAGATATTTCTTCTTGAAGAGCTTTGGTGTTGAACCACCAGGTATAAGAACTGAACCGATTACAAGATCTGCATCCTTCAGAACTCTTTCAATATTGCTGTCTGAAGAAACAAGTGTCTGTATATGAGCACCGAACATGTTATCGAGCTGCTCCAGTCTCTTGAGATTTACATCGAGGATAGTTACATTTGCCCCCATACCTACTGCGATTTTGCAGGCATTCATACCTACTGTACCACCACCGAGGATAACTACATTTGCCTTAGGTGTTCCGGGAACGCCGGCAAGAAGGATTCCCTCACCGCCGAACTTCTTTTCAAGATACTTTGCACCTTCCTGAATGGAAAGACGACCGGCAATCTGTGACATAGGTGCAAGACATGGAAGACTTCCGTCTGTCTCCAGAATAGTCTCGTATGCAACAGCCTTAACCTTGCCACTCAGAAGTGCATCTGTCTGATCCTTATCAGCAGCAAGATGAAGGTAAGTATAAAGCACAAGTCCCTCATGGAATAACTTATACTCTTCCTCAAGCGGCTCCTTAACCTTGATCATCATGTCAACAAGGTCCCATACTTCCTTAGCATTGTCGATCAGGCTAGCACCTGCATCCACATACTCATTGTCAGAAAAGCCTGAACCGATTCCGGCTCCCTTCTCCATATACACATGATGTCCTGCAGCCACATAAGCCTTTACATTATCAGGTGTAAGCCCCACACGGAACTCATTGTTTTTGATTTCCTTAACACATCCGATTTTCATTTTTCTTCTCCTTTTTTATATCGATTAAACGGCTCTGTTTATATGAACAGAGCCGCTATCATAACATTATATTACTTGATAATCATTTGATCACTTAACTTATTTCTTAACCTTAATCTTAACCTTTACAGTTTTGGTAAATGCCTTGTACTCATCTGTTTCAGCTACAGATACTTTAATCTTAAGAACATAGTTGCCTTTCTTA
>JAILMQ010000246.1 GCA_024692605.1 Eubacterium sp.
CTTGAGAAGGTTGATTCTCCGGAAGCTAAGGCAGTTGTTAAGGATAAAGATTTCCTTGCTAAGAAGTCACAGTGGATCTTCGGTGGTGACGGTTGGGCATACGATATCGGTTTCGGTGGAGTTGACCACGTACTCGCTTCAGGAGAAGATGTAAACGTATTCGTATTCAATACAGAGGTTTACTCAAATACTGGTGGACAGTCTTCAAAGGCTACTCCTACAGGTGCTGTTGCACAGTTCGCTGCAGGTGGTAAGGAGATCAAGCAGAAGGATCTTGCTGCTATCGCTATGAGTTATGGTTATGTATATGTTGCTCAGGTTTCTATGGGTGCTAATTACAACCAGCTCATCAAGGCTATTAAGGAAGCTGAAAGCTATCATGGTCCATCACTCATCATCGCTTACGCTCCATGTATCAACCACAGAATCCGTGTTGGTATGAGCAAGGCTATGGCTGAGGAGAAGAAGGCTGTTGATGCCGGATACTGGAATCTGTTCAGATTCAATCCTGAAGCTGATAAGAAGTTCAGTCTTGATTCTAAGGCTGCAACAGTTCCTTATCAGGAATTCCTTTCAGGAGAGGCTCGTTACACAGCTCTTCAGAAGATCAACAAGGAGAAAGCTGATAAGCTCTTCGCAATGGCTGAGGAGAACTCAAAGAAGAGGTTCGCTCACCTTGAAGGCCTCGTAGATCTTTACGACGGAACTAAATAAATAATGCTTTAGGGCATAAGAAAGCCGGTCACGAAAGTGGCCGGCTTTTGTATTTTAAACTTTTTATTATTGATATTATTTTGCAGCTATTTCATATTGCGAAGCAGGTTAAATATCTGTTCGCTTGTTGCAGATATATTGATTCTGGCTGTTGCGGAATCTGTTGCTTCAGCAAGGGTGCATGCCCTTCTTATTACAGGGAAGTACGCATCCACATCCGGTAATCTATCTCCATCGAAGCCTGCAGATACAGAACCCACAAGGGCTATTACGGGTTTATTGAATACCTTGGCTATATGCGCGATACCGATGGGAGCTTTGCCCAGCATAGTCTGTTCGTCCAGCTTTCCTTCACCGGTTACGATAAGATCCGCTTCGCTGATATATTTTTTTAAGTTAGTTTCTTCAATTACAATCTTGGTTCCGGATTCCAGTTCCCCGCCAAGGAAATATTTGAAGGCAAAGCCAAGTCCTCCGGCTGCTCCGCATCCCGGATAGTCAGGATCGATTTTATGAGCAAGGGCATCAGATGCTATCTTGGCGAAGTTAAGCATCCATTTATCCATATGTTCTATCTCAGAATCGAATAGTCCTTTTTGCGGACCGAATATTTTGCTGGCACCGTTTTCTCCACAAAGCGGGTTATTTACATCACAGGCAATCCTGAACTTGCAATTACGAAGAGCAGGATTAAAATTCTCCGGGGATATACGGGCAATAAGCTCCAGATCGCCACCTGTGAGATATCCGTTATCACCTTCCAGAATCTTTCCTTTTTCATCATAGAAGGTTGCTCCAAGAGCCTGAAGCATGCCTATTCCGGCGTCGTTGGTAGCACTTCCTCCAAGTCCTACAATAAAGTTGGTGCAGCCCTTTTTTAAAGCATCATTTATTATCTCTCCAACTCCGTAAGTAGTTGTTTTGATAGGGTCTTTTTTTATTGCGGAAATAAGCGTAAGTCCTGCTACAGAAGATATTTCGATAACTGCTGTTTTGATTGATTTTCCATCTTCTTCTTTATCGATGATTCCGTACCTGGCATCTACTTTTTTACCAAGAGGTCCTGTTGCTTTAACGTACTCGAATCTGCCGTTGCAGCCCTGTGTAACAGCCTGAACTGTTCCCTCACCTCCGTCAGCCAGTGGACGAACCTCATAACTTGCGGTAGGTATGGCGCGCATCAGCCCCTTTGCCGCAGCTTCGCCACATTCCAGAGAAGAAAGGCAGCCCTTCATCTTATCAATTGCAAAAACAACTTTTAGATTTTTATAATCGCTCATAGGTCATCCTCCTAAGAAGTCATGTTGTTTTTCATTATAGGTTTTTTATGATAAAATGTAAATATTCAGATATAGAGGATTTGTGAGTCGGATATAGATGTAGTTGTGGAGGTAAGATATGATCGATAAAGCTCCAACAAAGAAAAGAATAATAGTATTAGTTATTGTTCTGGTGTCTGTAATATGCAGCTGGGTATGCTTTTATTATTTTACTTCATTTGGGAAGGCTGAAAAAGCCAGAAGACTGATGGATGACGGAAAGTATCTGCAGGCGAAGGAAATTTTTGAAACTGTTGACAGCAACCGATATTACCTTGAGATAGAAAAGTGTGAGAACCTTCACTATGAGAAGCTGGTAAACCAGAAGAAGTATGAGGATGCAAGAGCGTTTTTAACCACTGTAATCGGTGCATCCACCACATGTGACAGATGCAGGGAATGTGATTATCAGATAGCCGAGAAAAAGTTTAATGAAGGAAAATATGCAGAGGTAATCGATACTTATAAAAGTCTTGGAAAATATAAAGAAAGTAAGAATCGTTACAGGGAATGCAGATATCAGCTGGCACTGGTGAAGTTTGAGAATGGCGAACTGGAAGAGGCCCAAAGGGAATTTACGGATCTTATCAACTATAAAGATACAGATGCACTGGCCAGAGAGGCTAAATCTCTGATCATATATAATAAGGCTGTAAAATGTATTGAAGACAAGGATTATGTAACGGCAGTTGAAAAGTTTGAAGAAATCAAGGGTTTCAAGGATTCAAAGAAATATCTGAAAAAATATAAAAAGAAAGCTGTTAAACAGCTTTATAAAAAAGAAAAATACAGTGCCTGTGCAGACTTTGGTAAGAAGTATTTTATTTATACCAAATACTACTATGAGAGCTGCTATGAATATGGAATGCATCTATATAGGCAGGGAAGCGGGAAAAAAGCTCTGTCCTATCTTAAGGATGCAGAAAAAACTCATCCTGAGGTGTCAGGCATTGTAGCAGAAATTGAACTGGATCAAAAGTATAAAGCAGGTGTTGAGGCTGCTCAAAGTGGCAATCTGGAAAAGGCAATCCAGATATTTTCCGAAACCTCCGGCTATAAAGATTCAGCTTCCTGGAAATCCAGATGTAATACAGCTCTTAGATATGTGGGAGTTTTCGAATGCTATAGCTATAAGATATATCAGGAAAATGGAACTGTATCAGACCTTCCTACTGAAGGAGGCTATGGGAATCCGTCATACCTGAGAGTGAGTGCCTCTATAGATAAAAATATGAATATTACTTACTACGGTAATGGTGTAAGAATAGAACAAGGTTCAACGGTAGGCTATTATCATAAATACGGGGAGGGTACAGATAATTCAACGGTGGATATTGCCAATAAAAAAATGACTACCCAGTTTCTGCATAGTAATGGAACTAATGATGCGTTATATGTGTATTTGTTTCGATAAGAGGAACGCCTATGGATAAGAAGAAGATAATAAAACGAATTATTGTTTTAGTCATAGCTATGGCAGCTGTTACATATCTCTCTATCGATTTGTATAACAGGATTCAGCGTAACAGGTTTCAGGCAAGGTATGATCATATATGGGATATTGCCATGGAAGGAGATGCCCTGGAAGCCAGAACCAAGTTTTTGAAGTATAAGGTTGATTCCGAGGGAAATAAAAATGCATGTGGCAATCCGGATTTTTCAGCTGAATTCTGTGAGGCGCTTCAGGCTCTGCGTGAAGAAAAATATGAAGAAGCAGCAAAAAAGATGGATAAAATTGATGATAAGAAGCATGATATCAAGTATGACTGCGGTCTCAACAGAAAGCAGAACGAATATGTAAATAAACAGATAACACTTGCAATTCGGTTAAAATATGAGAAACAGAAAAAGGAAAAACAGATAGAGGAAGATAAACAGAAAAGCAGTAGTAACAGCAAGAAAAAAGATTCTGCTATAGACAAAAATTCACATGATAATAAATCCGGAATCAGTTCTTCCACAAGAAGGAAGAAGAACAAGTCAACCGAGGCTAAAACAGTTGATCCCATGGATCACGACATAGATATGTATTACGAAGACTATAAGGATGAGTTTTTAGATGAAGATGATGCCTGGGATGACTTCGAGGACAACGAAGATGTCTGGGATGACTATTAAACCCAAAAGTCATTGACTTTAAGTGGTTTTTATGCAATTATTAATGAGTTGTTTCATGCCATTTTTTGGCTAATACAAAGACTTTAACGATGAGGTTGATTATGCTGCTGAACACAGTTCTATATTCGGGATTTACAGAAACATTTGAAAAATGTTTTATAAGAGATGACAGATACAAACTCCTTCTGGATGGAATCGGAGTGACCGTTAAGGTGGCGCTTCTGGCGGCTGCCATGGGGCTTGTTATAGGATTTCTTATAGCTCTTTGCAACCTTTCCAAGAATAAATTCCTGAATCTTATAGGAAAAGTATATACGGATGTAATAAGAGGAACACCATCTGTTACCCAGCTTATGATCATTTATTTTGTTATATTTGCAACCGTTAACTGGGCAAAATGGATTATTGCGGCTATTGCATTTTCCATTAATTCAGGAGCATATGTATCTGAGATAATCCGTGCGGGTATCTTATCTATAGATAAAGGGCAGACAGAAGCAGGACGTTCTCTGGGGCTCAGCAAGGCTCAGACCATGATGAGCATTATAGTTCCTCAGGCGGTTAAGAATATCTTCCCGGCCATGTGTAATGAGTTTATTACTCTTATAAAGGAGACAGCTATCGTGGGTTATGTTGGTCTGGTTGATATCCAGAAGGCCGGAGATTTTATAAAGAGTGCAACCTATGAAGCCTTTATGCCGCTTATTGCAACAGCTATTATCTATTTTGTTATTATAAAGGTATTAACTATCGGACTTGGTATGGTTGAGAAGAGGCTTAGAAAGTCAGATATCAGATAATTATTTCTACTATAACGAACGAATAAATCAGATGGGATCATATTATGATAAAAGTTAAAAATCTCAAAAAAAGCTTTAAGGGCCTTGATGTTCTTAAAGGCATAGATGAACATATAGATGACGGCGAGGTTGTGGTTGTTATCGGTCCTTCAGGATCAGGTAAAAGTACATTTCTCAGATGCCTCAATCTTCTGGAAAAACCTAACTCCGGCGAGATATGGATTGATGATATGGAAATAACAGCTCATGGTGTTAATAAAAATCACGTCCGCGAAAAGATGGGCATGGTTTTCCAGCACTTTAACCTTTTTCCTCATCTGACAGTGAAAAAGAATATTACCCTGGCTCCTGTTAAGCTGAAAAAAATGACTCCGGATGAGGCAGATAAAAAGGCTATGGAGCTTCTGGAGATGGTTGGACTTTCAGATAAGGCAGATGTTTATCCGAAGCAGCTTTCCGGTGGTCAGCAGCAGAGAGTTGCCATAGCAAGATCCCTTGCCATGGAGCCGGAGATCATGCTTTTTGATGAGCCTACTTCAGCCCTTGATCCGGAAATGGTAGGTGAGGTTCTGGAGGTTATGAAGAGACTTGCCCAAAGTGGTATGACCATGGTGGTGGTTACTCATGAGATGGGCTTTGCAAAGGAAGTAGGAAGCCGTATTTTGTTTATGGATGAAGGGGTTATCATGGAACAGGGAACACCTGATGATATATTCAACAGTCCTCAGAATGACAGAACAAGAGACTTTTTAAGTAAAGTATTATAATTAAGATATATAATATATATTATTTTCAGGAGGGAAAATATAATGAAACTTTTTAAGAAAATTCTTGCAGTTGGACTTGTAGCTGCTATGACACTTTCAATGGCAGCATGTGGCTCCTCAAAGTCAGAGGACAAGAAAGAGGAGGCTGGTAATTCAGCTGGCGGAACAATTACATTTGGTACAAATGCAGAGTTCCCACCATTTGAGTACGTTACTGCTTCAGGTGCTATTGATGAGTTCGATGGTATCGATATGGCAATCGCAAAGAAGATTGCAGAGGATAATGGTAAGACAGCAAAGATCAACAACATGGAGTTCGATTCACTTCTTCTTGCACTTCAGAATGGTCAGGTTGATGCAGTTATCGCAGGTATGACAATTACTGATGAGCGTAAAGAGGCAGTTGATTTCTCAGTTCCTTATTACACAGCTACACAGGTTATGATCGTTAGAGAGGATTCTGACATTCAGAAGGCTGCTGATATGAAGGGTAAGAAGATCGTAGTTGTTCAGGGTTACACAGGTGAGACATGTGTACAGGATCTTGGCTATGATTATGAGGCTTTCAAGAAGGGTTCAGAAACAATCCTTGAGCTTATAAATGGTAAATGTGATGCAGTTGTAATCGACTCAGCTACAGCTGAAAAGTATGTTGCAGACAATAAGGGTATTAAGATTGTAGAGGACCCTGATACATTCGAGGCTGAGGAATATGGTATTGCTGTAAAGAAGGGTAATACAGAGCTTCTTAATCAGATAAATGATGCTATAAACAAGATGCTTTCAGATGGAACTATTTCAGACATTTCAGCACAGTATCTCGATATGGACACATCAGAAGATGCTTCAGGCTCAGACGCTGAATAATACACTTAAAAAGATTATTTACGAAGAATAATTTATGAAGAATACATATGCGGTGGTAACCGGGGCCAGCAGTGGCCTGGGAATAGAATTTGCCAAGCAGCTTTCAGAGATGGGATACAAGGTAGTGCTTGTGGCCAGAAGAAAGGACAAGCTTGAGAAGGTTCAGAAAATCCTTAAAACAGATAGTATGATAATTCAGGCAGACCTCAGTGAGAAATCAGAATGTGTCAGGCTGGTTGAAGAATTACAGAATCTGGAGGTTGAGGTATTCATAAATAACGCAGGCTTTGGTGATTGCGGAAGATTTTATGAAACCGATATCAATAAGGATATTAACATGATAGATGTAAATGTAACTGCTGTTCACATCCTTACCAAACTGATGGTGATGAAGATGAGACCCAAGGTCAGCGGTGGTTACATACTTAATGTGGCTTCCTCTGCGGGACTTTTTCCCGGTGGACCATATATGGCAACCTACTATGCTACAAAGGCTTATGTTGCAAGTCTGAGTCAGGCAGTTGCCAGAGAACTGAAAGAGGAAGAAAGCGTTCTTTATGTTGGTGCCCTTTGTCCGGGACCGGTTGATACTGAGTTCAATGATGTGGCAAATGTAGAATTCGCTCTGAAGGGAATAACACCTAAGAAATGTGTGACCTACGCACTTAATCAGATGTTTAAGAGAAGAAAGACGGTTATCGTTCCGACTCTTCGAATGAAGATAGCTGTTGCCGGTTCAAAGCTTCTGCCAAGAGATCAGGTAGTTGCAATGACCTCAGGCCAGCAGCGTAAAAAAAGAAATCTGTAAAAATGACAAGCCAATGAGATTTTTACTCATTGGCTTGTTTTGGTATAGAAATAGTGACGGTGGTTCCACCTTCTTCTCCCGGGGAGAAGTAGATTGTTCCGTTACACATCATTGCCCCTCTTTTTATGCTTGTTTTTAATGGCAAATGCATATATAATGTCAAGACATAAGTTAAAAGATGACAAAACTATATAGAAAGAGAATAGGGAAAGAACAATGAGTGATAACAAAGACGAAAGAAAAGAATATTTTCTCAGTGTGTACAGACATTCGCTGGCACACATAATGGCAAAGGCCGTTATGGAAATGTTCGGTAAGGAAAATGTACAGATTGCCATAGGTCCTCAGATAGATGACGGATTCTACTATGACTTTATGCTTCCGAGACCGATAACAACAGATGATTACAAGACCATCGAAGATAAAATGCGTGAGATCCTTAAACGTCGTGAAGACTGGGTATGCAAAGAGGTTTCTGTAAATGAAGCGCTTGAAATATTCAAGGGTCAGAAATATAAAGAAGAACTTATAAAGGATCTTCCTGAGGATGAGAAGATTACTGTATACTATACAGGTGATGATTTCGTGGATCTCTGTCGAGGACCTCATATCAGTAATTCCCAGGAACTTATGAATACTGCATTTAAGGTTAAGTCAGCATCTGGCTCATACTGGAGAGGAAATGAAAAGAACGATCAGCTTCAGCGTATTTACATGTATGCCTTCCCTTCAAAGCAGGAGCTTAAGGCTCATCTTGACTTTGTTAAGGAAGCTATGGAGCGTGACCACAAGAAGATAGGTCCTGAGCAGGAGCTTTTCATGTTTGATGAGAGTGCTCCGGGTATGCCATACTGGCTTCCAAGAGGTTTCAAGATGTACAATGCCATCCTGAACTTCTGGAGAGAGCTTCATGAGGAGTATGGTTATCAGGAAATTCTTGCTCCGGTTATCAATCATAAGAAGCTTTGGGAGACTTCAGGGCACTGGGGACATTACAAGGAGAATATGTTCCTTGTAACAAATGCATCTACAGATGAGGAATCAGGTGAAGAGGTAATCGATACAGATATCGAATATGCTATCAAGCCTATGAACTGCCCGAATGCAATAAATGTATACAAGAACGGACTTCACAGCTACAAGGAACTGCCGCTCAGATACAGTGAGACGCAGGTCATCCATCGTCGTGAGAAGAGTGGTGAGCTTAACGGACTCTTCCGTGTTCAGATGTTCCACCAGGACGATGACCATACATTCCTTACAGAGGAAATGATCGAGGACGAGATCGGTGATATCATGGATATCGCAAAATATATCTATGAAACCTTTGGACTTACTTATGAAGCAGAGCTTTCTACAAGACCTGATGACTTCATGGGTGCTCCTGAACTCTGGGACGCTGCAGAAGCTTCTCTTAAGAGAATCCTTGACAAGAAGTATGGTGAGGGCGGATATGAGATAAATGAAGGCGACGGAGCGTTCTACGGACCTAAGATCGACCTTAAGATGAAGGACTGTATCGATCGTGAGTGGCAGATGGGTACCATCCAGCTCGACTTCCCGCTTCCCCTGAATTTTGATCTCAGATATGTTTCCGATGACGGAACACAGAAGAGACCTGTTATGATCCATAGAGCAATCTTTGGTTCTTTTGAAAGATTTATCGGAATACTTATAGAAAACTTCAAGGGTGTATTCCCATTCTGGATGTCCCCTTATCAGGTTGGAATCGTGCCAATCAGAGAAGAGCATAATGAATATGCAAAGCAGGTTGAAAAGGCTCTCAGAAAGGCCGGCATCAGGGTTGAGACAAACTATTCTGATGACAATATGAAGAATAAGATAAAGGGCTTCAAGAAATACAAGGAGCCATACATTTTAGTACTTGGTGATAAAGAGGCTGCTGAGAATACCGTTTCGGTAAATGTAAGAGGTAACAAGCAGATGAATGGAGTGCCTCTTGATAAGTTCATAGAGCTTTGTGTAAAACAGGCTAAGGAACACACACTTGAGCTTATAGATTCAGTTGAATAAATGTACAAAAGACCGGTCCGCATATAGTTGGCCGGTCTTTAATCATTACTTGATTTTTGAGCTGTTTTATCATATGATTATGTACGAGTGTGGAGTACTGTAAATGGGAGAAAAAAATGATAGATGAAGAAAAAGTAAAACTTATGACCAAGATCACCATCTATGAAGAAAAACAGGAGACCGGTGATCTCATGCTCAGTAAGTATTATAAAGAGGACTACGTCAAGTACGGATGTCTGAAAACCCTTGTGGCAATTACGGTTTGTTATTGGCTGTGTATTGCCATATTTGTGTTTTTAAATTTTGAAAAGGTTTTGAATGATATTAATACCATGGATTATTTCAAGGTTATTTCAAGACTGATGGCAGGATATATACTTGCAATGGTTGCATTCTATATTTATGCATTTATTGTTTATAATTACAAATATGCTCATGCTAAACCGGATATTGTCAGATATAACCGGAATCTGAAAAAACTGATCAAGTTATATGAAGAAGATGAGTCGCATGAACAGATCCGTACCGGAAAAGTGAAGGTTTATTCGGAAATCGGCGGATATGATGATAGTTTTGATGAAAATGTAAATCAGACCGGAGGAATCAGCAACAATGAGTATTATAAGTATTAAAAATAAAATCAGAGATTTCTGCAGAAAGCAGGACGAAATAGTAACCCCGATCCTGAGATTCGTCTGGTCTCTGATCGTATTTGCTACATTACAACATTTATTTAATTATTCTGAACTTGGTTCAAAGACGGAGATTACAATTCTACTTGCCGTTCTTACAGCCCTTTTGCCGGATGTATTTATGTTCTTTATGGTTGGAGCTCTGGTAGGACTTCATTCCTTCTCTGTATCCCTTGAGGTTGGAGCGGTATTCGTAGTTATATTCATATGCATGTATACTGCATTTATCAGATTTTTCCCTAACTATGTGTATGCACTTCTTCTTGTTCCGGTATTCTTTGTACTTCATATACCATATGCTGCACCGATCGTTATTGCACTGGTTGCAGGAATTGCAGGACTTGTACCTGCTATCTTTGGAGTAGTACTTTACTTCTTCTCATTATGTGCTGCAGAGATTTCAAGACTTCTGGAGATTGAATCTGCGGAGAATGAGATCGAAGCCTTCAAGCAGTTATCTGAAGTACTTCTGAAGAACAGAGATATGTACACCATCATAGTTATTTTTGCTATCACTATTGTAGTTACTTCAATCCTTAAGAAGTTTAATTACAGTTATTCAATATATATTGCTATCGTAGCAGGAACCGTTGTAAATATCCTTGGTTCAATTGTTGCAGGTTATATAGTTAACAATGATGTTCCTATGGGTTCAGTTGTTGCTGGAAGTCTTATAGGAATTATTCTTGCCGGTATCATCAGATTCGGTCAGGGTGTGCTGGATTATAAGCATACTGAAAGAGTACAGTTTGAGGATGATGATTATTATTACTACGTAAAGGCTGTACCAAAGATAGATTCTGAAAAGAAAAAGGCTAAGCAGACGGTATAAAAAAGCAGTTTTGTAATAAGGGGATTTCATATGGCAAATATATGGACCAATATCCGTTCTTTAATTACTGATTTATATTTTCCGAATATCACCTGGACGGATATACTGGATATTCTCATAATTGCATATGTGTTATATCACGTTTTGGACTGGATTCAGACCAGCAGAGCGCATACTGTTGCCAGAGGTGTTCTTGTAATTGGTGCTTTCCTGGTGTTAGCGGTAGTATTCAGGTTCAATACGATTCTTTGGATTGCAAAGAATTTGTTAAATGTAATTCTTATTGCCATCATTATCCTGTTCCAGCCGGAGCTGAGACGGGCACTTGATGAACTTGGACGAAAATCCTTCTCACTTAAATGGCTAAAATTCGGAGAATATAAAGATTTGGATGTCCGAAGTCTTAGTGATAAATCAATATATGAGCTGGTAAAGACTGCATCGCATCTTTCAAAGGATAAGACAGGGGCACTTATTGTTATCGAGCATATAACTCCATTAGGGGAGTATATAGATACAGGAATAAGTGTGGATGCTTTAATCTCAGAACAGCTTCTTGTTAATATATTTGAGAAAAATACACCTTTACATGATGGTGCTGTAATCATCCGAGCTAATAGAGTGGTGGCTGCCACATGTTACCTGCCACTTACAGACAGTATGGAGATAGGAAAGGAACTGGGCACAAGACATAGAGCCGGCCTGGGAATAAGCGAAGTCACAGACAGTATGACCATCATTGTTTCTGAGGAAACAGGTGGTATATCTGTAGCCCATAAGGGTGAACTTTATAGAGACCTGGATGAGGACAGTCTCAGAAAGCAGCTTATAAAGATGCAGACTCTGAAGGATGACAAACCTTCCGGAACTAAAGTACTTAGAAGAAGGAGGGCAACGGATGAAAAAGAGCAAGCGTAATATATTAAAATCTATTGTTAATAGAATTGGTGCTCTGGCTATTGCATTTGTCCTCTGGTTTTTAGGAATGAATATTCAGAATCCGGCAGTTTCAAAAACTATTTCGGGAATCCCGGTGGAAATGCTGAATATAGATTCCATTACTGAAAATGGAAGTGTGTTTGATGTGACAAAGGGTGAAACCGTTGATATAGTCGTCAGAGGTCCCCGTTCTATAGTGGATAATCTGGAGGCAGAGAATTTTGATGCCACTGCAGATCTTTCACAGCTTTCAGTAACCAATTCCACAACCATAGAAGTGGTTCCTAATGCTTCTGTGAATGTAAAGAATGCAAAACAGTTTTCAATAATCCCTGTCAATGGATACGTTACACTTAGTATCGAAGAAGAGGTTGAAAAGAGCATACCTGTTAAGGTTATTACAACAGGAACTGTTGCAGATGGTTATGCAATAGGTAATCCTTCTCCGACTCCAAACATGATCACTGTTTCAGGGCCTGCTTCCGTACTTGAGAATATAGTAGAAGCAAGGGCAGTCGTGGGTATTGACGGAGCTTCAGAAGAAATAACAGAATCTGCAAAGGTTGGCTGTATCGATGGATATGGTTCAGCTGTTGAGAAGGAGAATATCACACTTTCCGATAAAAGAGTAAATGTATCTATTCCTGTATATAAAACCAAGACCATTCCTGTTAATATCAAAGTAGCAGGAACTCCTAGGGAAGGATATGCAGTAAGAGAGATCAATTATAATCCTGACAAAATAACTATTGCCGGTGATGAGGAGGTTCTTGCAAAGGTATCTTCACTGGATATAAATGATATTATAGTTACGGATGCGTCAGGTACCATCGAAAAGAATATAGCTATATCAGAGTATATTCCGGCAGATATTACTGTTGCCGAGGATACCACGGAAATTGCAGTAAGTGTTTCTGTGGAACCAACAATAGATAAGGAACTCAGCGTTGCAGCTGCCGCTGTAAAGATGGAAGGACAGTCCGGTGACTATGAATATTCCCTTTCATCAGCACAGCCTATCAGAGTAAAGCTTACGGGATTTGAAGATATTATAGGTAATCTTAAGGTTGATGATCTCAGTCCGAAGATTGATGTAAAGGATCTGACCGAGGGTAAGCATTCCGTGCAGATTACATTTAAAGAATCCGAGGATTTTGTAATCTCAGGTACTTATTTTGTTACCGTGGAGGTGAAGAAGGCAGAATGATTACAGATGTTGAGGGAGTAGAAAAACTCCAGAGAGCGATTAACGAATCTAATTATATAGTTTTCTTCGGTGGAGCAGGTGTATCCACTGAAAGCGGAATTCCTGATTTCAGAAGCCAGGATGGACTTTATAATCAGAAATATAAATATCCACCTGAAGAAATCGTAAGTCATACATTTCTTGTAAGACGTACAGAGGAATTCTATGAATTTTATAAAGATAAAATGCTTGCACCGGATGCCAAGCCCAATGCTGCACATTATAAGCTGGCAGAGCTGGAGAAGTCCGGAAAGCTTAAGGCTGTCATAACACAGAATATCGATGGCCTTCATCAGGCGGCAGGAAGTAAGGAAGTACTGGAGCTTCATGGTTCAGTTCTCAGAAACTTCTGTACCAAATGTGGCAAAACCTTCAGCAGTACTGCTGATGATGTAAATGCAGGTGTTAAATATATTCTTGCTGCGCCGGGGGTACCAAAGTGCGATAACGTTGTGGATGGCAAGGTCTGCGGCGGTGTTGTAAGACCTGATGTGGTTCTTTATGAAGAGGGACTTGATAATAATGTGATAAGCAGAACTATCATGCACATTTCCAAGGCGGATCTTTTGATAATCGGTGGAACGTCGCTTGTTGTGTATCCTGCTGCAAGTTTTATAAATTATTTCAATGGTAAGCATCTGGCTGTTCTGAACCTAGCTGCTACTGCAAGAGATTCACAGGCGGATATAGTAATACGTGATAAAATTGGAGAAGTATTCTCTAAAATAGAAGTGCCTGTATGATCAGGTAATAAAAATACATGGAGGAAAAATAGATGTTTGAGTTTGATGAGATTGTAAAGGTTGATAGTGAAGTTGCAGCTGCAATGACTGATGAGTGGAATCGTCAGAATGATAATCTGGAGCTTATAGCTTCTGAGAATATTGCTTCAAAAGCTGTTATGGCTGCAATGGGAAGTCACCTGACTAATAAATATGCTGAGGGATATCCAGGAAAGAGATATTACGGTGGATGTCAGTATGTTGATGTAGTTGAAGATCTTGCAAGAGAAAGAGCAAAGAAGCTTTTCGGAGCTGAGTATGCAAATGTACAGCCTCATTCAGGTGCTCAGGCTAACATGGCAGTATTCTTTGCAACCATGGAGCCGGGAGATACATTTATGGGTATGAACCTCGATCACGGCGGACACCTTACACATGGTTCACCTGTAAATATGTCAGGTAAGTACTTCAACTGTGTTCCTTACGGAGTTAACGATGAGGGACGTATTGACTATGATAATGTTCTTTCAATCGCTAAGGAAGCTAAGCCAAAGCTTATCGTTGCAGGTGCTTCTGCATATGCAAGAGAGATTGATTTCAAGAAGATGAGAGAGATAGCAGATGAAGTAGGAGCTATCCTTATGGTTGATATGGCACATATTGCAGGACTTGTTGCTGCAGGATATCATATGAGCCCAATCCCATATGCAGATATCACAACAACTACAACACATAAGACTCTTCGTGGACCAAGAGGTGGAATGATCCTTTGCAGCGAAGAGGTTAATAAGAAATACAACTTCAATAAGGCTATCTTCCCTGGAATTCAGGGTGGTCCTCTTATGCATGTTATTGCCGGTAAGGCAGTATGCTTCAAGGAAGCTCTTTCACAGGATTACAAGGATTACATGGGCAGAGTTGTTGAAAATGCAGCTACACTTGCAGCAGCTCTTCAGGAGAGAGGCTTTGATATCGTATCAGGCGGTACAGATAACCACCTTATGCTTGTAGATCTTAAGAGACTTGGTCTTACAGGTAAGGAAGTTGAGAAGGCTCTTGATGAGGTTCGTATAACAGTTAATAAGAACACTGTACCAAATGATCCTCAGTCACCATTTGTAACAAGTGGTATCAGAGTTGGTACACCTGCTGTTACAACACGTGGAGCTGTTAAAGAAGATATGTATACTATAGCTGACGCATTCAAGGCAGCGATTCTTGATAAGGACAACAATAAGGCAGAGGAGCTCGTTAAGAGCATTACAGAAAAATACCCTCTGTATAAATAATTTATTTTAGAAAGCGAAATATGGAAGATAATAATAGAGAAAACAATCAGAATAATGACGATAATAATAAAAGACCCAGTGGATTTACCGGTACTATAGGTGTAATTATTATAACAGTCATATTGTCAATCATTTTCATTATGGCCTTCAATAATTACAGATCCTCAGGGGAAGAAGAGATAAGCTACGACAAGTTCATCAAGATGCTGGATGAGGGTAAGGTTAAGGATGTCGAAATCTATGGTGAGAAGATTAAGTTCACACCAAATGAAAGCGATAAGAAAACCGAGAATATCAGATACTACGTTATACGTACAGATGATGTAAAGCTTGTAGACAGACTTGAAAATGCAGATGTCAAGTTCACGGCTATTGATGAAGGTGGCAATGCAATCCTTGGACAGATACTTTATTACGTACTGTTCTTTGCAATAATGTATTTCCTGACCATGATGCTTATGAGAAGGATCACAGGTGGTTCAGGGGGTATAATGAATGTTGGCAAGTCCAACGCAAAGCTTTACGATATGACAAAGAATACCGGAATTACATTTGCGGATGTTGCCGGTGAGGAGGAGGCTAAGGAATCCCTTACAGAGATGGTGGATTTCCTTAAGAATCCGGATAAATATCTTGATATCGGAGCCAGACTTCCTAAGGGTGCTCTTCTTGTAGGCCCTCCGGGAACAGGTAAAACACTTCTGGCAAAGGCTGTGGCCGGTGAGGCAGGAGTTCCGTTCTTCTCCATGTCAGGTTCAGAGTTTGTGGAAATGTATGTCGGTGTTGGTGCATCCCGTGTAAGAGATCTTTTCAAACAGGCAAATGCCAAGGCTCCATGTATTATATTTATCGATGAGATAGATGCCATAGGACGAAGCCGTGATACAAGACACATGGGTGGAGATTCGGAACGTGAGCAGACTCTTAACCAGCTGCTTTCCGAGATGGATGGATTTGATTCTTCAAAGGGTATCATAATCCTTGCGGCAACCAACAGACCTGAGGTACTTGATAAGGCCCTTCTCAGACCGGGACGTTTCGACAGAAGAGTTGTTGTTGAAAGACCTGATCTTAAGGGACGTGAGGATATTCTCAAGGTTCATTCAAAGGATGTTAAGCTGGATGAAACCGTTGATCTTCACGAGCTTGCTTATGCAACCAGTGGTTCAGTTGGTGCAGACCTTGAAAATATAATCAATGAGGCAGCACTTACAGCTGTTCGTAAGGGCAGAAGATTTGTTTCACAGAACGATCTTCTTGAATCTGTAGAGGTTGTCTTTGCAGGTAAGGAAAAGAAGGATCGTATTCTTTCGGCAGAAGAAAAGAGTATTGTTGCATATCACGAGGCAGGACATGCCCTTCTGACAATGCTTCAGAAGGATACCATGCCGGTTCAGAAGATTACAATCGTACCAAGAACCATGGGCGCTCTCGGATATGTATGGCAGACACCTGAGGAAGAAAAATACCTTGAAACTCAGGCTGAGATGGAAGCACATATTGTAATCACAATGGGTGGTCGTGCTGCAGAAGCACTTAAGTTCCCATCAGTTACATCCGGTGCATCCAATGATATTGAGCAGGCTACAAAAGAAGCCAGAGCAATGGTTACCATGTATGGTATGTCAGAGAAGTTCGGAATGGTTCAGCTTGAAGGAATCACCGGAGAGTATCTTGACAGAAGAAGGGTTCTTGAGTGTTCGGATGAAACTGCAACACTTATTGATGAGGAAGTAAGATTCATCATCGGAAATGCTTATAACAGAGCATATAAGATTCTTTCGGATAACATTGCTATTCTGGATGCCATCGCAACATATCTTATAGATCATGAATCCATTACCGGAAAAGAGTTTATGGAGATATTTAATCAGGTAACAGGTGGAATCAAGCCGGTTATTGATAATAGTACATCTCTTACCTCCGGTGGCAAGGAGTGGAACAAGACCATTGCCGGAGCTGCTGTTAAGGTAAAGAAGGTAAAGGAAAAAACAGATAAGAAGGCGAAGGCAAAGAAGGATAAGACATCAAAAAAATCAAAATCCTCTAAGTCCGCAGACAAGGATAAGTATAAGGTATATGCAAGTCCTGAATTCGAAGCAAGACGTCAGCAGCTTATGAATGAGGACGAAGCTCTTGATCTGGAAGTACATGGCAGAATTCTTGGAGAAAGCTCTGAGAACAGTCAGGAAGCTTCTGAGGATAATAAACAACAAATAACTCCGGAACAGAAAGTTGCGGAGGGTAATGATCTGAATCAAAGTGATCAGAATGAAACTAATTCAAATCAGCAGAATATGCCTTGGGAGTGATTCCAAGGCATTTTTTGGAGAGGTTTGCTTATGAAGAAAACTATTAAAGATATTGGGAAATTGATAATTGCAGGGACAGTTGCAGCATATGTTCTGGCAGGCTGTCCGGTGGCGTCTTATGCGGCAGATCAATATGGACAGGATATTGATATTGATGAGCTGACACCTGAAGAAAGACGGGGTTATGAGCTTACTAAAAAGTATAATGAAATGCTTTCGGATAACTATATCGAAACAAACTTTCCTAAGCTATTGGATGAACAGGGAAAACAAAAAAGTGATAAGGAGATTAAGTCGGGAAAGAGAAACAGACTTCCTTCCAGTTACGATAGCAGAACTGACAGACCGGATCATAAAAATGTAATCTCACCTGTAAAGGATCAGTCGTCAACCGGTCTTTGCTGGAGTTTTTCCATAACAGAATCAGCGCAGGCTTCCTATCTCTCGAAAACCGATGCAACTGCCTTAGATCTTTCTGAATGGAAAACAGGTTATTTTATGTATAATCCCCAGATAGATCCTCTTGGACTTACAAAGGGGGATGATATGGGGGCTTTTGAAAGAATCGGTTCCCAAGACTACTATTTGGTAGGAGGAAATGCGTTCTTAGGTGCACTGGGTCTTTCCAGAGGAATTGCTTTTGCCGGTGAAGAACAGGCCGGATTTAACGATCTTATAAATAAAATCAAGAAAAAAGAAGATGCAAAACTGGACGGAAACCTATGTAATAAGAATGATTATTATCTTGAGCATGCATATTTATTTAATGCTCCTAATCAGTCTGACTTAATAAAAAAATATATTATGGAACAGGGCGCCGGAGTTATTTCATATGCCAGTGGTGACTGGTATGATTATAATACTTATTCCTATTACAATCCTTACTATGAAAGCTGGTTTAATGGTCATCTTGTTGCAGTTGTCGGATGGGATGATGATTATCCAAAGGAGAATTTTGTTAAGGAGCCGGAGCACGATGGCGCATGGCTTATAAAAAACTCCTGGGGCGAAGGCTGGGGTAATGATGGATATTTCTGGATGTCCTATGACGAAAAGAGTATAGAGGGATCGCCGGTTGTATTTTTTGATATAGATAAAAATGAAGATTTTGATAACATTTACCAGTATGACGGAACTTTATCGAATGCATATTTAGAGGTTCCGGCAACATATGAGGCAAATGTATTCACAGCGGACTATGATGAGACCATCACTGATGTTTCATTCTGGACTTTTGCTACCGGAATGGATTATGAGGTGTATGTTTATAAAAATCCTCAGGGCGATAATATTGCAGAGGGGGAGAACCTTGCCGGTGATAATTCAGGTACTGCAACAGCAAGAGGTTATTATAAGATCAAGCTGCAGAATCCGGTCAGTCTTAAAAAGGGAGATAAATTCACCATAGTTGTAAAGCAGACTTTAGATTCCAAGCCTTACTATTTCATGGCCGATCAGAATTTAGATTCCGGCTGGGTATGGGCAGAAAGTTCATCAGAGCCGGGACAGTCTTTCGTTTCTGATGATGCTGAGAACTGGAATGATGTCTCAGCTGATGGTTCTACCAATCTCAGAATTAAGGCATTTACAAAGGTTGAATCCTCTGATATAAGTTCGCTCGCCTTTGAAAACTCATCTTATGAACTGGGGATTCTTGATGCTCCTGTAACAATGAATGTAATGCAGGGTGAAGAGATAGTTAATAATAAAGCGGTTTTGGATTTTCAAGTTGAGGATCCGGATATAGTAAATGTTGACAGACTGGGACGGGTATATCCGAGAAGTGCCGGAAATACTAAGGTAACCGTAAGCTATGGTGGGCTTACTGCAGAAACAACGGTTACTGTTAACAACATAGGCACCGGTACTGCAACAATTATAAAAGAAGATGATTATGCAACTGAAGAAAGTCCTTTAGAAGTGAGTATATGTGAACCCTTTAAGCTAAAGCTTAATGTTGTTCCAAAGGCTTATAGAAACAGTATTGATTATAAGGTAGTGGCTTTGGATGGAGCTGACAGTCCTGATTATGATTTAAGTAATGGAGAGTTTACATTTTACTCAACAGGAACTTATAGGATTGATGTGAAAGTAAAGGAATCATCCAAGACTCTTTCTGATACAGTAAGCTTCTTTATAAACTCAACTGTAAACGGCGTTGACTGCGGAAACGATGTTTCACTTCTCAAGTATGAAAACTATGATAATAAAACTACGAAGGCATTTATATTCCACGATGCAAAGTTGCAGGGCAATTGTAATATCAGATTCAACGAGAAAACTGCATTTGAGAAAGATTTTGATTATCTTTATATCTATGGTTCGGACAGTGAGATATCACTTGTTGACGCAGTTAAAAAAGCCAGTGATAAACCTGTGAAAAAGCTTGCGGAGGTAGGCAAATATACAGGTGACGAACTATCAGGCAAAACTGTGAATGTTCAGTACAACTATGTTGCAATTGTACTGAAATCAGATGAACTGGAAAATGCATATGGATTTAAGGTTGATTCAGTTAGCAAACATATACCCCTTAGTAGTATTCAGATTGATGCCGATGATTTTAATGGAATAAAACTGAATCTGGGAGATTCATACAAATTAAATGTTGAAAGACTTGAAGACAGTGATGATGCTCCTTTGTTTATGGAATATAATAAGAATATTATTTCAGTTGATGAGGAAGGAAATATTCAGGCTAAAAAGGTAGGCATAACCACAATTTTTGTTGAAACAGAGGATTTTAAATCTGATGATGACAGATGGAATGTTATTTCCCGGGATGATGAGGATAGCAGTTATGAGGTTGAGAAGAGAGGGGATACCTGGTACATCCGTTATATCGGTGAAGATGACTGGACAGAACTGGAAAAGATATACGGTAATTTTATTCCGGTGGATGTTGAAGTAACCGGTGACGCTATTCCTTCTGAATTTAAGTTTAATACAGATGCTGATGGTATGATAAATATTGACAGGAATTCGGAAGCCAAACTGGAATTTACGGATTCTAATGTTGAGAATTATGATATGTCATTTACATCAGACCATCCTGAAGTGGCATATGTAACTGAGGATGGAATTATCCATGCTGTATCAAGTGGAACAACAACTGTGGAGGCCGCTGTCTATCTGGAAGAAAGTACTGAAAGAGTTGAAGCTACAGTAAAAGTAAATGCACCTGATAATATGAAAGTGTCAGATATGCAAAGTGTCCATAATTATTTGAAGGGTATGGAGGATTATTATTCATATACCTCAGAAGATGCAGAGTGCATGAATGTATTCTTCGATAATAGTATATATTACGAGGAAGATAATAAAGAGGCTTTCGGAAAAGGCGATTATATTACCATCCGTGACGGTGAAGGATATTATTACGGTGTTTCGGGTTCAAACGTAATAAGGATGAAGGCGGGAAGTGAAGAAAGTCTTCCTTCTGAATATAAGATCCGTAATACTATGATACCTGTATTTACTGTTTATTCTGATACTGTTACAGTACATATGGTGACCTCAAATGAGGATGAATTTATCGACTACGAAGATCTTGTGACAGATTATTATGGATTCAGGATCAAGAAGATTGTAGCAGGAAAGAAGGCTACCGCTCTTGCAGTTCAGGATGTGGACCTCAGTTTTGAAACCTATAATAGTTACTTTGCTAAGGTAAAGGTAACAAAGACTCCGGCAGATGCAATCGATATTCTGACCTATGGAACAGAAAATACTGAGATAGCGGAGTTTAAACAATATGCATCTGAGAAGGGTACCATCGTCGGATATGATAAGGGTGAAACCACTATGATCATAACTACCCTTAGCGGAGTAAAGACCACCGGAAAAGTTCGTGTTGGTGTGGAAGGTGGAGACGATCCTGTAGATCCGGATGACCCTGTAAAACCGGATGATCCGGTAAGTCCTGATAAACCTGTAAATCCAGATAAGCCATCTGATGACAAGAATAAAGATACAGAGTTAAAGATTGGCAGTGTTGTTACAGATGCAAAGAATAAGGCAAAATATAAAGTATTATCCAAGGATACAGTGGCTTATGTATCTCCTGTGAAAAAGACAGCTAAGTCATATACAGTTCCGGCTTCCATAATTCTTTCCGGAAAGAATTACAAGGTTGTACAACTTAGTGCAAAGGCCTTTAAGGGCTGTAAGAATATGACCTCCGTCACCATAGGAAGCAATGTAAAAACTATCGGTGTAAGCGCATTTAACGGATGTAAAAAGCTGAAGAAGATCACTCTTAAGACTAAGGTGCTTAAGAAGGTGGGAAAGAATGCTATAAAAAACATACATAAAAAAGCTAAGATCAAGTCTCCTAAGAAGAAAATTAAAGCATACAGGAAAATTTTTAATAAAAAGACGGGCTTTAAGAAGACTATGAAGGTAAAATGATCAAGAGAGGGATTATAAATGTTTACTTACTACACGTCAATACTTGTAATTGTATGGATAGCGCTTTTGATACTCAGTATCCTTGTGTTTGAAAATGACAGGCTGAGTACCAGGAAACGTAAAATCTACTATCTGACATATACACTTATATTCATGGCATCTCTGGCAGAATGGATGGGAGTATATATCAATGGAAAAACCTTTGTTCCGGCATTCTATCTGAGAATGCTGAAATGTATTGATTATACCCTTACTCCGATTGCCGGAGCGGCTTTGATCGGGCAGATGCGACATAAAACCATCTGGTCAAAGCTTGTGAATATAGTTATTGTTTTCAATACAGTATTTCAGATTATTTCGTTTTTCACAGGATGGATGACGAAAATAAATGGACAAAATGAATACAGTCACGGCAGCTTATATATCGTTTATGTGGCTTGTTATCTGGTGGTTCTGATTCTGGTAATTTTCCAGTTTTTGGATTACGGTAAAAATTTCCGTAAGCAGAACAGACTTTCCATATACATGATCATGGTATTTATGGTAGTAGGTATTGGATTGCAGGAGAGCCTGGGAAAAGATGTGCGAACAGCATATGTTGCAATGACCTTCGGTGCGATACTTATGTTTATTCATGGCAGTGAGTTTATGCAGCAGAGAAGGGATGAGGAGATTCTTGAGCAGAGGATTCAGATAAAAACAGATGCTCTTACAGGGCTTTTAAGCCGTTATGCATATTCCAAAAAACTGGACGATTATGATAATGAACCGGATAAGAAGCCAATGCCGGAGGAGCTTGCGGCCTTCTCCATAGATATAAACGGGCTGAAGATTGTTAATGATACTCTCGGTCATGAAGCGGGAGACGAACTCATTCGTGGTGCTGCAAACTGTATTGAAAATGTTTTTGACGATGTTGGTTCCTGCTATAGAACCGGTGGAGATGAGTTTATAGTACTTGCAGAACTAAGCAAAAAAGAAGCTGAAGAATGTGTAAACGATATCAGGAAACTGACAAAAAACTGGAAGGGAAAGGACGTTGATAAACTCAGCCTTTCAGTAGGATATGCCCTTTTGGAAGAACATAAAGGGCATTCCTGCAGTGAGCTTATAAAAGAAGCTGATAAACTAATGTATCAGGCTAAGGATGAGTATTATAAAAAATCCGGCCTCAATAGACGTACTATCTGACAACAGTAAGTTCATCAAGAGTTTTTCCGTATGGTGGGATGAATTCTTTAACGAAATCATCCACCTCGGGAAGCTCTTTTTTTAATTTTTCAATTGCTTTTTCAATGGTTGCTTTTGCAGTGGTGAACTCTGTGTTGCCGGCTTTTTCTTCCTCGATACATTTAATATATGCAGACAGTTTGTCTGCTGCTTTTACAAGTCGGCGCATGTATCTGTCTTCGTTTCCGGTGCTGCCCTTAAGGATTTCTTCATATACCGGACGAAGATCGTTGGGAAGCTTCTCCAGAAGCTTATACTCAGCTATGGTCTCAACCTGCTTATAGGCTTCCTTTATTTCAGGATTATAGTACTTAACAGGAGTTGGCATATCACCTGTTATGATTTCAGAAGAATCATGATATAGACCGATGAGGGCTGCTCTGTCAGCATCCAAATCTTTATCATATCGTACATTTCCTATTACGCAGAGAGCATGAGCAATCATGGCAACCTCAAGGCTGTGTTCACTCAGGTTCTCATTTCTAGAATTTCTCATAAGAGCCCAGCGCTCGATATATTTCATTCTTGAGATTGTAGCGAAAAAATTATATTCCATAAGTAATTCTCCATAAATATTAAAAATAAAGCTCCTGACGGGACTCGAACCCGTGACCTACTGATTACGAATCAGTTGCGCTACCAACTACGCCACAGAAGCTTAGAAACAGTGAATATTCTATCATACTATGCCATAAGTGTCAAAAGACATCGGCGTGAAAAGTAAAAGACATTGATATATTATTCAAAAGGGTTTAAGATTGTTTAATAAGCAGAAAAATAAAAGGGGAAAAGCTGTGTTAGACTGGGAACAGGAAAGGGAAAATGTAATAAAATCAAAGAATAAATGGCTTGGAACTGCTCTCAGGCAGGAAGCGTTGGAATCCTTAAAAACAGTAGCTACATTTCAGTGCTCTGACGCTGAATATGAAGAAAGAATAGCTCCATACTGGAGTAGATTCGGACGACGTCCTGATAAGATGTGGTTTGAATATTATGGCTCCAGGGATGGGGTGATAAATCCTGCTTTTATACCTGATGATATATACTTTTGCGAATTGATTCCGTATCTTAATAATCTGCAATTCAAAAGCGCCATACAGGACAAATGCTATTTTGATCAGAGGTTTTCTGATGTGAAACAGCCATTTACTGTTTGTCGAAGGATATCCGGTGAATATTTTGATGCTGATATGAAGCTTATAGATGAAAGAAAGGCTCTATCAAAGGACTTCACCTTGATTGATGGTTATGAGAGAGGACTTTACAGTGAAGAGTTTACCCTTCTGGCTATGGAGAAGGTTTATTCTGTCATCCGGGATTTCTGACATCTCAGTTATCGGTTTGCAAACCCATCTTTGGAGATCTTACACAGTGGATATTAGATGATTATTTTTTTGAACGTAAATTAGAAAAAAACCAGAGGCAGGGATTACTTTATCAGTAATATATCAGTAGTTAAAGCTTCCCTGTATATTAGGAGTATATAGATGAGTGATTCTGAAAAAAAATACCCGGGAACAATGGAAAAAAGAAGCTTAGAAGATAGTTTTCAGATGACCGGCGATCTTACCATGAAAAAGCTTTTGGAGTATCTTCCTCCAATGTTTCTTACTAACCTTTCCACACTGCTTCTCATAACAGTAGATGGACTTGTAGTTGGTAATTTTGTTGGAGAGGATGCTCTTTCTTCGGTTAATATATTCTATCCCATAACCATTATTATAGGTGCTGCATCTATACTGGTTTCCAGCGGCGCTGCAGCATATCTTTCCACGAGCATAGGTAAAAATGATGCCGATGGAATGAGACATGCAAAAGCAGCCACCATCAAGCTTATGACAATAGTAGCCCTTATCATATCCTTGGTTCAGGTGCCATTTATTTATGGAATTATCCGTTCCTATGGTCTTGACCCGGCCATGAGTAAGATGACATGGCAGTATGCCATCGGAATGATGATAGCAACTCCTTTTGGGCTTGTTTCTTCCGTTGGTGTTGCCCAGATTCAGGTGGTGGGAAAGCTAAAAGCTCTGGTCTGGCTTTCTGCTACGGAAGGAGCTGTGAATGTGGCTCTGGATCTCCTCTTCGTCTGCGTATTTCATATGGGCGTTGCAGGCGCAGGCTTTGGTACGGCATGTGCAAATGTGGTGAGATGTACCCTTACAGTTCTTTTCCTGCGTAAGGCAACAGATATATATAACAGCGGAGGAGTAAAGGCGGACAGAAATGATATAAAGGCTATGCTTAGCTTTGGCTTACCGGAAACCACCAATACTATTCTACTTGCAGTGCAGAGTTATATATTTGTTAAGGTTATCCTGGCTGCCTTCGGTGCACCGGGCGGAACCATAAGAGGAGTCTGTACATTTAGCTTCAGTCTGGTAAATGTATTTTCTTCGGCAGTTTATGGTGCAGTCAGATCCCTGATGGGGCTTATGAGCGGTGGACATGATTCAAAGGGACTAAAGCTTCTTATGCGGCAAAGCTTTATTCTTATATTAATATTCAACGGAATCATGATGATTGCAGTATTCCTGGTACCAACATTTTTCTATCACATACATGGTGTGGTTGTGGTTCCTGAGGGTGGTGTCATGTCCCTCAGATTATATTCGCTGTATTTTGTTATTCATGGCTTTGATGTTATATACAGGCTGTATTTTGTTAATAGAAAGGATACAAAGTTTGCCACCAGTCTTACACTATTTGGCAATATCTCTTTTCCTATTGTAGCCTGGATATTAATGATGCTGTTCCCGGCACCTTGTATCTGGCTGGCATATCTTGTTAAGGAAGCAATTATTTTTGGCGTAAGTTCATTAAGATATAAAAAGTGGAGACAAAAGGATGTGGAAGAACAGGATGATGAGGCACGAATTCTTTATCTGACAGTGAAGCCTGATGATGCAGTTGAAGTATCCCGTCTGCTCAGACATGATGCAAATGAGCATGAAATACCCGAAAGACTCTCTTACAGAGTGGCTCTTTGCATGGAGGAGCTGGTTTCCTATGCCGCCGTGGCAGAGAATAAAAGTGATCTGGCCTCCCATATAGTGGTGAGTATGTCCAAGAATAAGTGTATATTCATGATGATAGATAATGGGCGCTGCATAGCTCTTAACGAAAATAAGGAACAGCAGAAGCTTGTAACCAACAACTACGAGCTGATAAAAAAGGTGGCAACCTCTGTGGAATATCAATATATTTTAGATATGAATTATACAGTTGTCACACTTGAAAAATAGGTCGATAAAACATATAATAAATAATGTAGTTGTAACTAGTGACTTATAATTTTTTGGGAGGATAAAGCAATGAAGATTTTTAAATGTGCAAAGTGTAACAATATGATCACATATCTTAATAAGGATGCATGTGATGTTAAGTGTTGTGGCGAGACAATGGTTGAGATAGTTGCTAATACTTCAGATGGAGCAGGTGAGAAGCATGTGCCTGTTATCGAGGTTGAGGGAAATACAGTAACTGTTAAGGTTGGCGAGGTTGAGCATCCTATGATGGAAGCTCATTATATACAGTGGATTGCTATTGAGACAGAGCAGGGAAGACAGCGCAAGGTTCTTTCACCGGAAGATAAGCCAACAGCTACATTTGCTCTTGCAGAAGGCGACAAGGTTAAGGAAGCTTATGAGTATTGCAATCTTCATGGACTTTGGAAGGCTGAGGCATAATTAATTAAAAATCATTTTGGGACAGAGGGATTTTCACTCTGTCCCCTTTTTATCAGTATATGAGTGGCTAAGAGGTGATAATAGTGGACATAGGATCAAAAATCAGCGAAGGTTTAAAGGCTACTAAAAATACAAACCTGTATAAACATTTCCGTACCATAACCGAACATAAGCTTGAGGTGGGAAAGAACTGCTTCAGATGCGGTCTTTATAAGCAGGGAATTCTGCATGATCTGTCAAAGTATTCTCCTTCGGAGTTTGTGATGGGAGTAAAGTACTATCAGGGTAACAGAAGCCCTAATGATGCGGAAAGAGAAGATAAGGGTTATACCTCTGCATGGCTGCACCATAAGGGCCGTAATAAGCATCATCTGGAATATTGGCTTGATTACGATATGGTAAAACGTGACGGCACCATGACCGGAATGAAGATGCCGGACAATTATATCGTGGAAATGTTTTGCGACCGGGTGGCTGCAAGCAAAATATATAACGGTGATAAATATGTAGACAGTACCCCTCTTAATTATTTTCTGAATGGAAAGTCCAAGGGGGCTATGCATCCATATGTGAGAAATAAGTTACATCTGCTTCTTAATATGCTTGCTGAGGAAGGTGAGGATAAAACCTTTAGATTTGCCAAAAGATATATTAAGGAATATAAGAAGTATCTGAAGAGACAGAAATATAAAGCAAGGACTAAGGCAAAGCTTGAAAAAAAGTATAACGATATGGCTTCTGAAAAGCTTGAGAAAAAATACTCCCGCAGAGTAAACAGCGATAGAAGAAAATCCCATATTGCTGCCGGAATATCAGGTAAGTTTTCTCAGATGCAGCATTCATAATCTGAGGAAAAAATAAAAAAAGGTAATTTTGCAAATGGCATTCACACATTTACACGTACATACACAGTATAGTCTTTTGGATGGCTCCGCACGTATCACGGAGCTGGTTTCGCGTGCGAAGGAACTGGGATTTGATTCCCTGGCTATTACTGATCATGGTGTAATGTATGGTGCCATTTATTTTTATAAAGAATGTTTGAAGCAGGGAATAAAACCCATAATCGGATGTGAGGTTTATGTGGCCCCTAATTCCAGATTCGACAGGGAAGCCGGTGAAAATGATGAGAGATATTATCATCTCATACTGCTGGCGGAAAATGATACCGGTTATAAGAATCTTTCCAGAATAGTATCCAAGGGATTTACAGAGGGATTCTATTATAAGCCTCGTGTGGATAAAGAAGTTCTGAGGGAGTATCACGAGGGACTGATCTGTCTTTCTGCATGTCTTCAGGGAGAAGTGGCATTTTACCTGAGACGAAGATTATATGATGAGGCAAAGAAGGTTGCTCTGGAATATAGAGATATATTCGGAGATGGAAACTTTTTCCTTGAGATGCAGGATCACGGACTGGCGGATGATACGATTGTTAATACGGATCTTCTCAGAATGTCTCAGGAAACGGGAATCGAGCTGGTCTGCACCAATGACTCCCACTATGTCAGAGCAGAGGACTGGGAGAGTCACGATGTACTTCTTTGTATTCAGACCAATGCCCAGGTAGACGATGAAAATCGAATGAGATATGAGGGCGGACAGTATTATCTTAAATCCGAAGAGGAGATGAAGCAGCTGTTCCCCTATGCACTCCAGGCCCTTGAGAATACACACAAGATTGCTGAGAGATGTAATATCGAGATCGTGTTTGGTGAGCAGAAGATTCCGAGGTTTGATTATCCTGAGGATTTTAAGGATGCTTATGATTATCTGACCTATCTTTGTAACAAGGGACTTAAGGAAAGATATGGGACTCCGGATGAGGAACTTCAGAAGAGGCTGGATTATGAGCTGGAGACTATCCGCAACATGGGATATGTGGATTATTTCCTTATTGTCTGGGACTTCATAAACTATGCCAAGGAGCATGGCGTTGGAGTTGGACCGGGACGAGGCTCTGCTGCAGGAAGTCTGGTTTCCTACTGCCTGAAGATAACCAATATCGATCCTATAAAATACAGTCTTATTTTTGAGAGATTCCTGAATCCCGAACGTGTATCCATGCCTGATATAGACGTGGATTTTGAGCCGGAGGGACGTCAGAAGATAATAGATTATGTTTCTGAAAAGTATGGCGAGGAAAAAGTAGTACAGATAGTTACATTTGGAACCCTTGCTGCAAGAAACTGTATCCGTGATGTAGGAAGGGCGCTTGCTGTTCCTCTCCAGAAGGTTGATATGGTTGCCAAGTCTATTCCGGGAACACCCGGAATGACCATAGAGAAGGCTCTGACGGAAAGTCCTGATTTTAAAAAGTTCTACACTGAAGATGAAGAGGTCAGATATCTGGTGGATATGTCCAGAGGTCTTGAGGGACTTCCAAGACATGCATCCATGCATGCTGCCGGAGTGGTTATTGGTAGTGAACCTATAGTTGAGTATGTGCCCCTTTGTAAAAATGGTGATGCGGTTACTACTCAGTATGAGAAGGATACCCTTGAGGAGCTGGGACTTCTTAAGATGGATTTCCTGGGACTCAGAAACCTTACTGTAATCCAGGATACCATAAAGAGTGTGAAGGAAAGAACCGGTGAGGATATAGATGTTGAAAATCTGGAGATGAATGACCCGGCTGTTTTCAAGCTTATTTCTTCAGGCAAATGCGATGGTATATTCCAGCTTGAGAGTAGTGGTATGCAGAGCTTCATGAAGGAACTGAAGCCGGAAAGCATTGAGGATGTTATAGCAGGTATATCCCTTTACAGACCGGGACCTATGGACTTTATCCCGCAGTATATCAAGGGAAAGGACAGTAAGGACCCTATAGTTTATGATACACCGGAGCTGGAGCCGATTCTTGAACCTACCTATGGCTGTATAGTTTATCAGGAACAGGTTATGCAGATAGTTATGGCTCTTGCAGGCTACAGTCTCGGACGTTCGGATCTGGTTCGCCGTGCCATGTCCAAGAAAAAAGCCGGTGTTATGGAAAAGGAAAGGGAATATTTCGTCTACGGTAACAAGGAGATGGGAGTTCCCGGATGTATTAACAAGGGAATAAGTGAACAGACGGCCAATAAGATATTTGATGAGATGACGGACTTTGCAAGTTACGCATTTAACAAATCCCATGCAGCGGCTTATGCGGTTGTTGCGTACCAGACGGCATATCTGAAATGTTATTATCCCCTTGATTTTATGGCTGCACTCCTTACTTCTGTTAAGGATAATCCTAACAAGCTTCAGAAATATATTGATGCCGTGAAGAAGATGGGAATCAAGATTCTTTCCCCTGATGTAAATGAAGGAAAGGGCGATTTTGCTGTTTCCGGAGATAATATCAGATATGGAATGTCTGCCATCAAATCAGTTGGCGAAAATGTGGTTGATAGTATTCTTGCTGAAAGACATGAGAACGGTGCCTTTAAGGATTTGAAGGATTTTATTACCAGAATGTCCGGCAAGGAGGCAAATAAACGAACTATTGAAAACTTTATCATGGCTGGTGCATTTGACGGATTCGGTCAGAACAGAAGACAGCTTATGATGGTTTATCCGGATATCCTGAATCAGGTTAATGACGAGAAAAAGAAGAACGCCACAGGGCAGATGTCTCTCCTTGATTTTATGGGAGGGGAAGAAGAAAGGGCTGCCTTTGATGTGACTTATCCGGATGTTCCGGAGTTTTCAAAGGATATACTTCTCAGCAGTGAGAAGGAGGTTCTGGGCTTCTATGTCAGTGGCCATCCGCTGGATGATATGAGAGATATTCTGGAAAGTGAAACAGATATTACTTCAGCTGATTTTATGATAGATGAGGAAACACTGGAAACAGTTGCAAAGGACAACTTTACTTATACCATAGGTGGAATGATAGAGACGGTTTCCAACAAGATCACCAGACGTGGAGACAACATGGCATTTGTTACACTTGAAGATCTGTATGGAACAGTTGAGGTTATAGTATTCCCTAAAACCTATGAAAAGTATCGTCAGCTTCTGGAGGAGAATGAGGCAGTTCTTGTGAAGGGAAGAGCCCAGGTCTCTGAACGTGAAAGCAAGATCATTGCTTCGGAAATATATTCCATAAGCGGAATGCTTGAAAAGTACGAGGCGGAGCAGTACGAACTCTGGTTGCTGATGGATAGTGAAGAGGAGCTCAAGAAGGAGAAGGCCAATCTGGATATTATCTTCAGCGAGCATTCAGGCTTCACACCGGTTTATATCCAGATTAAGGATATAAAGAAAGCTGTGAAAGCAAGAACCGGCGTAAACATTAATTCACATATAGAAGAGGCTTTGGTATTGGAATTCGGTCAGGATCGGGTACTGGTTCGACAAAAGAAAAAATAAACAAATACATTTTACTAATAGAGAGGTAGCGTTATGGAGGTAATTACTTCACTTAATAATGATAGAATTAAGCTGGTTACCAAGCTTGCTAAAAGTGCAAAGGAACGGCGCTATTCCGGCAAATACATAGTGGAAGGCCAGAGAATGGTGGAGGAAATTCCTGATTACAGGCTGCACTCACTGTTCTTTACGCAGCGGTTTTATAATCACACCGTTAAGAATAATGCCAGACTTGAGAGACTGATCAACAGAGCAATGGATGAGGATAAGTGTTTTCTTGTGAGCGAGCAGGTTATGATAAAAATGGCTGAAACCGAGACTCCTCAGGGAATCCTTGCTATTGTTGAGATGGAAGAATATGAACTGGAAGATCTCTTTGGCGATGGTAAAGAGAATCCCCTTATTCTTATTCTGGAAAGACTTCAGGATCCCGGCAACATGGGTACCATCATCCGTGCTGCTGAGGGAGCGGGGGTTACCGGTATTCTAATCAGCTACGATTCAGTTGATGTGTACAGCCCTAAGGTAGTCAGGTCCACCATGGGATCTATCTTCAGAAAAAAGCTGCTGGTAACTTACGACCTTATAGGTGATATAAATAAAATCAAGGAAGCAGGAGTCGAAATCTACGGTATGCATCTGGAGGGTACATCAATGTATGAGGCTGACCTTACAAAGCCTGTTGCTTTTCTTATCGGCAATGAAGGTGCAGGACTTTCGGGTGCCCTAAGTAAAACTTCCAGCCGTCTTATCAAAATTCCCATGAAGGGAAGTGTTGAAAGTCTGAATGCTGCCATATCAGCCAGCCTTGTAAGCTATGAGGCCCTGAGACAGCGTGAAAGCTATGTGGATATCAATTCCATTTTCTGATAGTCGCCCCAATGGGTTGATTCCGGGAACTATTTACGGTTGACACCTGTGCAGGCTGGTGTTATAGTATTCAGGAAAGTAGAGGACGCGGTGATTATTAGTACCACATCTGATGATACTGGATCAGGTGATGATGTGGAAAAGGATGAACCGCCGAAGACATTCAGCTCCAGCAGGCTGCATGGTCTGGGCTCTGGATTAACAGTTCAGAGACTGTCATCTTGTTTTATTCAGGATGGAGTGCTACGGTTTTATAAAGATAATTTATGGACCGAAACCTCCGTTTCGGTCCATTTTCAGTATTAATAATCATTTTGATTACGAAGACATTTAATTAAAAAGATTGATCAAGGAGGAGATATCATGTCAATTTTTACAGGATCAGGAGTAGCAATGGTTACACCATTTAAGGAGAATATGGAAGTGGATTACGAGAAGCTCAGAGAACTTGTTGAGTTTCATGTAGAGCATAAAACAGATGCCATAATCGTATGCGGAACTTCAGGAGAGTCATCAACTCTGACAGTTGAGGAGCATCTTGAATGTATCGCTGTTGTAGCTGAGCAGGCTAACGGAAGAATTCCTGTAATCGCAGGAACCGGTTCAAACGATACAACAACTGCAATCGAGCTTTCACAAGAAGCAGAGAAGTGCGGAGTTGACGGACTTCTCATCGTTACACCTTATTACAACAAGTGTACTCAGAACGGACTGATTGAGCATTATACAAGAATCGCTGAATCAGTTGATATTCCTATAATCATGTACAATGTTCCAAGCCGCACAGGTACAAACATTCTTCCTGCAACAGCTGTTAAGCTTGCAAAGAATGTAAAGAATATCGTAGCTATCAAGGAAGCATCAGGAAACATTTCACAGGTGGCTGAGCTGGCACATCTTGCTAACGGCTGCATCGACATTTATTCAGGAAATGATGATCAGATACTTCCACTTATGTCACTTGGCGGAATCGGTGTTATCTCTGTTACTGCAAACATCATTCCGGACGATACACATGATCTTTGCGCTAAGTTCTTCGAGGGCGATACAGAAGGCTCAAGAGAGCTTCAGCTTAAGGCAATCGATCTTTGCAAGGCCCTTTTCTGCGAAGTTAATCCGATTCCTGTAAAGAAAGCTACCCAGCTTCTTGGTCAGACAAACGGTAAAGTAAGACTTCCACTTACAGAGATGGAGCCTGAGCATGCAGCACAGCTTGAAAAAGCTATGCGCGACTACGGAATCGAATTCTAGTAACCCATTGGGGTCAGACCCCCTTGGGTTAGTAACCCGCTGGGGTCTGACCCCTTTGGGTTACTTTTGGGTTACTTTTGAGTTATTTGTATCGGTTAGAAGAGGTGAAGCATGACAGAAGAACAGATTCTATGCAGTGCATCTAAATATCAGGAGAAGTTTTATCTCAATCCGCGTTATCAGAATCTTCCTCAGAAGATTAAGGATGAGCTGAAGGCGGCCTGTGTTATTTTTACAGAGGAAATCGGCGGCGTGATAATTCTCTATTATGACGACGAGGGGAACTTAAGCATTGCAACTGAGTTTGAGGAAAATGATTTCCTATATGATGAAATCGGCAGCGGACTCAAGGTCAACCAGATGCGAAATAATAAGAGAGAACTTTTTGAACAGCTCGAGGAATATTATGAGCTGATGCAGATGCGGGGATGATATGTGATAATGATATACGAAAGGAAAAAATATGACTAAAATAATAATGAGTGGCTGCTCAGGCAGAATGGGCAGAGTTATTACAGATATAGTTAAAGAAGATGCAGATGCTGAGATAGTTGCAGGTATCGATGTGATCGACGATGGGACTCTCGGATATCCTGTTTTCAAGGCAGCAGCTGATATCAACGCTGACGCTGATGTCATCATTGATTTTTCATCTCCGAAGGTTACGGATTCGCTCCTTGATTATGCTGTTGAAAAGAATATCCAAGTGGTTCTTTGCACCACTGGTCTTTCAGAGCAGCAGCTGGCAAATGTACAGGAAGTTTCATCTAAGGTGGCAATCCTCAAGTCAGCAAACATGAGCCTGGGAATCAACACCATCATCAGTCTTCTTAAGTCTGCGGCAAATGTATTCTGCCCGGCAGGTTTCGACGTTGAAATAGTTGAGCAGCATCACAACACAAAACTGGACGCACCTTCAGGTACAGCCCTTGCACTTGCTGATGCCATCAACGAGGCCCGGGGCGGAGAGTTTGAATATATCTACGACAGAAGTCAGAGACGTCAGCTCAGAGATAAGAAGGAACTTGGAATTTCAGCCGTAAGAGGCGGAACAATTCCGGGAACACACCAGGTGATCTTCGCAGGCAAAGACGAGCTCATTGAGATAAAGCACCTTGCATATTCCAGAAGTATCTTCGGAAATGGTGCAGTAAGTGCCGCTAAGTTCCTTGCAGGAAAGCCGGCAGGAATGTACGGCATGGACGATGTTATAAAAGCAGCTATAGGTGAGTAACCCATTGGGGTCAGACCCCTTTGGGTTGATTTATAGGAAACTACAGGAGGCTTGCAAAAGGTGTTATTTGCGATCGATGTTGGAAATACAAATATTACAGTTGGGCTTTTTGATGGAAAGAAGCTGGTAAAGCAGTTCCGTATGATAACCCAGACTTCCAGAACTTCTGATGAGTACGGAGTATTCTTAAGACAGTGGCTTGATATTAATTCGGTAGGGGGCGAAGGCATAACAGATGTCATCATATCTTCCGTTGTTCCGGATATCATGCATTCCCTCACAAGCGGAATCATTAAATACTTCGATGTGAATCCTCTGATCGTGGCCCCGGGAATCAAGTCCGGTATAAGACTTGCGATTCCTAATCCAAAGGAGCTGGGTGCGGACAGACTTGTGGATGCAGTAGCAGCTTATGAAATGTATGGCGGCCCGGTAATTGTTGTAGATTTTGGAACGGCAACAACTCACGACTTAGTACTGGCAGATGGCACATTTGCCGCAGGTGTTACTGCCCCTGGTATCAGACTTTCGGCAAATGCACTCTGGAAAGGTACTGCAAAGCTGCCGGAGGTTGAAATCAAGAAGGTGGATACAGTCCTTGGGAAGGACACTGTTTCAAGTATGCAGGCAGGTATTTATTTTGGATACATCGGTCAGACTGAGTATATCGTAAAAACCATTAAGAAGGAATCAGGTCTTGACGGAATCAAGGTCGTTGCAACCGGAGGTCTTGGCAAACTGATTTCCGAGGCGTCAGATGAAATCGACATCTACGATCCTGAACTTACACTTCATGGCCTCAGAATCATCCACGATAAACAGAAATAAAACAACCCAAAGGGGTCTGACCCCAATGGGTTGATATTGAGGAAAATGATAAATATGTCGGATATTTTTTCAGATAAATTAATATTAGGACCAATGGCAGGTATTACCGACCTGCCATTTCGTATTTTGTGTAAAGAGCAGGGTGCGGATGTGATGATCACCGAAATGGTATCTGCAAAGGGTCTCATGTATGGAAGTAAAAAGACAGAGATTCTTCTGAAGACGGATCCCAAGGAAAGTCCTGTGGGACTTCAGCTTTTTGGAAGTGACCCGGATATTCTGGCAGGGGAGGCTGCGAAGCTTACCGGCCGAGGTTTTGATTTTATTGATATCAACATGGGCTGTCCGGTTCCGAAGATAGTTAATAATGGTGAGGGCTCCGCGCTGATGAAGAACCCTGAACTGGTGGAAAAAATCGTGAAGGCGGTTTCTGATGCTATTAGTATACCTGTGACTGTTAAAATCAGGGCAGGCTTTACGAAAGACACCATAAATGCCCCCGAGGTTGCGGCCGCCGCCGAAAGTGGTGGAGCAGCTGCAGTGGCTGTTCACGCAAGAACCAGAGAAGAATACTATTCCGGCAAAGCGGACTGGTCTGTTATAAGAAATGTAAAACAGACGGTTAGTATTCCTGTAATAGGAAATGGGGACGTCAGGTCTGTTGAGGATTACATCAGAATGAAGGAAGAAACAGGCTGTGACAGTGTAATGATTGCAAGAGCAGCAAAGGGTAATCCCTGGATATTCCATGAAATAAAGGAAGGACTGAAGGGTAATAAGATAGAAAAACCTTCTATAGAAGAAAAACGTGAGATGATGATAAGGCACATCAATCTCATGGTTGAGGAAAAGGGCGAATATATAGGTGTAAGAGAGATGAGAAAACATTTTGCATGGTACACCGAAGGTATATATAATGCTGCAAAGATCAGAAGAAGAGCCAGTGAGATAGAAAAGACTGAGGAACTTCTGGAACTTGTGAACATTATCGGAACTTGAGGTGCAGGGAGGGTACAGAAACTTGACCGAACAGGGTTAAGGTGTTATAGTTCACTTGTAAAAAATTGCGCTAGGAGATGTTTACTTGAAAAAAATATTAGAATTTATTAAAGCAAAATTTAAAATCGGTTTATCAATAGTGGTTGTAGCAGCTCTTGTTATGGCCTGCTTTTCTTCTGTAATGAAGGAACAGCGGAAGGTCACAAAGGACAAAGGACGAGTGGTTTCCATTACCCCTCTTTATGAAGAGCCGGCTATGGTTCCTTTGTATGCCCGAACACCATATGAAGCACTGGACCTTACCCTTGAGGCAAAGGATTCCTCCGGTTTTATAAATGATGGTGTAGGAGCTTATGAGGATACATCACTTACTGAAAGACAGAAGAAGGATAAGGAAGCTCTTGAGAAACTCCTTGCAGAGAATCTGGAGAATCAGAGTGAAGAGGAATCCATCGGTGATGCCGCTAAAAAACGTAGATCTAAATACAAGCTTAATTCCATGAATAATATAAACACTAATACAACTGTGTCAGTATCCGCCAATGGTGCTGTATACGCTGATGCATCAAGTGGTTCATATCTTGGTAAATTTATTCTTACAGGTTACTGTCCTTGCGTAATTTGTTGCGGTAAGACCAACGGAATAACAGCCAGCGGCAGAAAGGCTATGCCGAACCATACCATAGCTGCTGATAAGAGATTTGCCTTCGGAACACAGATGATAATCAACGGACAGGTTTATACTGTAGATGACCGAGGTGGTGCTATCGTGGGAAATCATATAGATATATATTTCAATACACATGCTGAGGCACTTGCATTTGGAAAGAGGACGGGAGATGTTTACCTTTATACAGGTCAGAATGCTCCTCAAGTTGCAAGTAATGATGATAATTCAGACACTACACCTTCCGGAGATACAAGTTCAGTAACTCTTATCGGAGATTCACTTACTGTAGGATGTACAAGTGCATTCCAGGCACTTTGTCCTAAGGCTGTGATCGATGGTAAAGTAGGTAGACAGATGTCAGCGGGCGCTGGAATCGTATCAACCATGAAGAGTTCCGGAACTCTGGGTAATACTGTTATCATTGAGCTCGGAACCAACGGACCATTCACACAGGCGGATGGCCAGAAACTCATAGACAGTATTGGAAGTGATAAGAAGATTTACTGGATGAATACATATGGACCGAGTCTTAGCTGGTATAGTCAGGTTAATTCCACCATTTCAGCAATATGCTCGGCAAACAGTAATGTGTCGCTGATCAACTGGGAGAGCATAGGACTTTCTCATCCGGAATATTTCAGCGGTGACGGAGTACATCTGACAAGCGCAGGTTATCAGGCCTTCGCAAAGGCGATGTATGATGCAATTAAATAGATAATTATAAGAAAGAGGTCATAGAATGGAAGTTTTATACAGAAGTACAAGAAATGCAGAAGAAACAGCAACTGCCAGCCAGGCAATACTTAAGGGACTGGCTAATGAAGGCGGACTTTTCGTTCCCGACGAAATCCCTGAGATGGATGTGTCTCTGGAAGCTCTGGCAGACATGAGCTATCAGGAAGTTGCTTACGAAGTAATGAGCCGCATGCTTACTGATTTTACAGAGGATGAACTGAAGGCATGTATAAGTGGTGCCTATGATACTAATTTTGATACAGATCTCATTGCCCCTGTAAAGTATCATCACGGTGCATTTATTCTGGAACTTTTCCATGGAAAAACAATCGCTTTTAAAGATATGGCGCTTTCAATTCTTCCTTACCTGCTTACAACTGCAGCAAAGAAGAATAATATAGATAAAGAGATAGTGATTCTTACAGCAACCTCAGGTGATACAGGAAAGGCTGCACTGGCAGGTTTTGCTGATGTTCCGGGAACAAGAATCGCAGTATTCTATCCAAAGAACGGTGTAAGTCCTATTCAGGAGAAGCAGATGGTTACTGAAAAGGGTAAGAATACATTTGTCGCAGGAATCACAGGTAACTTTGATGATGCACAGACCGGTGTAAAGAAAATGTTTGCTGATAAGGAGCTTAACAAATACCTTGATGAAAAGGGATTCCAGTTCTCATCAGCCAATTCCATCAATATAGGACGACTTGTTCCTCAGATGGTTTATTATGTTTATGCTTATTCAAGACTTGTAAAGGCAGGAACCATCTCTGCAGGAGATGAGATAAATGTAGTCGTTCCTACAGGTAACTTCGGAAATATCCTTGCTGCATACTATGCATCACTTATGGGACTCCCAATTAAGAAGTTTATCTGTGCATCCAACGAGAACAAGGTTCTCTATGATTTCTTCACAACTGGTGAGTATGACAGAAACAGAGAATTTATTCTTACAACATCACCTTCAATGGATATTCTCATTTCCAGCAACCTTGAAAGACTGATTTACAGAATTGCGGGAAATGATGCTGAGAAGAATACAGAACTCATGAAGAGTCTGAATGAGACAGGTAAGTACGAGATAACAGACGAGATGAAGAAAAACCTGTATCAGTTCTATGGGAACTTTGCAGATTCAGAGGAAGTATCCGAGATAATCCGTAAAATGTATGACGAGGACGGATATATTATAGATACTCATACTGCTGTTGCCGTTTCAGTTTACGACAAGTACAAGGTTGATACTCAGGACGAGACACCTACAGTAATAGCTTCCACAGCAAGTCCATATAAATTCACAAGAAGCGTAATGACTGCAATCGATAAAACCATGGAAGCAAAGGGCGATTTCGAGCTTGTGGATGAGCTGGAGAAATTATCCCAGGTTAGAATCCCAAGAGCAGTGGAAGAAATAAGAACAGCACCGGTTGTTCACGATACAGTCTGCGAAAAAGAAGAAATGGAAGCAGTAGTAAAGAAATTCCTTGGAATATAGTTAAAATCCCAAGAGAATTAAATAAGAGAATATAATCAGATAAATTAATAAACAGTAGTTCGCTAGTGCCATCCTACTATAAAAATACCAGGACTTTAAGGGTGTGGTATTACTGCGCCCTTTTAATATGTACCACGTATAATCAACCCACAGGGGTCTGACCCCAATGGGTTGGTTGCGGCGAGAGGAGAGAAAATGTTTGTAATAAGTACGAGTTCGGAATTCAATAGTGCGCATTTTTTGAAGGATTATGAGGGAAGATGCGCAAATATTCATGGACATAAATGGGAAGTGATAATTGAGATTGAATCTGAGGAGATTCAGCAGGAGGGTCAGTGCCGCGGCATGATTGTTGATTTTAATCAGCTGAAGGGCGACCTTTTTGAGGAGACTAACAGGCTGGATCATACGCTGATCATTGAGAAGGGAAGTCTGAAGGAAGCAACAATGGCCGCCATGAAGGATGAGGGCTTTGTGATAACGGAGCTGGATTTCAGACCGACTGCAGAGAATCTGGCTAAATACTTCTTTGATATTATGTCAATCAAAGGCTATAATGTAAGAAAGGTAGGAGTTTATGAGACTCCTAAGAATCAGGCCATATATGAAAAATAATACAGATACTTACAAGGTTGCTGAGAAGTTTGTCAGCATCAATGGTGAGTCCCGGCTGGCAGGGGAGCTTGCGGTCTTTATAAGACTTCTTGGCTGCAATCTCAACTGTTCATATTGTGACACAGCCTGGGCCATACCCGGGGACGGACCCTGCGAGCTCATGAACCTTGATGAGATAATAGAATATGTGGAAGGCACCGGTGTAAAAAATGTAACTATCACCGGAGGTGAGCCCCTGCTCCAGCCCGGCCTCGAGAATCTTATCCTGGAACTGATATCCGGAAATCATAAGGTGGAGATCGAGACCAACGGAGCAATCAGTATCAAAGGGCTGCGGGAGATTGCGGATAATTACAGCCTCACGTCTCAGCTGTCGGTGACACTGGATTATAAATGTCAAACCAGCGGCATGGAAGAATTCATGCTCCCCGAGAATTATGATTATCTGAGGAAGTACGATACTGTAAAGTTTGTGGTGGGAGACAGAACGGACCTGGAAAGAGCAAAAGAGATAATAGAAAGATACCGGCTGGTGGAGCGGGAGATAGCAGTTTATCTCAGTCCGGTTTTCGGCAGCATTGCTTCTGCAGAAATCGTAGAGTATATGATAGAGCATAAGATGAACGGCGTAAGAAACCAGCTGCAGCAGCATAAATTCATATGGGACCCCAATAAACGGGGAGTATAATAAAAATTAATATATATTTAATAATCAAAAAAGGAAAATGGTGATAAAATGGCAGTAGATCAGGAAAAAGTAAGAGAACATATCAGAGGACTTCTGGAGGCAATAGGTGAAGATCCGGACAGAGACGGACTTAAGGAGACTCCCGACAGAGTAGCCCGCATGTACAGCGAGATATTCGAGGGAATCCAGTACACCAATGACGAGATAGCGCAGATGTTTAACAAATCCTTCGATGCCCCGGTAAATGGCGACATGGTGCTGGTAAAGGATATTGAAATCTTCAGTTACTGTGAACATCATATGGCCCTTATGTACGATATGAAGGTGGCAGTTGCGTATATCCCAAGAGACAAGGTAATCGGTCTCAGCAAGATCGCAAGAATAGCTGATATGGTGGGAAAGCGTCTTCAGCTTCAGGAGCGTATCGGAAGTGACATCGCATACATTATGGAAAAGGCCACTGAGTCTCCGGACGTGGCAGTTATAATCACAGGAAAGCATAGCTGCATGACTGCCAGAGGAATCAAGAACGATACTTCAGTTACATTTACCACAACCTTCAGAGGTGCTTTTTCTACTGACAGAGATCTGCAGGACAGAGTGCTCAGGCTGATTGAATTCGGAAACAACAAGCATTTGGGAAATGTATAAGCTCCGTTAATTTATATATAGAAAGACAAGAACGAAGAGGTAAATAAAACCATGAAAAATAAAGAAGAAGCAGTAGTTGTATTCAGCGGCGGACAGGACAGCACCACATGTCTTGCCTGGGCAATAAAAAAATATAAAAAAGTTTATGCAGTTTCCTTTGACTATGGCCAGAGACATAAAAAAGAGCTGGAATGTGCTGCCTCCATTGCTAAAAAGATGGGAGTGGAGCAGGTAGTTCTGAATCTGAAAGAGTTAAATGCACTGGCTCCGAATTCGCTTACAAGAGATGATATCGAAGTGGATAAGGAAGCTCCGGAGGAGGGAACACCGAACTCCTTCGTAGAGGGAAGAAATCTTCTGTTCCTTACCTATGCCGCAATCTTTGCCAAGACCCACGGAGTTACAGATGTGATAACCGGCGTATCCCAGAGTGATTTTTCAGGTTACCCGGACTGCAGGGACATATTTATTAAGTCCCTGAACACTACCCTGAATCTGGCAATGGATTATGAATTCGATCTTATAACACCACTGATGTGGATAAACAAAGAAGAAACCTGGGAAATGGCAGATAAGCTGGGAGTTTTTGACCTGGTAAGAAATGAGACACTTACCTGCTACAATGGTATAATAGGAGACGGATGCGGTGACTGCCCATCCTGTAAGCTCAGAAAACGAGGATTAGATAATTATCTAAAAAGACGCAATGCATAGGAGGGTTTTCCTGATATGAAGAAACTTCTTTTTGTAGTAAACCCCAAGGCAGGGAGAAATGTAATCAAAGCCGACCTTATCAACATAGTTGAGATTTTTTCGGATGCAGGTTACAGCGTTGAAGTATATCCCACAAAGGGGCAGACAGAAACAGAGGAATATCTGTATAAGAACGCTGCAAAGTTCGATCTGGTAGTATGTGCCGGAGGTGACGGAACACTGGACAATACAGTTGGAGGAATAATGATGCTTGAAAAGAATCTGAAGCGTCGTATTCATCTTGGTTATATTCCATGTGGCAGCACCAATGATTATGCCAGAAGTTTAAAAATGAGTCTGGATCCAATTCAGGCTGCAAAGGACATAATGGAAGGTGAGATCTGTCATGTTGACGTAGGAAGACTTGAAGATACATTCTTCATATATGTTGCTGCATTTGGACCATTTACCGATATATCATATTCAACCCCACAGAATCTGAAAAATGCACTTGGTCATGCGGCATATGTTCTTGAGGCAGGAAAGACTCTTTTTAACATGAAGAGTTATAAAATGACCATATGGTTCGATGGGGAAATGGTTGATGGCGAATTCCTATACGGACAGATAACCAACTCCCTTTCAATCGGTGGCTTCAATAACATCGGAACAAAGGATATGTCCTTCTCTGACGGACTTTTTGAAACGGTACTTGTGAAGAATCCGGAGACACCTGTGGAGTTTCAGCGAATCATTACTTCACTTTTGACGGATGATCTGACGGATGACATGATAGTTTTCAGAAAATCCTCCAGAGTTGTAATTAAAAGTGAGGAGGAAATCCCTTGGACTGTGGACGGAGAATATGGCGGAAGTTTCAAGACTTCCAGAGTTTCCAATATACAGAAAGCAGTCTCGATTATTCTCAAGGACAAGAGACCGGTTCTTTCATGATTGAAAACTGAGTACTTTTGTTTTATAATGCATTTATCTATGTGCAATTAAGGGAAGAGATTATGAAAGCACAACTAAGAAAATGTGAGAAACTTATAGTTCTCCTTTTTAAGATAATTTCATATTATCTGATATTCTATATTTTCTACAGATTGTACGCTATTGAAAACTGGCAGCTGCTTACTCCATCCAGAACGGCTGCAGTCACAACACTTAGTTATCTGATAGCAGGATATCTGTTCTTGAAGATATACGGAGGGTATGATATCGGAAAGAGAAAGACGAAGCCTATTGTTATCTCTCTTTCACTGGCGGCCGTTATGACGGATATGGTTGCCTATGTTATGCTCTGTGTCATGAATACAAACAAAGCGAATAACAGAACCTTTAAACTGGAGCAGCCTTGGCTCCTTCTTGTTGTGTTTGTCGCTCAACTTGTTATTATAAATCTTGTTGTTTACTGGGGACAGTGGATATACTTCAAGATACATGATCCCGATAAATGTCTGATCATTACTTCCTCTCAGCGTTCTCTTGAGGAGATAAGCAGATGTGTTAAGAAGTACAGACTTCAGTACAAGATATCCAGAAATATCAATTATAAAAATGAGAATCTTAAAAGTATCATTCCTAAATACGATACTATATTTATCTACGATGTCCCAACGAAGGAAAGAACTGAGATAGTGGAATACTGCTATCAGAATATGAAAAATGTTTACATCAATCCACAGATGGCTGACGTGGTTGAACTTAATGCCCATCATGTACTGCTGGATGATGTTTCTCTTTTTGAACTTTCATCAATGGGACTTACTGTTGAGCAGAGATTCTTCAAGAGAATCTCAGATATAGTTCTTTCAGTCATAGCTCTGATCATTACTTCACCAATTGTTCTTATAGCAGCAATTGCCATAAAGCTGGATGATCATGGTCCGGTATTCTTTAAGCAGAACAGAGCTACCAGAGGGGGAATGATATTCTCGGTGTACAAGCTGAGAACCATGAAGGAACATGTGGATAATTATCTGTCCACAGTTAATGATGAACGTGTCACAAAGGTTGGCCGTGTCCTCAGAAGATTCCGTATCGATGAGATACCTCAGTTTATAAATGTATTAAAGGGCGAGATGTCTGTAGTAGGTCCGAGACCTGAGATGCTTGCCAATATATTTAACTATACAAATGATCTGCCGGAGTTTGAGTACAGACTCAGGGTTAAGGCCGGAATTACAGGTTATGCCCAGATCGCAGGTAAATACAATACCTCGCCGAGAGATAAACTGGTTCTGGACCTGATGTATATAGAGGAATACAGTTTGTGGCTGGACTTCAAGCTTATATTCCAGACATTTATTGTTATATTTAAGAGGGATTCTACTGAAGGTTTTGCATCGGAAGCTGATGCAAAGAAGTATGAAAAGTATTACGAGATGATATCTGACGATATTACCTAGGGGGACTTTTATGATCGACATATTACTTGCGACTTATAATGGGGAAAAGTTTATTGATAAGCAGTTAAAATCACTGCTCACACAGGAGTTAAGTGATCCTGAGCAGAAGATGCGGCTTCTTATCAGAGATGACGGATCTACAGATAATACTATGTCTGTCATAAATAAAAGAATTGATTATTACAAAAGAAAAAGAGAAGATCAGATAGATATAAAGGTGTTGGAGGATAATGTTCCTACAGGTTCCCCTGCCGGGAACTTTATGAAGCTTCTTGCCATATCCAATGCTGATTATGTAATGTTTTCGGATCAGGATGATATGTGGTACAGAAGAAAGGTAGATGCTACCTATTCTCTGATGAAGAAGAAGGAAGCAAAGTATGGCAAGGATGTACCAATCCTTATTCATACAGATCTCAGTCTTATGAATGAAGAGGGCAAAAAGATTGCTGACTCCTTCTTTGATTATCAGAAGCTTCCAAAGGAAGATAAGCTCAGCACACTTCTCATTCAGAATACCGTCACCGGCTGTACTATGATGCTCAATAGGGCGGCTGCAAATCTGCTGAAGAAGGCTCCGGTTTCGGAAATGGTACTTCTCCATGATCACTATGCTGCAGTTCTGGTTGCAGCTACGGGATATGTGTTCCTTCTGGATGAGGCACTTATCAGATATAGACAGCATTCGGGAAATGTAGTGGGTGCCCATGCAGCAGACAGCAGAGAAGAATATAAAAACAGATTCAGTCTGGGAAGAAATAAATTCCTGCAGGATATGGATATGAGTTACAGACAGGCAGGATATATTCTGAAAAGATATAAAGACCTGATCAGAAAAAATCATGGGGAAGAATATGTCACCATGATGACTCAGTATTCGGAACTGATAATGGCTGGAAAGCTGGAGAAAATAGAATTCTTCCAGAAGTACGGTGTATATAAAAACGGTTCAATAAAAAAAGCAGTCCAGATGCTTTGGTGTTAACAGATAGTCCGTTGAACAGTTCCCCGAACTTACCTAAGGAGATTATATGAAGGTTACCGGAAGTATTGTTACCTATAACAATATAAGAACCATTGAAAAATGTATTCAGTCGATAATAGAAGAAACAGAAGGTAAAGCATATGATTTTAAGCTTTACATATATGATAACAGCTCAACTGACGGAACAGTGGAACTTATTGAAAGTAAATTTCCACAGGTAAAGCTTATTAAGGGTGAAGATAACAGAGGCTTTGGTTACGGACATAATTATATAATAAAAAGAGTAAAGTCCGATCATCATTTTGTTATTAATCCGGACATTGTGATGGACAGCGATGTTATAGGTGAACTTTCTTCTTATATAGAAAAGGACGAAAGTGTAGGACTAATTACACCAAAGGTTCTTAATCCTGATGGAACTGAACAGTATCTTCCGAAGTTTGGCCCTTCCATAAAGTATTCCTTTATCGGAAATCTTCCGGGGATGAAGGGTATAAGAAGACAGTACACCAGACAGGATGAGGAGTTTACAGGACCTACGGAGATAAAGTTCTGTACCGGTTGTTTTTTCGGAGTGAGAACTTCTTTTATAAAGGAGCTGAAGGGCTTCAGTAACAGATACTTTATGTATTGTGAGGATTCGGATCTGTCACGAAGAGTACTGAATGAAGGAAAGAGTATTATATTCTACCCTGATGAGCATATATATCATCACTGGAAGAGAGATAATACTCATAATATAAAGGGCTTCCTGAGATTTGTTAATTCACTTATCAAATATTTCAATAAATGGGGTTGGGAGTTTTAATGGATATAAAAGGAATGCTAAAAGTTAATATCATCAATCTGATCCTGCTGGGACTGATTGGCCTTGTATATTATCTGTTTAACAGTATTTTTGAGTTTTCCTTTGGCCTTACCGCAGTGGTTACGGGACTTCTGGGACTTGCCTGGATAGTTTATACCCTGTATAGCAATTACACCATGTTAAATGTAAATGTTAACCGTGACCATGATATTGACAGTAAGAACTATGCCAAGGATGTTCTTAGCAAGCTGTATGCCGCCGGAAAGAGAAATTACTTTATGGAGGAAAGAAACAGACTTGCAAGAGCCTATGAAAGTGTGGTTTCCCGAAAAGCATACCTTGAGAAAAAGGGTCGGGAAAGAAGAGTTTATGAATTATATGAACTTACTGAGGGACAGATTTTACGTAATATAATCGATTCCACGGAATATATATCCACCTATGATTATATCTCCGGAAGAGATAATGGCTATCTTACCAAGATGTGTTATGATTCGGAGCTTCTGGTGGATAAGTTTAATAAATTGATGGAGCTTTCTGTGTCCTACGATGACACAACACTGGGCTATGATACAAAAGAATTAGATGATATGATAGAATCTCTTGAAAAGATGAGAGAATCAGGAAAAGGAAGGTTAAGAGGATGAAAAAGAATGCAATAGTTTTTGTTGGTATAGTATTTGTAGTATGTATTCTGGCTATACTTGGTATTGCTGCCATGGTTAAAGGCCACAAGGATGGCAAGACTACTGATACCATGCTTAAACACATAAAGGTTACAGAAAGTGAGCCGGTGAAAGCATCCATTTCCCTGGATGATAATACACTGTTTGATGAGCTCCCTGAGATAACGAAATATCCACTGGTTGTGGATTCGAGTGCTGATGTTAATCTTGAAATCATGACTTCTCCTGAAAAGGCCGGAGAGAGCTATGAGTCATGGCTCGTGGATGTGGTTATGGATTTCAACAGAGAAAATAATGAAACCAAGAATGGAAAAACCATAGGTATTCAGGTTCGTTCCGTTTCATCAGGACTTGCAGCTGACTATATCATTTCCCATAAGCATACACCACAGATGTTTAGCCCATCTAATTATCTCTGGGGTGAGTATGTAAATGCCAATGGAGGAAATGTAACACTTTTCAACGAACGTCTTGTTGGAAATACTGCAGGACTTCTTATTGACAAGAACAGTGAATATAAAACATTTGAAGAAATCATCAAGGCAGTTCAGGAAGGTAAGATCAATATCGGATACACTAATCCGCAGGCAAGTTCAACAGGTATGAATCTTCTTCTTTCAATCCTTAAGATGAGCGATGATCAGATGTTTAATGATGCGGGAATAGAGGGATTCTCAAAGTTCCAGCAGAATATTCCATTTGTTGCTTATAATACAATGCAGATGAGAGACAGTGCTCAGAAGGGTACTCTGGATGGTATGATCCTGGAGTATCAGACCTATATAAATGAGCCGAACATTAATAAGTTATATAACTTCATTCCATTTGGTGTAAGACATGATAACCCACTTTATGTTGTAAATCAGGATTATCTTAGTGAGGATGAGCTTGAGGGAATCAAGATATTTAATGATTACTGCATGGATTCAAAGAGCCAGGATATCGCTACAAAGAAGGGCTTCAATGCAAACGATGATTATAAGACAGAAGTTGCATTTACAGGTTCTGAGGTTAATAAGGCTCTTGAGGTTTATAAGGCAAACAAGGATAATGGTAAGGATATCATAGCAGTATTCGTTGCGGACTGCAGCGGTAGTATGTATGGTGATCCTATCATCCAGCTTAAGGAATCACTTTCAAATGGTATGCAGTATATCAATGAGAATAACTATGTGGGACTTGTAAGTTACAGTGATGATGTTAATATCGAGGTTCCTATTGCTAAGTTTGATATGAATCAGAAGGCTTATTTCCAGGGCGGAATCAACAGCCTTACAGCCAACGGTTCAACAGCAAGTTATGATGCAGTAGTAGTTGCAATGGATATGATAGAGAAGGCAAAGGCAGATAAGCCGGACGCAAAGGCTATGATCTTCCTGCTAAGTGATGGATATCAGAATGTAGGTTACAATCTGAACACCATCAAGCCGGCCCTTAAGGAATCCAATATTCCGGTTTATACAATAAGCTACACATCAGATGCTGATACAAATGCAATGAGAGAGCTGTCAGAGGTAAATGAGGCAGCAACCATCAATGCCGACAGCGAAGATATCGTTTATAAGATTAAGAGTCTGTTTAATTCACAGATGTAGGGGGATACATATATAGAAAGCAGGCCATGGGGACTGTCCCTATGGCCTGCTTTTTTGTGTGGAAAAATAAAAATATATTCAATTAAATAAAACTTTTCCGGGGCTTATTCAGTCTTATATATAGAAAGAGACAAAAAGGGAAAGGAGGAATAGGACCATGGATAATATACATAATAGCAACAGCCCGCCGGATAACCCCCTGGAAGTTTCTAAAGAAAGGGATGTCTTTGGACTATTCCTTTACCTTCTGAAAAAAGAAAAAGATGAGTTTACTGTTTCAGCGGAAGAACAGCTGACTAACTACTATAAAATTCTTGAAAGGATTAATGGTACCTAGAAAAATAAAAGATTTACTATTTTAAGATTTTTTCAGAAAACTGTGTTATACTATCTTCTGTAGTGTCAGAAAAGGCTCTGACAAAAAATAATAATATGTTATTAATGAGGAGAATATTATGAGTCACGACAAGTATGAAAGCCCACTTTGCGGAAGATATGCAAGTAAGGAAATGCAGTATATCTTCTCACCTGATAAGAAGTTTAAGACATGGAGAAAGCTCTGGATTGCCCTTGCAGAGGCAGAGAAGGAACTGAATCTTCTTGGCGAGGATGGAAATCCACGTATTACTCAGGAAATGATTGATGAATTAAAGGCTCACGCTGAGGAAATTGATTATGAGATGGCAAAGGAAGAGGAAGCAAAGGTGCGTCACGATGTTATGGCTCATGTACATACCTACGGTGCTGCCTGTCCTAATGCTGCAGGAATTATCCATCTTGGAGCAACCAGCTGCTATGTTGGAGATAATACTGATGTTATCATAATGACAGAAGGCCTGAAGCTTGTACGTAAGAAGCTGATAAATGTAATCAATGAGCTTGCAAAGTTCGCTATGGAGTATAAGGATCTTCCTACCATCGCATTTACACATTTCCAGCCTGCTCAGCCTACAACTGTTGGTAAGAGAGCAACTCTCTGGATAAACGAGCTTTATATGGACCTTCAGGATGTTGAGTATATGATCTCACAGCAAAAGCTTCTTGGTTCAAAGGGAACTACAGGAACACAGGCTTCCTTCCTGGAGCTTTTTAATGGTGACCATGACAAGGTTAAGAAGCTGGATAAGATGATCGCTGATAAGATGGGCTTTGATGATGTTTATCCTGTTTCAGGACAGACTTATTCCCGTAAGGTGGACAGCAGAGTGTTAAATGTACTCTCAGGTATTGCACAGTCAGCTCACAAATTCTCCAATGATATAAGACTTCTTCAGCACCTGAAGCAGATTGAGGAACCATTCGAAAAGAATCAGATCGGTTCATCAGCTATGGCATATAAGAGAAACCCTATGAGAAGCGAGAGAATCGCATCTCTTGCAAACTATGTGATCTGTGATGCCCTTAATCCGGCAATTGTCAGCAGTACACAGTGGTTTGAGAGGACTCTGGATGATTCCGCTAACAAGAGAATATCTGTACCGGAAGCATTCCTTGCAATCGACGGAATTCTTGATCTTTATCTGAATGTTGTAGACGGACTTGTGGTTTATGACAAGGTTATTGAGAAGAAGTTTATGGAAGAGATTCCATTTATGGCTACTGAGAATATCATGATGGATGCTACTAAAGCAGGTGGTGACAGACAGGAGCTTCATGAGAAGATCAGACAGTATTCCATGGAAGCAGGTAAGAATGTAAAGCAGGAGGGTAAGGATAATAACCTTCTTGAACTCATTGCAGCAGATCCTGCATTTGGCAAAACTCTGGATGAGCTTAAAGCTCTTATGAAGCCTTCCCTTTATGTGGGACGTGCACCTGAGCAGACAGAAGAGTATATTAATGATTTTATTAAGCCGATAATAGATGCAAATAAAGATGAGCTTGGAATGACAGCCGAGATCAACGTATAAAAGTTTCAGATATTTAGGGGGAAGGTATGTCAATATCCAGTTTTATTGTAAGGAAGACCTGGGCAAAAAACGATGCAAAGCGCGATGCCGGGCTCGTGATTCCTGATGAGATAAGATATATAAGAGATAACAAATATGGGGCAGATCAGAAGTTTAACAGTATGGATATCTGTTATCCCAAGGATAAAGAAGATAAAAAGCTTCCGCTTATCCTGAATGTTCATGGCGGAGCCTATGTGTACGGTAGCAAGGAAGTTTATCAGTTCTACTGTGCCGATATTGCAAGACGCGGTTTCATGGTGGTGAACTACAACTACAGACTTGCACCTGAATATAAATTCCCTGCACCTCTTGAGGACCTTTCAAAGGTCATCGAGTGGTTGGAGGAAAAGAAGGATAGATATCCCATGGATCTGAATAATGTATTCCTCATCGGTGATTCAGCGGGAGCACAGCTGGCTACCCAGTATGCTGCCATCTACACCAATGAAGAATACCGTAAGCTGTTCAGATTCCGAAAGCCGGAGGTGACCATCAGAGCACTTTCACTGGGCTGCGGAGAGTTTGATCTGGAGAGAATGCTTGAGGGTAAGTGGACAGGAGCCATAAAAGAATACTTCGGTCCTAATCCAATGGTATTCGGTGAAAAACTTAAGGTTATGGATTATATCGATGAGAACTACCTGCCATGCTATATATTCAGTGCCGAGGGAGATTTTCTCAGAGATAATGTGGAGCCTATGGTTAAGTATCTGGAGGCTCATAAGGTGGAATGCGAGAGTAAGATCTACGGAGACGAGAATACTCATCACGTATTCCATGTTGATGTTAAATCCAGCCTGGCCGGCAGAGCAAATGACGACCAGTGCAATTTCTTAAAGAAACATATTAAGTGATAATTCGGAGGTAGAGAGTTGAAGTTTTTTGTAACAGGTGTTTCGGGACAGCTGGGACATGATGTGATGAATAATCTTGCTGCCAGAGGATACGATGGTGTGGGAAGCGATATAGCCCATGAGTATTCCGGCGTAGAGGATGGTTCGGCAGTGACAAAGATGCCTTATATACCCATGGATATTACTGACAGGACAGCTGTCAGAAGAGTGCTGGCGGTGGTTATGCCGGATGTGATAATCCACTGCGCGGCATGGACTGCAGTTGATTCAGCAGAGGATGAGGATAAGCAGGATAAGGTCAGGGATATAAATGTAAATGGTACCCGTTACATAGCTGAAATGGCCAGGGAACTGGATGCCAAGATGATCTATATATCTACTGATTACGTGTTTGATGGACAGGGTGATAAGCCCTGGGAACCGGACTTTACCGGATATGCTCCACTGAATGTTTATGGTCAGACCAAGCTGGAGGGCGAGCTTGCGGTAAAGGAGATACTTGATAAATATTTCATAGTACGTATTGCCTGGGTATTTGGACTCAGTGGAAATAATTTTATTAAGACAATGCTGAGAGTCGGAGAGACTCATGACAGATTAACGGTGGTAAATGATCAGGTGGGAACACCGACCTATACCCTGGATCTGGCCAGACTTCTGGTGGATATGAGTGTGACTGACAAATACGGAATATATCATGCAACCAATGAAGGGGGCTATATATCCTGGTATGATTTTGCAAAGGAAATCTTCAGACAGGCCGGCTACACTACAGAGGTTGTGCCGGTGACAACTGAGGAATATGGGCTTTCAAAGGCAAAGAGGCCATTTAATTCCAGACTGGATAAGTCAAAGCTAAAAGAGATGGGCTTTACTCCGCTTCCGGACTGGAAGGATGCTGTCAGCAGGTATCTTAAGGAGTTGTAGGACAGGTTCTATGGCTATAGGGTAACTAGATATGGCAAATATAATTGATTATCTTGACTGGCGGGGAGATATAGGTTTTGATATCAGTCCCTTCAATGAGATTGACAATCTAATTCTTTCACAGATGTGTTATACGGATTTTGAGGGTGTCATTACGCAGGATGACACCCTTTCTATCGTTGACACCGCAAGACTTTATTTTGAGATACATACTGAGGAAGAGATTCTGGGTAGAGATACATTTTACAAGATGGCACCTATGGTGCTGAAAAAGGCTGCCAAGACTAAGCGGTTTCAGGAGGTGCAGCTAAAGAATTACATCAACCTAATCAGTATGGACAGAGAAGAGCAGTTTTCGGCCCTTACATTTGTCCTGCCTGATGGCATGCAGTATGTGGCCTTCAGAGGAACTGACAACACTCTGGTGGGCTGGAAGGAGGATTTTAACCTCTGCTTTATGAGCGAAACCGCCGGCCAGAAAAGAGCGGTGGAATATGTTAATTATTATTTCGATTCTGAAGGTGGGGATATTATTCTTGGAGGACATTCCAAGGGTGGTAACTTTGCCATATATTCAGCGGCGTTTTGTGAGCAGCAGGTTCAAGACAGAATCGTAGGTATATATTCCAACGATGGACCGGGATTCAGGGAGGAAATCCTTGAGACGGAGGAGTATAATACCATACTTCCTAAGATAAGATGCTTTATTCCTTCTGATTCCATGGTGGGAATTCTTCTGGAAAACCAGTGTGACTATGAGATAGTTAAGACTGATGCAAAGGGAATAAATCAGCATGATCCCATGTCCTGGCAGGTGCTGGGCGAAAAGTTTGTTCCGGCGGAAAAAAGAGGTGAAGGCAGTAAGCTGATAGATAAGACCATGGTGAAGTGGCTGTCGGAAATAAGCGATGATGAAAGACAGGCCTTTATAGATACGGTTTTTGCAACCCTGGATAATTCCGGTGTAAAAACCATAAATGATCTCAGTGAAGGCGGGATTAAAAAACTGTCGGAGCTTGTGAAGAAGGTTAAGAGTCTGCCGGCGGATAAGCAGGCGGAAATGTCTTCCATCGTAAAGAGGTTTCTTCAGATTGGTAGTGACTATGCCTTTACGGGAATCAAGGATAAGGTAAGGATTCCGCGAGAGAAAAAGAGAATCCGTAAGCAGATGATAGAAAGACGGAAGAAGCTTCCTAAGCTTCAGGTGAAGGAGCGGTCGGAAAACATTTGTCAAAAGATAGTTTCTTCAGAGGCCTATAAAAATGCTGAGAAGATTCTTGTTTACATGAGCATACAGAATGAGGTGAACATGAGTTACCTTATTAAGTCCGCCA